>JANQLJ010000094.1 GCA_028280665.1 Alphaproteobacteria bacterium
CGCTATCGCCCGAGAGCCGCACCATCATGTCGTGCCCGTGGAATAGCCTCGTCATGACCTCATAGCCGTGGCGGCCGGGGTTATCGGGATCGGGGCGCACATCGAACGCGGCGGCAAGGCCCACGGTGCGGATGTCGTCCACGGGCGCGCCCTCTTTCACCCCCATCATTGCATCGGCAAAAGTTGGCTCAAGGGATTTCGCGCGCTCAAACAGCCCCTCGTCGCGGTAAACGTCTTGCGCCGCGATCGCCGCCGCACAAGCGAGCGGATGCGCTGAATAAGTGTAGCCGTGATAAAGGCGCATTTCGTGGGGGCCGTGCCCCTCGCCTTCGCCTTCCACCACATCATGCACATGAGCACGCGCGATGACGCCGCCCATGGGAACGGTTCCCGATGTTACCCCTTTGGCGAATGTGATCATGTCCGGGGTCACGCCATAACGTTCGGCGGCAAAGGCATGGCCCAACCGGCCAAAGCCGGTAATCACTTCATCGAAGATGAGCAGGATGCCGTGGCGGTCGCAAATCTCGCGCAGGCGCTGCAAGTACCCTTGGGGCGGCGGGACCACCCCGCCCGAGCCCGCCATGGGCTCGACAATGACCGCCGCGACGGTGGAGGCATCATGCAGCTTGACGAGGTTTTCAAGCTCGTCCGCAAAATGTGCGCCCCATTCCGGCTCGCCCTTGGTGAAGGCTTGATGTTCCCGGTTATAGGTCGAGGGCAAATGATCCGTACCCGACAAAAGCGGGCCATAGAGCTTGCGGTTGCCCGACATGCCGCCCACGGAAATGCCGCCAAAGCCCACGCCATGATAGCCGTTAACGCGGCCGATGAGCCGCGTGCGTGCGCCTTCCCCATTGTAGCGGTGATAGGCGATGGCAATCTTGAGCGCCGTGTCGGCGGCTTCCGAGCCCGAGTTGGCAAAAAACACATGATCGAGGTCACCGGGCGCGAGCGCGGCGATGCGCGCAGCGGCCTCAAATGCCTTGGGGTGGGAGAACTGAAACGAAGGCGTGAAATCCATTTCCGCCGCTTGGGCTTGGATGGCTTTGATGATGGGCTCGCGCCCGTGGCCCGCGTTGCAGCACCAAAGCCCCGCCGCCGCGTCGAGGATCTTGCGCCCGTCAGTGGTGAAATAATGCATCCTCTTCGCGGACGAGACGATCCGCGGGCTTTCCTTAAAACTGCGGTTCGGCGTGAACGGCATCCAGAAGGGCGCCAGGTCGTTCGGGTTGCCGGGTGTTTCATGCGCGGCGGACATCGCGCTCTCCTTCAAGAACAAGCAAACTCAAGCGGCAGAGCCTAGTCGCCTTTGCCCGCCATTAAAAGCCGCCGCCTATTGGGCGCAGCCGCGCGCATCGATGGGCCAAAGGTCCACAAGCACATCGCCTTCGACCACATGGTACCAGTCGTAAAGATTGACCGTGGGGTCGCAGTGGGGAACCACGCAACTGACCTGGGCCCCGCGCGGCAATTGATCCTTCTCCCCATCGGCAAAGGCGATGCCGCCTTGTTCATCTCCAAAAAAGAAATAAGCGGCGCCTTCCGGCGCGCCGTCGTGGATCAATGGCGCGTCCGCGTCCGTCGCAAAGGATTTAAAGCCCGCATCGGTGGTCACGATCCCCGGCGTGTTCACGCTGATCACCGTCATTTGCACAAACAAAGATGCCTCAAAGGGAAGAAACCCGTTCCCCGCCGGAACTTCCGCGTATTGGCGGTCCATGAAAATATACGAGCCCCCTTGCAGATCCGTCAGCACATTTGCCGCGGGGTCAATGTCGTAGGTGCCCGTGCCACCGCCTGTTACAATGGCGCATTCAAGACCTAGGCGTTCAACCCTTTGCTTGGCTTCGCTGAGCATGGCCATCACTTTCAGCGACGCCTCGCGCCGCTTGGAAAGATCGTGCTCATGCATCAAGTGCCCGGCGTATCCCTGAATCCCCATGAACGTGAGCCCGCTGCATTCCTTCACGAGACCCACGAGATCATCGAACGTCTTGTCAAAGACCGCGCCGGTCCTGTGGAGCCCAGGGTCGATGTCGATCAAGACGCGCAAGGGTTTGCCAGCATTCCTTGCGGCCACATCGAGATCGCGCGCGCCGTCCTGGTGATCCACCACAACCATCAGCTCTTCCATGACCTCGTTCAGCTCGATTGCGCGGGCCACTGCCCCGGGCGTGGCAAGGGGTGAGGTAAGTAGAATCTTCTCAATACCCCGCGCGGCCAGCGCTTCGGCTTCGGCAAGTTTGGCGCAGCAGATACCAACCGCGCCCGCCGCCATTTGCCGCCGCGCGATCTCCGCCGACTTGTGGGTCTTGGCATGCGGCCGCAAGCCGATGCCGTTTGCTGCACAGTGATCGGCCATCTTCTTGAGGTTCCGCTCGAACACCGCAAGGTCCAGGACCAGCGCCGGGGTCGGGATGTGCCAGCGGCTGCCTGGCTTGCCCTTGATCTTCTCGCCTATTCGTTCGTGGACGGACATTGTCATCTTATGATCTCTTCTTAAAACGGCGTTTCGCGGGTTTAATCATTGGCAAGGTCAAGACTCGCCAATCGGCTGCGGGGAGAATATGCTTGAGACAAAGCCAAGGAGGAACCCCCCATGCCGGAAACCAGCCTTAAGGGAAAGACCGCCCTCGTGACGGGCGCTTCGTCGGGCATCGGCCGGGCGACGGCCCTAAAGCTCGCGGCCCTCGGCGCCCATGTTTTTGTCACCGGGCGGCGGCAAGAGGCGCTCGATGAGCTTGCCCCCATCGCCGAACGGGCGGGCGGCAAGATCACCGCCGAGGCCTTCGACATCCGCGACTATGACAAATTTCAGGGGTTCATCGAGCGCGCGGCGGAGGAAACCGGTACCTTCAACATTCTCGTCAACAATGCGGGCCTTTCGCACCCGGACAGCATCGCCAAGGGCGATCCGGAAAAATGGCGCGAGATGATGGAGGTGAACATTCTCTCGCTCCTCGCCGGATCGCAGTGCGCCATTCACATCATGCGCAAAGGCGGCTTTGAGGGACACATCGTTCATATCTCCTCGGTCGCCGCGCGCAGCGATGCAAGCGGCGTTTACGGCGGGACCAAAGCCATGGTGAGCGCCCTTGCCACCACCATGCGTAAAGAGCTTGAAGACGATAACATCCGTGTAGTGAACATCTGCCCCGGCGCGGTCATTACCAATTTCGCGCGCAACTTCCCGCCCGACTACATCAACGCGGTGCTGCAATCGCTCGGGATCGATCTTACCTTCGAGCCGGGCATGACCTTGCCGCCGGAAATCCATGACAAGGTCAACGAGGCCGCCCCCGCCTTGCTGCTTCACGCAGACGATATTGCCAAGGCGGTGGTTTATGCGGTCACCCAGCCCATCAACGTGGACATTTTCGAAATGACCGTGCGCCCGGCGAAATCCCTGCAGTTACCCGATTCATAAGCCGCCGGTGACCGATGAGTGACGTTACCTATTGCCTCAATCCCGATTTGGACGTGGATGCCCTCGCCGCCGCCTACGGGACGTCGAAACGGGGGCAAGTGCAGCAAGTCTTACCGTCGGACGTTGCGGAGCATCTGTTTGAGGTTTTGGTCAATCGCGTGCCGTGGCAGCTCACCTATTTCGACGGCGAACGCGACCAGTACATGCCCATCGAAAAGCTCCAGGCCATGTCGCCGCAGGAACGCCTCGCCTTCGGGCAAGAGCGGGCGCAATTGGCGCAGCGCGGTTTTTCCTATTGCTACAATACTTTCAAATTTCACGAAGCCTTCGAAGCGGGCGAGTATCCGGATCATCCCTTACGCGCCTTCGATGCGTTTTTGAATTCCGATGAGTTGCTGGCGTTCGCCCGGAATCTGACCGGCGATGGGGAGATCAATGCCGCGGGCGGGCACGCCACCTGGTTCGGGCCGGGGCATTACCTTAATCTGCATACGGACAAGATTGGCGGGATCGACCGCCGCGCCGCGTTCGTCCTTAATCTCACAAAAGTCTGGCGCGCGGATTGGGGCGGGGAGCTTAAGTTCTACGCCGATGGCGGCGGGCGGATCGAAGAGGCCTACCCGCCCGCCTTCAATGTTCTGAACGTCTTCACCGTGCCCAAGCCCCATGCGGTGGGATATGTGACGCCCTTTGCCGGGGGCCCGCGCCTTGCCATTACCGGCTGGTTCTACGTGGATGAGAGCGGGAAATGACGGAGATTGCCCTCAATCCCGATCTCGACGTGGATGCCTTGGCCACCGCCTTTACCGAGAAAAAGCGGCTTCAAATAAAAAAGGCGTTGCGCAAGGACGATGCCCTGCACATTCACTCTGTTCTTGTCAACAAGACGCCTTGGGAGTTCACCTACTGCGAAGGCGAGACGATCAGCAGCATCCCCCTTGTCGAGATGGAGAACATGCCGCCGCAGGAGCGCATGGCACTGGCGCGGCGTGTGGCGCAAACCGCTCAGCAAGGATTCGGCCACGCCTACAATACATTCACGTTTCATCAGGAGATTGAGAAAGGCAATTACCTCGACCATCCCCTCAAGGCATTCGACGACTTCATGACGTCGGAGGCCTTTTTGTCCTTTGCGCGGAAGATCACGGGCGACGACACGATCAGCGGTGCAGGCGCTGCCGCATCGTGGTTCGGGCCCGGACATTATCTCAACATGCACATCGACTCCCTGCCGGAATGGGACCTCCGCGCGGCGTTTATCTTCTACTTCTGCCCGACGTGGCGGGCCGACTGGGGTGGGGAGCTCAAGTTCTTTCCCGACAAGCGCGGCTCTTATGTGGAAGAAGCGTTTTTCCCGGCCTTTAACGCGCTCAACATTATGACGGTTCCCAAGTATCACTCGGTCGGCGTCGTGGCGCCCTTCGCCGGCGCCCCGCGGCTTGCCATTTCCGGCTGGCTCTTTGCCGGCAAGGTTCCTTACAAGGTGGACAACCTAACCTGACGCTTTCGCGCTTCACCTTCCCGGCCCTTGATCCCGACTTGAAGTGAGCTGATCCCGCACCTTGCGCGCTTCGCGGCGGGCGATTACCGCCGCGCGTTTAAACCGCCAAGTGAGCTTTATGCGTTCGGGCGCAATGGTCTCGTCCAATTGGTCAAGCGTGCGGTCGATATGGGCTTTGGCTTCGGTCGTCATGCCGCCGCGTGCGTGTTCGTCCACCACCACCTTCTCGATGGTCTCCACGATATCGTCGACGGAGGTGAACTCGTCCCGCTCGTCCGGGCGAAGGCCCGCATTGAAAAGCCCGATGAAATGGTCCGACCGCCGCCCCAGGCGCATAAGATCGTAGAAATAGGCGCCCGGATCGTGCCGCCGGGTCAGAAGCCCGGCAAGCGCCAGCACGATGGAGATCGGGCTCAAGAGCAAATCGCGCAAGGCGTCGAGGCCAAGCTTTCCCTGAAAGACGACCACGTCCACGATCAGCCGCCACCTTGGATTGGCGGGCGGGGCTTTGGGCGTAGGCGGGGGATCACCCAGCGGGGACAGACGGGAGGGCTCTTCGTTACTCATGGCTCGAAGGTGCCACAGAGCGCATTTCACGTCATTCCCCCCCACCCTGACCCTCCCCCTCCAGGGGTGAGGGGAAAAGACCGCAAACTGCTGAGAAACCTCGCCCTTGAGGGGGGAGGTCGGCAAACGTCAGTGAGCCGGGAGGGGGTGCCCTTGACAGCCTGTCTCACCATCCTTAAATCCCCCGCTGACACGCTGTTAGCACTCCGTTGGGGTGAGTGCTAAGGGCTTGTTTCAGTTGTTTTACCCCAAGAGGCACAACCAAAAGGATAGGAGACGCGGAAGATGAAATTTCGTCCTCTGCACGACCGCGTGGTCGTCCGCCGTATCGAAGAAGACTCAAAGACCGCCGGCGGGATCATCATCCCCGACACCGCTGCGGAAAAGCCCCAGCAAGGCGAGATTGTCGCCGTGGGCGACGGGGCCCGTAGCGAAGACGGCAAGATCACGCCGCTGGACGTCAAGCCCGGCGACACGGTGATTTTCGGCAAGTGGTCCGGCACCGAAGTGAAGATCGACGGTGAAGAACTCTTGATTATGAAAGAGTCCGACATCATGGGCGTCCTCGAAGGCGCCAGAAAAGCCAAGAAGAAAGCCGCGTAACGGAAACGCTCCGTACACGGCTTTTTTTGTACCTCAATTCATCTAACACTCAGGAGAGTGAACGATATGTCTGCTAAAGATGTAAGATTTGGCGCCGACGCCCGGGAAAAGATGCTGAACGGCGTCGAAGTCCTGGCCGACGCGGTGAAAGTTACCTTGGGGCCCAAGGGCCGGAATGTGGTGCTCGACAAATCCTTCGGCGCGCCGCGCACTACGAAGGACGGTGTCACGGTCGCCAAGGAAATCGAACTTGAAGACAAGTTCATGAACATGGGCGCACAGATGGTGCGCGAGGTGGCATCGAAGACCAACGACGAAGCCGGTGACGGCACCACCACCGCCACGGTTCTCGCCCACGCCATTGTGCGCGAAGGCGCCAAAGCCGTGGCCGCGGGCATGAACCCTATGGACCTCAAGCGTGGGGTCGAACTTGCGGTGACCGCGGTCGTCGAAGATCTCGGCAAGCGCTCGAAGAAAGTGAAAGACTCAGAAGAGATCGCGCAAGTTGGCACCATCTCGGCCAATGGCGAGTTGGAAATCGGCCAGCTTATCTCGCAGGCCATGGACAAGGTCGGCAATGAAGGTGTGATCACGGTGGAAGAAGCGAAATCGCTCGAAACCGAACTTGAAGTGGTCGAAGGCATGCAGTTCGACCGCGGCTACCTTTCGCCTTACTTCATCACTAACGCCGATAAGATGGTGGCGGAACTGGAAGACCCTTATATTTTGCTGCACGAATCCAAGCTCTCGAACCTGCAAGCCATGCTGCCGGTTCTGGAAGCGGTGGTGCAATCTTCCCGTCCGCTTCTGATCATTGCCGAAGACGTGGAAGGCGAAGCCTTGGCGACCCTCGTAGTGAACAAGCTGCGCGGCGGCCTTAAAGTGGCGGCGGTGAAAGCGCCGGGCTTCGGCGACCGCCGCAAGGCCATGCTGCAGGACATTGCGATCCTCACCGGCGGCCAGGTGATCAGCGAAGATCTCGGCATCAAGCTCGAAAACGTCAGCCTCGACATGCTCGGCACCGCCAAGCGGGTGGGCATTTCCAAGGACGACACCACCATCGTCGATGGTGCGGGCAAGAAGACCGACATCAACGCGCGCGTCTCTCAGATCCGCAAGCAGATCGAGGAAACCAGTTCCGACTACGACCGTGAAAAATTGCAAGAGCGTCTTGCGAAACTTGCAGGCGGCGTTGCGGTGATCCGCGTGGGCGGCGCCACGGAAATCGAAGTGAAGGAACGTAAAGATCGCGTCGATGACGCGCTTAATGCGACCCGCGCTGCGGTGGAAGAAGGCATCGTTCCCGGTGGCGGCGTTGCGCTGCTTTACGGTGCGGCGAAGCTCGAAAGCCTCGATGGTGAAAATGCGGACCAGCAAGCGGGCATCAATATCGTGCGCCGCGCGCTGCAAGCGCCGATCCGTCAGATCGCGGAAAACTCGGGCGTCGAAGGCTCGATCGTCGTGGGCAAGCTCTTGGAGCAAAAGTCCAAGACCTTCGGCTTCAACGCGCAAACCGAAGAATACGGCGATCTGGTCGAGTGGGGCATTATCGACCCGACCAAGGTCGTGCGCACCGCCTTGCAGGACGCCGCTTCCGTCGCGGGCCTTTTGATCACCACCGAAGCGATGGTGGCCGAAACGCCCAAGAAGGACGAAGCGCCCGCCATGCCCGGTGGCGGCATGGGCGACATGGGCGGCATGGGCTTCTAAAAAGAAGCGCCATTGCCGAAGACATCAGGGCCGCGGAGGCGCACTCCGCGGCCCTTTTTCATGATGAACCTTGCTAAAGTTTAATGCGCCGGACAGTACCGCTTAATCCGCGCTGTGCCAGTATCCTTGCGACATATGCGGAGGATCCCCCTTCGCAGCGGGGCCCAACTTTGGGATTGAAAATGAAATCGAAAGCAGCATTCACCGCCGCCGCCGCATTGGCCCTCGCCGCTTGCACAACAGGCGCGACCGGTCAAGAAGTCACCATCACCGACAGCGATGGGTACGTCATCGACCTCGAAGACGGCGAAAGCACCATTGTGCGCATGGTCGAAACCGACGGGGATGAAAAATACACCCGGGTTTGCGTTTTCGTAGCGGGCGACGAGGACTCCGTCGGCGCTTTGACCTGCGAGGGTGGCGACGTCCGTATCGTACAATTCGGCCCGGGCGAAGACCGCCAGATCATCATCGGCGATGATGTCTTTAATGAAGAAGCGATCCGTGAGCTCGTCGAATCGCAGCTCGCCTATGTGAGCGCGCGCATGCAAGAGATGGGCGACTGGGAGTTCGAGTATGTGAACCGTTTCGACACCCGTGAGTTCCAGGAAGAAATGCACGAGCTCCAAGAAGAGATGATGGAACTGCATCGCGAGATGTCACAGAGGCGTCACGAGCGCTATGAGATGAGCGAAGAAGAACGTGCCGAGTTTGAGGAAGAAATAGCCGAGTTTGAAGAAGAGATGGCGGAGTTCCAGGAGGAGATGGCCGAGCTACAGGCCGAAATCCTGGTCGAACTTGCCGAGGAAATGGCCGAGTTGCACGAGGAAGGCATTTACGTTTCGCCAGCGCCGCCGGTGCCGCCTCACGCAGGGACGTCATGGTTCTCGGATGCGCCTCACTATTCCTCCCACAATCGTCAGGTCATCCGCGTTGAGAGAGATGGTGAGGAACACGTCACCATCATCGAGCACGACGAAGACGACGACGGCAATTTGCGGACCATCATCCGCACCACCGACCCAAGCTCGGTCGAGGTGGTGGAAATCGATCCGCATGAGCATGACGAGGAATAAACGCGTGGACTAAACGAAAAGACGCCTGAGCTAAGTCCCTTCCCGCCCGTGCCCCCAACACGAAGGTGCGGGAAGGCCCAAGAAGAGGGGAAGCCGATCAACCTTCCGTCTGCGGCTTCCCCTCTTGCATTTTGAAGGCCCTACTCCGCCCCACACTACTCGTGACGCGCGCCCATTGCGGGTTCATGGCGGGCGAGCATTTTCCTGACTTCCGCAACAAGCTGACCGCGTTTGACGGCAATCTGTGCGGGCTGGTCTTCGCGCCACGCCTTGTTGTCTTCGATGTCCTGGCTGAGCTTCGCGCCAAGCACGAGATCTTTCAGCGTCACCTCGCCCTTGGCGCGTTCGTCTTCGCCCTCGATAACGGCGATGGGCGCGCCGCGCTTGTCCGCATATTTCATTTGCGCGCGCATGCCGGCGCCGCCCAGGTACATTTCCGCGGCGAGGCCCGCATCGCGCAACTCCTGCACCATCTTCTGACTATCCGCGATGCGCTCCCCATCGAGGGCAAGCACCACCACCGGCGTACGGCTTGTAGAAGCAGCGAGCTGCCCCTTCGCCTCCAGCGCCGCCACAAGGCGGCTGACGCCCACGGAAAACCCCGTCGCGGGAACTTGCGTGCCCTTGAAGCGTTCGACGAGCCCGTCATAGCGCCCGCCGCCGCCCACCGAGCCAAAGCGCACGATCTGGCCCTCATCGTTTTTGATCTCGAAAGTAAGGTCCGCCTCGTAAACCGGGCCGGTGTAATAGCCAAGCCCGCGCACGAGAGAGGGATCGAGCCGCGCGCGGGTCTCATCATATCCGGCGGCCTCAAGCAGCTTTTGGATGCCTGAAAGCTCGGCGATGCCCTCAAGGCCCACGGCGCTGTCACCCACAAGCCCCCGCAAGGCGGCGAGAGTTTCCTCATCGCTGCCAGCGCCCGCTTCCACAAAAGCGATAAGGCTATCGATTTGTGCATTTGCGAGGTTGGCGCCTTCGGTAAAGTCGCCGCTTTCGTCCTTGCGGCCTTTGCCGAGCAGAAGACGCACCCCCTCGACGCCAAGGCGGTCGAGCTTGTCGATAGCGCGCAAGATGGTCAGCCGCTGGACGTCACCCGCGCCCGTATCCACCCCGATGGTTTCGAGCACGCCATCGAGCACTTTGCGATTGTTGAACCGGATCACATAGTCGCCGCGCTCGAGCCCAATCGCTTCCATGCAATCGGCGGCGAGCATGATCATTTCCGCATCCGCCGCCATCAGCGGCGTGCCCACGGTGTCGGCATCGATTTGGGTGAACTCGCGGTATCGTCCGGGGCCCGGCTTTTCGTTGCGCCACACGGGGCCCGCCGCATAGCGGCGGAACGGCTTTGAAAGCCCATCGTAGTTTTCAGCAACGAACCGCGCCAGCGGCGCGGTCAGGTCATAGCGCAGCGAAAGCCATTGCTCGTCATCGTCCTGGAAGGAGAAAACGCCCTCATTGGGCCGTTCCGCGTCGGGAAGGAACTTGCCCAGCGCATCAGCGTATTCAAACGCCGAGGTCGCCAACGGCTCGAACCCGTAAAGCTCGTAAAGCCGCTGGACGCGGACCAAGACCTCCCGTTCGGTGCGCACATCGCGCGCGCGCCGGTCGCGGAGCCCCTTGGGCACGCGGGCCTTGGGGCGGAAGGATTTTTGTTTCTTGGCCATAGGTTTTCCAAAGATGCCGCAGGTTGCGGGTTAGCCCAAAGGAACGGCAACGGCAACGTCTGGTTTAGGGTGTGTCGTTGAGGCGCCAGTCAAAGCCCTGATCGCGCACGCGGGAGGCCTGGGCGAGCGCCTCGCGCAATTCGGGGTCCGCGTAGTTGCCGAGGTGCACGAGAATGGCGTCTTGGGAGCCGCCGAAATCTTCCCGGAACCAGGTATAGATGGACGAGACCCCGGCCCGTCTGCGGTCGACCTGAACCCCGCGCGGGCTGTTGACAAAGGCGCGCGCCGCCTCGTTGAGCTGATCGTCGAGGCGCGCGGGGTCAAGCGGTACTGCCAGCAGATCGGGAGAGCCCGCGGCAGCGCGATTGAGCACATAATGAACGCGAGGCTCGCGGAAAAGCGGCCGCAGGATGCGCTGTTCGATATTGTCGAGTGACAAGGGAATGCCCTCGACGGTGATCAGCTCCTCCCCCCAGGGGCCGTCATCGACGATGAACGAGGGCACGAAGCTGCGCCCGAACTCAATCTCGCGGATGCTTTCCACCGGATAGTGGTCGAGCACCAGCTTGACGGTGAGCGCGTTATAGAGATTGACCCAGTAGGCGAATTGCTCGTCCCGGCCCAGCGTGCTGACCGGCGTCTGCCCCAGCGCATCCACGTAGCGGTTAAGCGCCTGCCGGTCCTCGTCCGTCACATCCCGGTAGGCGATCTGAACCGCGCCCTCAGGCGAGGTCCGGCGGTAGATGCCAAGAAAATCCGCCCAGGCCTGGTGGTTCACGTGGATCTGAGAAGAGGGCTGGTGCGCGGCCCAGCGCTCCCAGCTTGGGTCCTGGGCAAGACGAAATCGGTCACCGCGGTGACGGACCCGCAAGACCCAAGAAACGCCGCTGATATAAAAAGAGCGAGGCCTGCAAACCCCCGCCGCCATCCTGTCATCAGGGCCGTCCCTTTTACCTTTGACTTTGTTGCCGCCGTTGGCAATCCGCGCGCACCATAAGAGCCGGGCTCTGGTTTGACCAGAGCCCGGGCGTCGATTGAGAGTATTGCGGGAATTCAGAAGATCAGACTGTGCTGGGCGTAGGCGGCACCGAACAGGGCGGCGTAGCCGCAGATCACAAACAGGGCGCCCCATCCAGCGGCGGTTCCTCGTGTCTTTGTCATTCTTGCCTCCATCAGTTCGCGCCGGGCCCGATGCCTCGACACCCGACAGATGGGGACGTGTGCCAAATCGGGAAGGCGAAACGGGACCCCGCTTTTTGCTGTGACAGCCGTCACAGCCGCAGAAATCTGCCATTATTCTAGCTCAGTATGGATGGTGCCGCCGGGATGAAAGGCGTGAAAGGCAAAGGCGAAGGGAACCATGTAAACCACGTCCTCAAGCGCATCGCCCGCCTGGCGCTGGACGACCACGTTGCCCACATCCGCGCCGCGGGAGATGTCGCGCGCATCCAGCGCCGAGGCCTGCCCACCGGTCCAAGTGATCACCAGATCGCCCACCTCGATGTGCCCGGCCTCGCGCACCAGTTCAAGCGCCCAGGCCTGATCGCCCACGGCCACCACGCGGGAGAGCGGTTCCACGTCCGCATCGAAATCGCCGCGGTAAAGAAACGGCCAGTTGTTTGAATCGTACCGGACGTAGGGGTTTTGGCCGTAGGACCGCGCACGGTCGTCGTTGGGCACAAGCACCTCGCCGGCCGGATTGCGCGCGGCAAAGGCGCCGATCGATTCCATGCGCACGGGCAGCCATTCAAGGCTCTCGCCCGCCATCTCGCCCACGATGCCTTCGCCGAGGAATTGCTGCCACCAGCTATCGGTCTGGCGGTCATACATAATCATGTCCGAATGGCGCAGCAGGCCCGAGGTGCCGAACTTGTACGCGACGCCCTCGATGCGGGCGAGAAAGGCCGCTCCTGAATTGCAGAGCGGGCAGTAGGTGATGGCCACGGGCTCGCCGCCGAACTCGTCGTTGACGATCTCGTGCCACATCAGAATGGAAAGCGGATAGGCGCGCGTCTCGCCCCTATACTCAAGGCTCAAGACCGGCATGTTGTCCGGCAAATCGCTACCCGCCACGGGCTCGAAGACCGGGTTGTCGATGGACGGAATGCCGTCCCGAGGCGGGCCGCCGGACATGACCTCGCTAAGATCGATGATGCTGCGGCTGAAGTCGGTTTCGGGCCAGGCGGCGCGAAACCGGTCCGCCTCGTCCGCCCGCGCAGCGCCCGGCAGCAGAAGCACTGCCACCGCAAGCATGGCGCAAGCTGCCTTCTGCACTGTGTTCTGCAGGGTCATGGGCCACCTCCTTGGCCCTTCTCCGATGCGTTCGCGCCTGCCCGCGTTACCGCCCTGGGACCGAAGCGGCTATGATCATCTCGCATTTGTGTTTAAGGCGTCCCGCAGATTGCGTAGTATCCGGGCGGCCGCCCTTTTCCCTTGGGTCTTTATCCCTTGGGCCTTTTCCCTCATAGGTCTCCATGGACGCCTATCGCCAAGACGATGAAACCGAGCTGCTCGCCGCCCTCAAGGCGAACGAGGCGCGGGCCTATGAGTTCATGGTGCGTGAATATTCGGGCCGGCTGCTCGCGGTCATTCGCGGCATCCTGCGCAATGAAGAAGACGCCCGGGAATGCCTTCAAGAGGCGTTCTTGCAGGCCTTCCGCGCCATCGAGCGGTTCGAGGGCCGGGCCAAGCTCTCAAGCTGGCTGCACCGGATCGCGGTTAACGCGGCGTTAATGCGGCTGAGGTCCCGCAAGCGCAAAGCCGAGGCCTCGATCGACGACCTTCTGCCCCAGTTCGACGGCAATGAAGGACGCATTGACCCTGCCTGGCAGCCCCCGCGCGAGGAGGCGCCCCCCCTCGAAGCCCAAGACCGCAAGGAGATCATCCACGAGGCCATCGCTCAATTGCCGGAGAATTATCGTAACGTGATACTGCTTCGCGACATTCAAGAACTGTCGACCGATGAAACGGCGGCGGCGCTCGACCTGACGCCCGGCGCCGTGAAGGTCCGGCTCCACCGGGCGCGAGCGGCGTTGCGAGTGCTTCTCAAGTCCCGATTGGAGGATCTCTAAATGCGTGAGGCCAGCAAAGCCAGGGACGCGGCCCTTACGCGAGCGAGTTGGTTATGAATCCACTGCAATGGCTCTTTTCCCTATTGCCGGGCCACATTAGCTGCGATGAGTTTGATGAGCGGCTGGACGCCTATGTGGACGGCGAGCTGTCCTTTACGGGCCGCGTGCGCATGGCCATGCACCGCCTTATCTGCACCGCCTGCGCGGCCTATGCGGCGGCTTATGCCAAAACCGTGGGCCTGGTGAAAGCATCCATCGAAAGCGGAAATGATCCGACGGCGGATGAATCGGTTTCCGAAGATCTGGTGCAAGACATTCTTAATAAACGCATGCAAGGCGGCAACCGCTAACGTTTCGGTTTCCTTTCTTTCGCCTCACCCCTTTTACGCTTTGTTCAGAGTCATTCCCCATCTTTAACCTTGTAGGGACTGGGATTCCTTTAAGGGTCCCGCGCGGTGACGCGGAAAGGTGTGCAGCGCCTTTCAATCGTGAACAAAGGGTAAAGAATGCAGTCGCACCCTACAGGGTCAAATCGTCCGGATACGGAACGAGCGCTAAACCCGCAGCTTGGGGTTCTTGGGCGGGAGCGCAATCGCGTGGCCCGGCTGATTGCCGTCGCCGAAAGCCGCGAGCTTTCCGCGCGCGAAGCAACCCTGCCTTTTACCGAGGCGGCGCGCGATCAGATGGACCTTTTGCTGATCGACGCGGGCGCCCTTGGCGCCGAAGACCGGCTGTGGGCGCGGGGCGTCATTGGCGAGGCAGCGGGCGCCCCGGTGATCGTTGTCGCCGATGCCGCTGATTTCAATGCGGCCGCGGCCCTTATCGCCGAGGGCGCCGACGATGTGCTCGACTGGGCGACGCTCACAAGCGCGGGCCTTGCCCGCGCGGTGCACCTGACCCTTGCCCGGCGGCAGACCGGTTCCGCGGTGCCCGCCCCACAAGACGCTGGTCCGCAAGCTCCCGTTTCGCAAACCCCTATTTCGCAAACCAATGAGCCCGCCAAGAACGGGACAGGCGCCCTGACCCTGCTACAAGAATGCGCCTCGGCCATCATGCTGGTGGACCCCGAAGGGATCGTGCGCTTTGCCAATCCGGAAGCCGAGCATTTGCTCGGCGTGCCCGAGGGCTCGCTAGCCGGCGCGCCCTTCGCCCTTGAGGTGAACAACGCCTCGCGCGAGGAGGTCATGCTCGACGGCCCCGACGGCCGCCAAGTACATGCCGAGGTGCGCATTGTGGAAACCGAGCACGGGGACGTGCCCATGCGCGTCGTCACGCTTCAGGACATGAGCTTGCGCCGCGCCCTTGCCCGGCACTTCGCGGCGTAAGAGTTTTTGTTAGCTGCCGAGACCGATAGCGGCCAGAACATCGTAGCCAAAGCCGTTCTGGGCCGTGTTGAGCACAAGAACGAGACCCACGAGAATTGGAATCACGAACCTCACCAGCAACCGCCACAGGCGGAAGCCAAGTCCGGAAATGCCAAGTTCTTCAACCGCTGTCTGGCGGCTGACCACCCAGCCGACGAAAACCGCGATAAGCACGCCGCCCAGCGGCAGCATGATGTTGGCGGTAATGAAATCCACGAGGCCGAAAAAGTTGCGGTCGGCCACTCCCGGCAGGAACCCTTCGGGAAGCGTATTGTTCATCACATTGAACGAAAGCGCCTGAAAGAGGCCGATGAGCCAGGCAAGGCCGCCAAAGACGGCGGTAGCGGCTGCCCGGCCCATATTGCGGTGCTCCTCGGCCCATGAGACGACAATTTCCAGAAGCGCAATCGAAGAAGTGAGCGCCGCGAAAAATGCCAGCGTGAAGAAGACCGTTCCGAAAACTTGCGCAAAGGGCAGGTCGGCAAAGGCGAGCGGCAAGGTGACGAACAGAAGGCCGGGGCCCGCGTTGGTGTCGAGCCCGTGGGCGAACACGAGCGGGAAGATCGCAAGCCCCGCCAGGATTGCCACGCCCGTATCGGTAAAGCTGATCACAAAGGACGACCGCGGCAAGCGCGCGTCGCGATTAAGGTAGGCGCCATAGGTAATGAGGATCGCCGTCGCGACACCCACTGAGAAGAACGCCTGGCCGATGGCGTCCATGACGACGCCCACGCCTACTTCTTCCCAACGGGGGTTGAACAGAAAATCGAGCGTTGCGCCCGCGCCGCCCGCGCTGACGGCGTAAATTACCGAGAACACGAGCATGACAAAGAATGCCGGCATCAGGATGGTGGCCGCCCGCTCGATCCCCCGGTGCAGCCCCTGCATGACGATAAAGACCGTGATGACCATAAAGACGCTGTGCCAGATAATGAGCTGGGTGGGATCGCCGAGCAGGGCCCCGAACGTGGCGCCCACCGCATCCGCGCCGCCTTGAAAGGCGTTGAGGGTTACCGCCTTGGGGATGTAGGCCATCACCCACCCGGCGATCACCGAGTAGAAGGTGAGCACCAGGAACGAGGCGATCATCCCGACCCAGCCGATAATGGCCCACATCCCCGAGCCGCCTTCGGCTTTGCCGAGTTCCCGGGTGGACGCAACGGCTGATAACTGCCCGCGGCGGCCGATCAAAAGCTCGCCCATGACGAGCGGGATCGCCACGAAGATCACGACGCCGATATAGATGAGCACGAAGGCCCCGCCGCCGTTTTCGCCCGCCTGATAAGGAAAGCGCCAAAAGTTCCCCAGCCCTACCGCGGCCCCAACGGAGGCCATGATGAAGGCGAATCGGGACGACCAGTGTTGATGCACCGATGAAGGTTGCATGGGCTCCCCCTCGACCTGCTAGTCCTGCACTACAGCTTTGCCGGGCCGCCTTGTTGGTGCGGCGGCCTCTGATTTAGTGGCGCGCATCATATGGAGTGTTCGCTTTGCCAGCAATCCGGGCCTCAAACGTGTGCACCTGCGAACATATGAGGCAAGATTGCACCGCCCGGCCAAATGCCGCCTGCCCTCACGGCCCTTTGACTTGGCGGGCCGTGGCCCGGTCCATAGGGTCCCGCCGCAATCCACTCCGCCACGGCGGGGCGGCATTGACAAAGGCGCCATGCAGAATTCAGTCTGCGTGCGAGAGGGGCAAATCCTTGATCGCGCTCAATCTTCAGCGCGGGCGGGACAACCAAGGGACGAGATGAGCGCATGATCTGGTTTGCTTTGCGGCGGTTGATGAGCGCCGTCCCCACTCTTTTCATTGTGATCTTCGCTTCCTTCATGATTATGCACGCCGCGCCGGGCGGTCCGTTTGACGGCGAACGGCAACTCCCCCCGGAAATCGAACAAAACCTTCTCGCCAAGTACGACCTCGACAAGCCGCTGCTCGAACAGTTCTACCTCTACATGGAAGGCATCGTGACCGAGTTCGACTTCGGGCCCTCGTTCAAGCGCGAGGACTTCACGGTGACCGAACTCATCAGCCAAAGCTGGCACGTGAGCGCGCGCATCGGGATCTCGGCGCTTACGATTGCGCTTTTGGTCGGCGCCACGCTGGGGTGTCTCGCCGCGCTTAATCAAAACTCCTGGATTGATTATTTCGTCATGGCCCTCGCCATGACCGGCATCACCATCCCCAGTTTCGTGATTGCGCCGGTGCTCTCGCTCTTTTTCGGGGTTTGGCTCAACCTTGTGCCCTCGGCGGGATGGGGTGGCGGCGCCATCCCCAATATGATCTTGCCGGTGTTTGCCCTTTCCTTGGGGCCGCTTGCGGTGATCGCGCGCCTTACGCGCGGCGGGATGATCGAAGTCTTGCGCTCGAACTTCGTGCGCACCGCCCGGGCCAAGGGCCTGCCCGAAGGCCTCGTGATCCGGCGCCATGCCTTGCGGGCGGGGCTGTTGCCGGTGGTCAGCTATCTCGGCCCCGCCATGGCGGCGCTTATGACCGGCTCGCTTGTGATCGAGCGGATTTTCGGCCTGCCCGGCCTTGGCCGGTACTTTGTGGATGGCGCGCTTCAGCGCGATTACACGCTCGTGCTCGGGGTCGTCATTCTCTATTCAACGCTCATCATCACGCTCAATTTCATCGTCGACGTCATGTACGGCGTCCTTGATCCCAGAGTGAGGGCCTCGCAATGACCGACACAAGCATCGGCACACCCGGCGGCAAGATCGCCGAGATTAAGGGGCGCAGCCTTTGGGACGACGCGCGGCGGCGGCTCTTTGCCAACAAGGCGGCGGTGACCGCCATGATCCTGTTGGGGCTTTTGTTCATTATGGCGGTGGTTGGCCCGTTCCTGAGCCCGCACACTTTCGAGGAGCAAAACTACGCTTATACGTCCGGCGCGCCGACCCTCTCAGCCCCCACCCAGGAAGGCGGCACGACGTTTTACCTGTTCGGCACCGACGCCAACGGCCGCGATATCTTCGCCCGCACCTGGATCGGCGCGCGCGTCTCGCTCGCCATCGGTTTTGTGGCCACCGCGGTCAGCCTCGTCATCGGTGTCATCTACGGCGCGACATCAGGCTTTATCGGCGGCCGGGTCGACAACATCATGATGCGGATTGTGGACATTCTCTATTCCATTCCGCACATGTTCGTTTTCATTATCCTGCTGGTGGTGTTCGGGCGATCGGGGGGGATACTGAATCTGCTCATGCTGTTCGCCGTCATCGGCGCGCTTGAATGGCTCACCATGGGCCGGATCACCCGCGGGCAAACCCTGTCGGTCAAGGAAAAAGAGTTCATCGAGGCCGCCCACGCGGCCGGGGTTGGCCGCTGGACCATGATCCGCCGCCATATCGTCCCGAACATCCTGGGACCCGTGGTGGTCTATATGACGCTTACCGTGCCCGCGGTGATCCTTATCGAGAGTTTCTTGAGCTTCCTCGGTCTTGGCGTGCAAGAGCCGCTCACAAGCTGGGGCCGCCTCATTGCCGAAGGCGCCCAGGAAATGGAGACGGCGCCCTGGATGCTTTTGTTCCCGGTCTTGTTCATGGCCGTAACCCTCTTCTGTTTCAACTTCATCGGTGACGGGCTCAGAGACGCGCTCGATCCGAAAGACCGCTAGTCCGGTTCATTTCCACCTGGGGGAAGAATGAGTTCTGTACTCAGCGTCAGTGACTTGACGGTCCGGTTCGCTACGCCCGAGGGCGAAGTGAATGCGGTCAATAATGTGAGCCTCGACGTCGAAGCGGGGGAATGCCTCGGGATCGTCGGCGAATCCGGCTCGGGCAAAAGCCAGCTCTTCATGGCGGTGATGGGCCTGCTTGCGGCGAACGGCAAAGTCGCGGGCAGCGTGAAGTTCGAGGGCAAGGAGATCCTTGACCTCAAGATGAAGGACCTCAACAAGATCCGCGGCAGTCAAATGTCGATGATCTTCCAGGACCCCATGACCTCGCTGACGCCGCATATGAAGATCGGCGATCAGATGACCGAAGTGCTGCAAATCCACAAGGGCATGGGTCACCGCGCGGCTTCGTCACGTGCGGTCGAGTTGCTGGACCTGATGCGCATTCCCGAAGCCAAGAAGCGCCTTTCTCAGTACCCGCACGAATTTTCAGGCGGCATGCGCCAGCGGGTGATGATCGCCATGGCGCTTTTGTGCGAACCCAAACTGCTGATTGCCGATGAACCCTCGACCGCGCTCGACGTGACGGTGCAGGCGCAAATCCTCGATCTTTTTGCTCAATTGAAGAAAGAAACCGGCACGGCGATTGTGATGATCACTCACGATCTGGGCGTGGTCGCCGGCCTTTGCGACCGGGTGAACGTCATGTATGCGGGCCGCTTTGTTGAAACCGGCACCGTGCGCGACATTTTCTATGACCCGCAGCACCCTTATGCGCGCGGGCTTTTGGGCTCCATGCCCCGGCTCGATGAAGCCAAGGGCGAGCACCTTTCGGCCATCCCCGGCCAGCCGCCCAACCTCCAAGACCTGCCGCCGGGCTGCAGCTTTCAGGCACGCTGCAAATACCGTTTCGAGCCGTGCGTGGAAGACCCCCACCCCGCGCTTGAAGCCATCGGCGGGGGCCGCAAGAAGGCCTGCCACCTCAAGGGCCTTTCCCGTGACGGGGAGGTGGTACGATGAGCGAACTTGCGCCTCTCAAAAAACGCAGCGACGTCAAAGTCGGCGACACCATTCTCGAGGTGGACGACCTCAAGATGTACTTCCCCATCCACCAAGGCGTTTTGGTGGGAACGAAACCGCTCAAGGCGGTCGACCGCGTGAGTTTTACTCTGAACGCGGGCGAGACCCTCGCCATTGTGGGCGAGTCCGGCTCGGGCAAATCGACCATCGGGCGCGCGGTGCTGCAATTGCTGAAACCCACCGGCGGCAAAGTCGTATGGATGGGCAAGAACATCGCCGGTCTTAAGGCGGGTGCCATGCGCAAGCACCGGGCGGACCTTCAGATCGTCTTTCAAGACCCGCTCGCGAGCCTCAACCCGCGCATGACCGTAGGCGACATTATCGCCGAGCCGCTCACCAGTCTTTATCCAAAGATGAAGCGCGACGAAGTGCGCGAGCGCGTGCGGCAGATGATGGCCAAGGTCGGCCTTCTGCCGCAAATGATCAACCGCTACCCGCACGAGTTCTCGGGCGGCCAGAACCAGCGCATCGGCATCGCCCGCGCCATGGTGCTTGAGCCGCGCCTTATCGTTGCCGACGAGCCGGTCTCCGCGCTCGACGTTTCCATTCAGGCGCAGATCGTGAATTTGCTCGAACGCCTGCAGGAAGAGTTTGAAATGTCGATGCTGTTTATCAGCCACGACCTTTCAGTGGTGCGTCACATCAGCCACCGCATCATGGTGCTTTATCTCGGCAACGTGATGGAAATCGCCTCGCGGGATGAGCTTTTTGAAAAGCCGCGCCATCCTTATACCCAGGCACTTATCAGCGCGGCGCCCATTCCGGACCCGGACAAGGAAACCAAAAAGAAGCGGATCATTCTTGAAGGCGACATCCCCTCGCCGCTCAGCCCGCCTTCGGGCTGTGTGTTCCGCACCCGCTGCCCGCGGGCGCAGTCGAAATGCGCGAAGGAAATTCCCGACCTCGCGGCACGGGGCGCCAAGTCAAACCGCAAAGTGGCGTGCCACTTCCCGGACTGAGCAAATTTTCACTTAAGTAAAAGCGTCAGCGCACCCGTTCGACGCGGTATTCGGCGGGCACATTGTTCGCCTTGATGAAGAACGAGCCCATGCGGCCACGCCGGATACGGACGAAATTGTCGCGGTTGCGGCGCAGAGCCAGGCGCTCATTGTCCATCAGCCGCCAGACGTGACCGTTTTCCAGCACCACAAAAATCTTGCCATAGGGATTGCGGCCCCATTCCACGACGTTTGCGGTCACTTCGTTCAGGATTTCGGATTCTTCTTCAAGCTCATCCATGCGACCCTGTTCACGCGCTTGATCCATTTCCATGGCGGTCTGGCCGAACTCTTCTTCCGTGGTCTCGCGCCGGGTCAGCGCCCCGCGAAGCCCAAAGGTTGGAAGCCCGAAGAAACTGCGCTGGTCGCGTTCTTCCGCAACCTCGGCCCGCTGGGCCTCATCGCGCGCATCGATCTCGGCGCGCACGCCATCGACGGCGGCGTCATAACAAGCAAGGCGGGCCGCGCTGTCGTCGATGTTGCGGCACGCGACCATATCTTCCATGTTCGCGTGCGCGGCTCCGGTAAAGAGAACGGCGGCAGCGGCAAACGCAACGGCAAGGGGGGAACTTGAAATACGCATCTGATGTTCTCCGGGGCTCAAAGAGTGCGGAGAGAAATACCCCAAAGCGCGCGCAAAGGCCAATCCCTTCACCGCGCTTACCCCCGGATGGTCAATTCTTGGTGAGACATCCGGCCCCGCCCCGGGCGAGCCCCGCTTCAAGGGTAGGAAGTCCCCCGGGATTGGGCTATAGAGCGCCGGTTGCCGCCAAAACCGTGGGGCCCCCAAATGTGGCGGGCAATGAGTTTCACGGGCCGTTCATAAAGAGGCGGCTAGTCATTTGAGGCGGCGCCTCTACATAAATGCGTGCCCCAAAAAGGAGTGAGCAGAGTTGTCCCGTTTACTGACGTTCGGAGCCATCGGTGCGGTCCTTATCGCCATCGTCGTTGCGTTCAGCCTTTCGGGACGCGATGTCACCGCCCAAAGCGAAGACGGCCTTGTGACGCTGAACCGCGGCAACAGCGCCGAGCCCTCAAGCATCGACCCGCACAGGGCAAGTGGGGTATGGGAAAACAACATCATCGGCGACATGTTCATCGGCCTTTACACCGAGGACATCGAGGCCAATCCGATTTTGGGCGCCGCCGAGTCCCACACGGTGAGCGAGGACGGCCTAGTCCATACGTTCATTTTGCGCGAAGGCCATGTTTGGTCCGACGGCGCGCCGGTCACCGCATATGATTTCGAGTTTGCTTTCCAGCGCATCCTCAGCCCGGAAATGGCCGCCGAATACGCCGCCATTCTTTACGTCATCGACAATGCGCAAGAGATCAACACCGGCGCGGTGACGGACTTCACCCAGCTTGGGGTGCGCGCGGTGGATGCGCGCACGCTTGAAATTCATCTTAACCGCCCGGCGCCCTACCTGCCGCAATTGCTCACCCACTACACCACGTTCCCGGTCCCCATGCACGTGATCGAAGAACATGGCGACCAATGGGCCCGGCCCGAGAACATTGCCACCAACGGGCCTTACGTGCTCGATGACTGGATCCCCAACGATCACATCACGGTTGTGAAAAACCCGCTGTTTTACGATGCGGAAAACGTCGCCGTGGATGTGGTCAATTATTTCCCTACGGACGATGCGTCGTCAGCGCTGCGCCGCTTTCGCGCCGGCGAACTTGATTTGAATACGGACTTTCCCGCACAACAATACGAGTGGCTGAAAGAGAACTTGCCCGAGGAAACGCGCACGTTTCCCTACATCGCCACCACCTATATCGCCGTCAACACCGAGCGCCCGCCGTTCGACGATGTCCGCATCCGCCGCGCCCTTGCCATGGCGATCGACCGCGACACCATCGCCTATCAGATTTTGAAGACCGGACAAACGCCCGCCTACACCCTGGTGCCGCCACTTATTCCCAACTATGAGGCGCCGCAAGCTGACTTTGCCGGGATGTCCCAGGAAGACCGCATTGCCGCCGCGCAAGCGCTGATGCGCGAGGCGGGCTACGGCCCCGACAATCCGCTTGAGTTTGTTTACCGCTACCGCGAGCGGGTCGAGCTGCGCCGCTCGGCGGTGGCGGTGCGCGACTTCTGGACCCAGATCTATGTGGACGTCGATCTCGTAAATACCGAAACCGCGACCCACTATGACGACCTGCGCGCCGGGAATTTCGCCCTTGGGGACGCGGGCTGGGTGGCCGATTACGCCGATGCCGAAAACTACCTCTTCCTGGTGGATTCAAACTCCGGGCAGCTCAACTACGGCAATTACAGCAACCCGGAATATGACGCGCTTCTGGCCCAGGCGGCGCAGACTCCCGATCTTGCCGAGCGCGCGGCGATCCTCGCCCAGGCGGAGGCGATCATTATGTATGAGATGCCGCTGATCCCCACCACATATGGCGTTTCCAAAGCGGTCGTCGGCCCCCATGTGGCGGGCTGGGTAGATAATGCGCTCAATATCCACCGCACGCGGTTTATCTCCATCGACGAAAGCCGGCGGCCCGAGCAGCAAAGTCTGACCGACCAAATCCTGCGCTGGTTTAATTGAGGCTGCACCGGGCAGCGAAATGAGTTAGAAGCTCCCCCCAAAAGCTGGCCTGAAGGCTGCGGGGTCAAACTGTGGGAGATCAATCCATGAGAATTCCAACCTGGCTGACGGCCATTGCCGTCGTGGTGATTGTGGCGATTGTCGCCGTCATCGGCTTTAGCAGTGTGAACGAAGACGTCACCGCTCAAGACGCGGAGGGCGGGCCGGTGGTGCTTCACCGCGGCAACGGCTCTGAGCCTTCGAGCCTTGACCCCCACCGCGCCAGCGGCACCTGGGAAAACTGGATCATCGGCGACATGTTTCTGGGGCTTTATACCGAAGGCCCCGACGGCAGGCCCATCTTTGGTGCAGCTGTCTCTCACGATGTGAGTGAAGACGGCCTCGTGCACACCTTCGGCCTTCGCGAGGGCGCCGCCTGGTCCGATGGCGTGCCGGTAACGGCTCAGGACTTTGTCTTTGGCCTGCAGCGCATTGCCGACCCCGCAACGG
This sequence comes from Alphaproteobacteria bacterium, assembly GCA_028280665.1. GTDB lineage: Bacteria > Pseudomonadota > Alphaproteobacteria > JAJFIK01 > JAJFIK01 > JAJFIK01. The sequence continues at coordinate 23,741 of JANQLJ010000094.1, forward strand.
CGGCGCGTTATGCCTTCATCACCTACATTGTGGAAAACTCGCAAGCCATCAATGCGGGGGAGATGGACCCTTCAACCATGGGCGCGCGCGCCATCGACGATCTGACCCTTGAGATCACGTTGACGCGGCCCGCGCCGTTCCTGCCCTGGCTGCTGACCCACTACACCATGTTCGCGGTGCCGCAGCACGTGATCGAAGAACATGGCGATGAGTGGACGCGGGCGGGCAACATTGTCAGCAACGGCGCCTACATGCTGTCGGATTGGGTTCCCAACGACCATATTGCCGCGGTGAAGAACCCATACTTCTATGACGCAGAAAACGTCGCCATCGACGAGATAATTTACTATCCCACGGAAGATGAATCCGCCGCCTTACGCCGGTTCCGCGCGGGCGAGCTGGATCTCAATACGGGCTTTCCCTCCCAGCAGTACACCTGGCTGCAAGAGAACATGCCCGAGGAGACGCGCGTCTATCCTTATTTCTCCACCGCTTATGTGCTGTTCAACATGGAGCGGGAGATCTTCCAGGACGTCCGCGTACGCGAAGCCTTGGCGCTCGCCGCCCGCCGGGAGGTGATCACCGGCATCATTTTGAACAACGGTCAGGTGCCGACCTATTCCCTGAACCCGCCCATGATGCCCGACTATACGCCGCCGGAACTTAGCTTCGCCATTGACGGCGAAGTGACACCGGAAGTGGTCAACGCGCGCATCGAACGAGCGCAAGACCTGATGCGCGAGGCGGGCTATGGCCCGGACAATCCGCTTCAGTTCACCTACCGCTATATGGAAGGCGTGGACGCGCGGCGCGTCGCCGTGGCGCTTTCCGGCTGGTGGGCCGAGATTTACGCCGAGGTGAGTATCGTCAATACAGAGCCCGCGGTTCACTACCGCGATCTGCAAACCCGCAACTACGACATGGGCAGCGCGGGCTGGATTGCCGATTATCCGGACCCGGAGAATTACCTGTTACTATTCCATTCGGATTCGGGCGCGCTCAACTATTCCGGCTATGACAGCGAGGAATATGAAAGCCTGCTCAACCAGGCGCAGATGACGTCTGACGGCGCGGAACGGGGCCGGCTTTATGCCGCCGCCGAAGAAGTGCTACTGCGGGATATGCCCTTCATCCCCACCTTCAACAGCGTTTCCAAAACGCTCGTGGGCCAACACGTGGTGGGGTATGAGGATAACGGCGTTCACATCCACCGCACGCGCTGGATGTCCATCGACGAAAGCAAGCGCCGCCAGCAGGAAGGCGTCGTCGACCAGATCATGCGCTGGTTCAACTAGGCAGACAGCCCCCTGCGTTCCCTGGCCCTGGATTCTAGGTCCGGGGGAACGCCGGGAGGCCACCCGCCTCGCGCGAAATTCATCCACAAGGCATGGCGGGCGGCACGATCTTTCGTTAATCTCCGCTGCCAGGTAGGGGTTCGCCCCGGCAAGAGTTTCCCGAAAAACAAGGGGTCCGCCGGGTTTAAGGGAGGTCGCGCCATATGGGCAACCGGTCTTGGATCTGGGGCATGGCAATTGCCACGGCCCTCGTCATTGTTGCCGCCTTCGGCTTTTCCTTCTTCAACCGGCCCGTAACCGCGGAAAGCGGTGAGCAGCCCGTCATTCTCCATTACGGTAATGGCGCCGAGCCCTCCTCGCTCGACCCCCACCGCATGACGGGTGTTTGGGAAAGCCGCATCTTGGGTGATCTCATGGTGGGGCTTTATACGCCGACAGCCGACAACACGGCGATCTTCGGTGCCGCCGAGGCGCATGAGATCAGCGAGGATGGCCTTACCCACACGTTCACCATCCGCGAAGGGCACACATGGTCGGACGGAACCCCGCTGACGGCTTATGATTTTGAGTATTCTTTCCGCCGCATGGTGAACCCGGAAACCGCCGCCGAGTTCGCCTCGTTCCACTACGTCATCGAGAACGCGCGGGAGATCAATTTCGGCGAGATCGATGATCTGACGCAACTTGGCGTGCGCGCCCTGGACGAGCGGACATTGGAAGTCCGGTTAGTCCGCCCGCACCCTTACCTGCATGATCTCTTCAAGAGTTATCTTTTTTATCCGGTGCCGCGCCATGTGGTGGAAGAACATGGCGACCGCTGGAGCCGGCCGGGCACGATGGTCTCAAACGGGCCCTATCATTTGGTCGACTGGGTTCCCAACGATCACATTCATGTGGTGCGCAATCCCTATTTCTACGACAATGAAAATGTCCAGATCGACGAAGTTGTGTACTACCCCACGGACGATGCGTCTTCGGCGCTGCGCCGGTTCCGCGCCGGTGAAATTGATCTGAATACGGACTTTCCCGAACAGCAGATCGCCTGGCTGCGCGATAACATGCCGCAAGAAACGCACACCGACCCATCAACCTGTGTCGGCTATATTGTCACCAATACCGAGGTGCCCCCGTTCGACGACGTGCGCGTGCGCCAAGCGCTGGCCATGACCATCGACCGCGAAGCGCTGGCGGAGCAGATTCTCAGCCTGGGCGAGACACCGGCCTACAGCATCGTCACCCCCCATGCGCCCGGCTACCCCGCGCCCGCGCCCGAGTGGGCCGCGCTGAACGGTGAAGAGAGGGTTGAGCGCGCGCGGGCGCTGCTTGCCGATGCGGGCTTTAGCGAAACCAACCGGCTGAGTTTCGTCTACCGCTACCGGGAGGGCATCAAGAACCGCCGCGCGGCCCTTGCCGTCGCCAATATGTGGACGGAGATCGGCGTCGACGCCGATCTCGTCAACACCGAGCCCGCCATTCACTACGACGATCTAAGGGCGGGACGCTTCGAGGTCGGCGACGCGGGCTGGTGCCCGCTTTTGGCCGACCCGGCCGAGATATTGCTTCTGGTTCACTCGGACTTTGCGGAGCTCAACAGCCCCAACTATTACAACCCTGAATATGACGCCCCTTATAACGAAGCGCTGGTGACGGTCGACGCGGCGCGGCGCAATGAACTGATGGCCGCATCGGAGGTGATCTTGTTGCGGGATATGCCGCTCATCCCGACCTACTATTACGTGAACAAGAATCTGGTCGGCCCGCATGTTCAGGGCTGGGTGGACAACCCGCAGAACGCCCACCGCACCCGCTGGCTGTCCATCGACGAGAGCCTGCGCCCACAGCAGGAGAGCTTCACCGATCGCGTCATGCGGTGGTTCAACTAAGTTCAGCGCAGGTTCAGCATAGGTTCAACAAAGGTTCAGCACAGGTTTAACCAGGCCTAACCAAGAGATTGGCCGCATTGCCTTTCACCCAACTTTCACCCAAGGAGAAACGTCATGGGCTCCCGTCTTATCCCGATCCTCATCCTGATCGCTGTCGTGGCGGCCGGGGTCTTCGGCTTCAGCCTTGTCAACCGCGATGCGACGGCGGAAAGCGGAGTTGAGGGCGGCCCCGTCGTCCTGCACCGGGGCAATGGCGCCGAGCCCGTCACCCTCGACCCGCACGGCTCGGCCGGGACCTGGGAAAGCCGCATTCTGCGCGATCTCTTCATGGGGCTTTATACGGACGCCTCGGACGGCACGCCGGTCCTGGGGTCCGCCGAATCCCACGTGGTGAGCGAGGACCTGCTCGTCCATACCCTCACCATCCGCGAGGGCCTGGTCTGGTCCGACGGAGTGCCCGTCACCGCCCATGATTTCGAGTTCGCCCTCAAGCGGATCATGAACCCCCTGACAGCGGCGCGGTACGCCTCGCTGCTCTATCTCATCGAAAACGCCGAAGCCATCAATACGGGCGCCAACCCCAATCTCGACGATCTGGGGGTAAGCGCGCTCGACGACCGGACGCTGGAAATCCGGCTCAACCGGCCCGCGCCGTTCATGCCTTGGCTGATGACCCACGTGACCATGTATCCGGTGCCCAAACACGCAGTGGAAGCCCACGGCGATGACTGGACCCGGCCCGGCAATATCGTCTCGAACGGGCCTTTTACGCTGGCTGCGTGGGTGCCCAACGACCACATAAGGGTGGTCCGCAACCCGCTGTTTTATGACACCGGGAGCGTTCCCATCGACGAGGTGGTGTTTTACCCCACCGACGATGAAAGCGCGGCACTGCGCCGGTTCCGTGCGGGCGAGCTGGACATGAATTCGGGCTTTCCCTCCCAGCAGCTTGAGTGGCTGCGCGAGAACATGCCCGAAGAGGCCCGCGTCTATGAGTATATCGGGACGAGCTATCTCGCCGTAAACATGCGCGAGGGGCCCCTGACGGACCGCAATGTCCGCCGCGCGCTTGCCCTGGCCCTTAACCGGGACATCATCGCCTATGAAATCCTGCGCAAAGGCCAGACCCCGGCCTATACGTTGGTGCCGCCGCAAATTCCCGATTACACCCCGCCCGAGGCCGATTTCGCCGGCTGGACCCAGGATGAACGCGAGCAAGAGGCCCGCGAACTCATGCGCACCGCCGGGTACGGGCCCGACAACCCGCTGCAGTTCCGCTACCGCTATCGGGAATCTGTGGATAACCGGCGCATAGCGGTGGCAATCCAGCAGTTTTGGCGGGAGATCTACGTCGAGGTGGATATCGTCAATACCGAACCCGCGGTCCACTACCAGGACCTTGAGCAGGGTAATTTCGACGTGGGGGACGCCGGCTGGATCGCCGATTACCCGGATGCCGAGAATTATCTCTTCCTGCTCGACTCAAACTCAGGGCTTCTCAACTACGGCAACTACAGCAATCCCGAATTTGACGCCCTGCTGGCCCAGGCGGCGCAGACGGCCGACCTCGCCGCGCGGGCGGAGATCCTGGCCCGGGCCGAAGCGATTACCGTTGAGGAAATGCCTTTGATTCCAACCATTTACTCTGTTTCGAGCAACCTGGTGGGGCCCCACATCGTGGGCTACGAGGACAACGTGGTGAACATCCACGCGACCCGCTGGCTTTCCATCGACGAAAGCCGACGGCCGGAACAGACGAGCTTCGTGGATCAAATCATGCGGTGGTTCAACTAACATGCGATGGTTCAACTAATAGGATTATTTGGGCGTAATAAGATCACTCATTAGGGGAATTTTCTGAGCCTTCGCCAGACATCTCCGGGGGCCATCGTTAACAATTCAGAATTCGTCAATCAATCTCCCCAGGGCGTTAGCGGACTGTGACACTTGCGCCACGCCCCACCGCAAATAGGGTGCACTTTAGGGCCCTGGGGCATTTTGAATTTGACTGTTTTCCCCCCGGAAAAGTAGCGTAATCTGTGGCCAGGCAAGTCTCAAGCAGGGGGCTCTGTACGTCCGCAAGTGACGGATGAGTGTTCTGGGACGTTTGCGGGCGTTATGCGCTCCAAAATCTGCCTTCTTCTTGGGGGGAGTGCTTGGACTTAAACCAAAGGGGCGGTTAGCCGCTTCGATTACGAGTTGACCAACTTAGGGGACTTAGACAGTGGTGACGAATGATATTCAGACATTAAGTCTGCGGTCGCTGTTGCTCGCGGGGGCGGCGGCAGTAGCCGTTTCTTCGTGGTCCGTGCCGGCATTGGCGCAGGATGACGATGACGACGAAGAAGAGCGGTTTGTCATTACCGGTTCGCGGATTGCACGCACCGACGTGACATCCGAGAATCCGGTGACCATCGTGTCGGGCGACGAGCTTCGCAGCACGGGTCTTGCAAACCTCGGTGAATCGCTTCGCCAGACGCTGGCGGCCGGTTCGGCGGGCTTCAACCAGACATCCATTCTTTCGGGCGGTGGCTCGACGTCGGTTGACCTGCGTAACCTCGGGCAAGACCGGGTGCTGGTACTGATCAATGGCCGCCGGGTCGCGAGCTTCGCGGACTCTTTGGCCAACCAGGCGGGCGACCTTTCGCTTATCCCGCTTTCAGCGGTTGAGCGTGTGGAAATCCTGAAGGATGGCGCTTCGACCGTTTATGGCGCGGACGCCGTGTCGGGCGTGGTGAACGTGATCCTGCGGACCGACTTCGAGGGTTTGACCCTTGAAGTGCTGGCCGGCATGTCCACGGAAGGCGACGGTGAAACGACCTCGGCTTCTGCGGTGATGGGCGGCAACTTCGAACGCGGCAACATCATTGCCTCGCTTGAGTATCGCTTCCAGGACGAAGTGCCGCAGCCGGAACGTGACTGGGCCTTCCCTGCGATTTCTTCGCTGGGCTCTTCGTACAACAACGGTTCGTTCTTCTCGCCGGGTGGCGTGTATTTCGGTTCGACGGGCCTTTACTGTACGCTTCCGGAAGCATTCGGTGGTGATGAAGCAACCGATGTGTTCCCGGCTTGCCCGTCGTTCCTATCGGCGCCGAGCGGGGATGGACGGTCATACCCGACGCGATACGATTATGCGTTCGGTCAGGGGATCTTCAGCGCTTCGCAGGTCTTTGGTGCCACGTTCTACGGAACGTATGACATCAACGACTCAATCACGGCGTTCATGGAGTTCCAGGGCAACATGCGTGAGTCGCTCAGCCGTCTTGATGGTAACCCCGGTTACTTCACAGTGCCGCTGACGAACCCGTATGTCGCTGGCGAAGGTCTTGGTGCGGGCTATTTCTACGTCCGTCCGTCGACCACGGTGGGCCCGCGGCATTCGACCATTCAGGCGAACACCTACCGGGCCGTTGCTGGTCTGCAAGGTGACGACCTGTTCGGCCGGTTCTCGTGGGAACTCTCCTACCTCTGGACCAAGCTGGACTCGACCGTGCGGACCAATTCGGTGTTCAACCCGAACCGGTTCACGATCATCTCGAGCCCAGCGCTTTGTGCGCCAGTGGGCGCAGGACCGATCGGCGCGCTTTGCGACGCCGCTTTGGTTGCCGACGGCAAGGGCTCTTCGACCGCCACGACCACGGATGACGCACTGGATGTGATCAATCCGGGGAACTGGGGGCCGAACGAAATCGCCTTTGTGCGTCAGAACGCTCTGTCGCAATCGGTGTTCGAGACCGATAACTGGTTCGGCTCGATCTCCGGCGATTTGATCGACCTGCCGGCAGGCCCGCTCGCTTTTGCGGCCGGTGCTGAGCGCCGTGAGGAGCAAGGCTTCAACAAGCCTGACTCGGTCACGGAAGCCGGTGAATCGATTGCCAACCAGGTCTTCACCACGGACGGTGACTTTGAAGTCACCGAGGTCTTCGGCGAATTGAGCATTCCGATACTTTCCGGCATGCAGTGGGCCGAGGATCTGACGTTGAGCCTGCAAGGCCGCTGGTTCGATTACTCGAACTTCGGCGATGACACGGTGTGGAAAGTGGGCGTGAACTATCAGGTTATTCCTGATATCCGCATCCGCTATAGCCAGGGTACGGCGTTCCGCGCACCGCAGGTGACCGACTTGTTCGGTGGCGGTGTCACGAGCTTCGACTTCTACTCTGATCCGTGCTCGACCGGGAACTCGTCACCGACAGCAACCCAGACCGCAAACTGCTTGGCTGATGGGCTCGACCCAACCACCTATGCTCAGTTTGCCGGTCAAACGAAGGTGCTGGCGGGCGGTAACCCGGGCCTGACGCCGGAAACTGCGGACACGACGTCCGTTGGTGTTGTGCTGACGCCGACCTTCATGCCGAACTTCTCGGCAACGGTCGATTGGTGGCAGATCGAGCTCG
>JANQLJ010000104.1 GCA_028280665.1 Alphaproteobacteria bacterium
GGATCTGGGCAAGCAGCGTTTGTGGATTGACGTTGGACTCGCGCAAAAGCTCGAACAGTTGTTCGGCCTCCAGGTTGTTGCGGCCGGCCACGTCGGAAACGGTCTCTTCCAGTTCTTGAGGCGAAACCGTGAGCTCCCAGCGCTGGGATTCTTGGACTTGCAGCACTTCGTCGATGAGCTGGCGCAAGGCTTGCTGGCGGAAGCGCGCAATGGTCTGCGGGCTGCGCTCAAGGCCGGTTGAGAAAATGAACAGGTTGACCCGCTGTTCCACGTCGTAGGTGGAGATAACAGCGTCATTGACGGTGGCAGCAATACGCTGCGTGTCCTGGGACGTGGCGGGCGAAACCCCTGCAACCGCAACTATGCAAGCTGCCAGGGCCAAGCTCGGGAGTTGGCGAAAGTTAGTCAATTTCACGAATCTTTTCTGCCTCGATTCAGACCGGGCACGCCCGGCGCTCCAGCGCGGCCTTGGCCGCGTTCAACCGCCCCAATCCCTGCCGAAACATACCGATTTCACGGGCCTGTGCAAGCCGGGGCTAATTGCCCACCGTGCGGAGCCGGACCCGCAGCATAACCGCGGTCGAGGGCTCGATATCGCGGTCGCGCGTAAAGCGCCTGCGGTACGAAAGCTCGATCTCGGTGCATTCGTTCTCAAAGATAAGCCCGGCAAAGCTGTTGATCATGCGGCTGTTTTCAAGGTCCCGCCGGGCCCCGGCCCGGACCGCCCAATTGTCGGTCAAGGTCAGGTACGTGCGGGCGTTGATTTCTTCCCGGCTGCCCAGGGTCGCGGCGATCTGGTCGTCGGCGAGGCGCGCATAACCCACTTCCACGTTGTAGTCGTCGGTACCCGCCCAAAGAGCCACTTCGTTGCGCCGGAAATGAAAGTCATTGCGGTCAAGACGGAAGCGGTGAATGACGTCGAGATAGCGCCCGGGGCGCAGGTCAATCCGCCCCACATAGTCGGAGCGTTCGGTTTCAAGGCCTGAGTCCTGATCGAACTCCGGGTCATTGCGGAACCGGAAGCTCTGCCCAAAGACGATGGAGCCCGAACCGCCCCCAAGCGTGTTCGCGGCCAGGCGCACGCCGGTGTTGATGCGCGGGCCTTCTTCCCATTGGTCGAGGCCGGGAAACTTGTTGTAGCTGAAAAGGTTCGTTTCATCGAACTCGAAGCTTGCGCCGTCTTCGTTGGGCAGGTCGTCCGGGTTGCCGCCGTAGGCGGTGCCGACAAGTTGAACGATGGGTTCGATCACCTGGCGCACGCTGCCCGCTTGCCGCACGAAGGGCCAGCGCCATTCGAAAGCGGCGAGCGGCAGGAACCTCAAAATCACTTCTTCGTCTTCCGGGTCGCCGGGCATCATCGGCACGTTGTCCACGTGATAAATGTCGCCGCGGGCGCTGGCGAAGAACGTATAGACCTGCCCCACGGGCGAGACGTGCGTGCGCGTCCAGGTCACTTCGCCCGAAAGGCGCGAGGTGTCTGTTCCTTCCGTGCGGAAAAGCGATAGCGCATTAAAGTTAAGGCCCACCTGTCCGCCGAAATAGCGCTGATCGAGAACCTCGCGGTGCTCGGCCATCAGCGGAACAATGGGGGTAAGGCCCGCGTCGTCCTCTTCCCGCAAGCCGATGAAATAATAAGAATCGATCGCCGTCAGATCGCGTCCTTCAAAGCGGCGGGCATAGAAATTATTGGTCAGGCGGTCGCGGTCGGTGAAATTGTAACGCTTGAGGTAGGTGTCGTCGCTAACGGCCTCGACCAGAAAGCCCCATTCCCAATTGTTGGAAAGCTCGAATGCCCCTTCGCCGAACAAGTGCCCGCGGAAGCGATGGCCGGGAAGCTGATTGTTATTGTCATCGCGGCGTTCGGCATAGGTGGCGCTGCCCTCGAACCCATAAGACCCCGATCGCATCAGATGGCGCCATTCCGCCTTCATGACCAGGCCCTCGCTCGAGGTCAGCATGGGCGAGACGGTCAGGTCGTAATTGGGGGCAAACGCGAAGTAATAGGGCACCTCGATGATGTTCCCCAGCTCCGTCGTGTTGCCCATGGCGGGGGGCAGCACGCCGCTTTGCCGCACCACGGTCGGGTCCGCGTGGGCGAAGTAGGGAAGATAGGCGACCGGCACGCCGAGAATTTCAAACGAGGCGCCGCGATAAACGATGCGCTGGCGTTCCTGATCGTGGGTCACCCGGAACGAGCGGATTTGCCACAAGGGCGCGCCGGCCCATTCGCATTCCTCACATGAGGTAAAGACCGCTTGCTCAAGCTCGGTGACATTGTTGCCGGTCCGCGTGGCGCGGTTCGCGGCCAGTTGCGCATTGTTCTGAAGCAACAGCCGCATGGACTCGATAATGCCTTCGCTGAGATCGTTGCGCAGGCGGATGCGGTCGGCGAAAAGAACTTCCCCCGACGGCTGGGAGATCACCACATTGCCTTCGGCGAACACCTCGTCGGTGCGGTCGTTATAGGTGACGCTGTCGGCCAGCAGAATGCGCTCACCGTAATTGGCCTCCACATTGCCGCTCGCGGTGACCGTGCCGGTCTCCGCGTCGTAGGAAAGGCTGTCCGCTTCAAAAAGGACCTGCTCGGCGGGCTCGCCGATGGCGTCTTCGAGGGTGGTGGGCACTTGGGCAATGGCTGGGGCCAGGAGCGCCATCATGAGCGCCGCGCAGAGGCTCGCAAAGAAAGGAAATCCGAGGAAGAGAGATTTCATACGCACTCAGCCATCCTCCAAATGCAACAAGGCGGTCGTCCCAAACAAAAGCGCAACGATCGTCGGCGCCCAGGCCGCAAGCGGGGCCGGGATCACGCCGGTCTGGCCCATCGCCGCTGCCACGTCGGCGATAAAGAAAAGCGTAAATCCCGTCGCCGCGGTCGCCGCCGCAAGCCTAACAAAACCCGTAAGTCTGGCGGTACGCAAGGAAAAGGTTGCGGCAATCATAACCATAGCGAGAAAGAGCATGGGCGTTGCCAAGATCGAATACCAATGCACTTTGTGGCGCGCGGCGCTTAACCCTGCTTCTTCAGCCTGTTGAATGAACCTTGGGAGTTCAAACACCGACAGGGTCTCCGGCGAGGCGAAGCTTTCGCGAATCTGATCGCGGGTGAGGGTGGTGGGCAAGTTCAATGACTCAAAGTGCTGGGGCGTGCCCTCGGCGGGGGCGACATAGGCGTTTTCAAGCCGCCAGAACGGCTCTTCTAGGTGGGCGGACTCTGCCGTGATGTAGCGATCAAAAACGTTGACCCCCTCGAAGGCGAAGACCGTCACGTCTTCAAGGCCCAGTAGAACATTGCCGCGGTCGTCGATGCGCAAGGCGTGAAGCACCGAGTGGTTTCCGCTTTCGGCCTGGCGCAGCCAAAGCCCTGTGTCGGAGACCGAGATAAGGCTTGTCTGCCCGCGCAGCCACTGGGCTTCCAGCCGCGCATATTGCGAGAACATGGTCGCCGCGACGGGGTTGTAGATCAGTACCACGAAAACGCCCGCAAACACCGATATGGCAATCGCCGGGGTCAGGAATTGCCAGGCCGAGACGCCGGAGGCGCGCGCCACCACAAGCTCCTTCTGGCGGTTGAGCGAGGTAAAGGACCACATGGCGCCCACCAGCACCGCCATGGGCAAGGCCTTTTCCGTGATGTTCATGAGCTTGAGGAAGCTCAGGCTCAGCGCCCCCATGGGCGTGATAATCTCGCGCGCCGCATGCTGACGCAAGGTTTCCACGGCATCGCCCAGGAACAAGATCACCAAAAGTCCCCCCAAAACGATCCCCATGCGGACGAGGAACAGACGCCCGATGTAAAGCGAGAGGGTTAACGACATACGCATGATCTATGCCCCCTCCACCGGTAACTCATCCGGCGATCCGGGGCCGCGCGAAAACCAGCCCGGCCGCCAATCGCTGATGAAGAAGAAGGAGACGAGGATTGAGGCAATAGGGATCGCATAAAGAAAGACGAACAGGCCGGGCATGGAGGCCGCCAGCGCCTGAACCCCAAATCCCGCGAGCCGCACCAGAAGCGCGGCGCCCATGGCAAGGGCAATGCGTCCCGCATAGCCGCGCCGGTTATAAATGCCGCAGACCACCGCAACGAAGGGGATGAGCGCGAGCGCAATGTTATAGAGCGGGCTCGAAAGCCGGTCGTGCGCTTCCGCATAAAGCCGGTCGATGTTGCGCCGGTCCCAATTGCGCTCAAGGTCCGGATTCAGAAGTTCATTCAAGTACCGCTCGCTCAAATCGCGCGAGTGCGCCGACCGGGGCTCCATGAACTGTGAAAGGTCGAAGACGTAAGAGTCGAACTGCAGCAGCGACACATTATTGGTGGCAACGTCGCGGTGAAGGATGGTGCCGTTTTCCATAACCAGCCGCGGGCCCGCTTCCGTGCGCACAAAGGCGCCCCGGCGCGCAAGATATGTAAGCGGCTGATCGGGGTCGCGGCTGTTGTGCACCATGAGGTCGAGGAGATCACCCCCCGGGGGCGCCGCGCCGATATAGACCGTAACGCCATCGGCGGGCGTTACGAACTCGCCCTCGCGCAACAAAACGCCCGCAATGTCTTCGCGGATCTCGTAGACCATGTCCTTCATGGTGCGGTAGCCGGCGGGCATGAAATAGAGATTGAGCGAATAGGCGAAAAGCGCAGCGAGGGTTCCGAACAACAGAACCGGGCGCAAAAGGCCCCAGCGCGACATACCCGAAGCGCCCATGACGATAAGCTCTGAGTCCTCGCGCAACCGGTGCAGGCCATAAAGCGTTGCCACGAAAATGGCGATGGGCAGAATGTTGGTGAGCAAAAGCGGCAGGATCAGCACCGACAGCTTGGCGAACACCAGCGCCGACTGGCCCCGGTTCACCACAAGGTCGATCATGTCGAGGGATTGCGTAAGCCACACCACCGCCGTCATCCCGATGGTGGCGAACACCATCGGCACCGCCATTTGGCGCAGCATGTAAAATCCAAGGCGCGTCATCTCCGCCCTTTGCTTAAATTCATGCCCCCGCCTGGCCCCTTGAGGTGCAAAGATAGCCCGGCTCGGATACCGTCTTCCCGGCAAGCACCCGATTCATGTCTTCCCCGGCGCGAGTCTCGCTCAATTTGCCTTTGGGCGCAAAGCCCTTAAGCTGCGCCTCCGGCCCGCCTGCCTCAAAAAACTGGCGCGGGGCGAAGATATCTGCATCCCGCGGGCTGAATGGACGGGCCCCTCACGCCCGCCGGTCATTCGCGAACTGCATCAGAAGCCGGAACGAGGCCGCTTTCGGGCTCGCAAAAAACGGCAGAAAACGGGGATTCGTCATGGAGATCAGCTTCAAAACCGCCAGCCTGCCCAAAAGCGGCATCGCCGTACTTTCGGTCTATAAGGGCGGCGCGCTCGGCGCCCTTGGCCGCCAGTTGGACAAGGACCTGGGCGGGGCGCTGACCCGCGCCCTCAAGGCCAAGAACTTCAAAGGCGGGGCCGGCAAGGTCATGGAGGTGCTGGCGCCGGCGGGCGCGGGCCTCGACCGGGTCGTGGTGGCGGGCCTTGGCGATCCCAGAAAGGTGACGGCGGTAAGCGTGGAAGACGCCGCCGCCAATGCCTTCGCCTCGCTTTCGACGGGGCTCGGGCGCGACGCAACGTTCCTTTTCGAGCGGGTGGCGGGCGTCAAGCTGGGCGCGAACGAGCTTGCCGTCCATGCGGCCTTCGGCGCGACTTTGCGCAGCTACAAGTTCGACAAGTACAAAACCAAGAAGCTGCCTAAGAACGGCAAGACCGGCAAGAAGGACAAAGAAGGCACGGCGCTTACGTTCGGGTGCGCAAGTAAGCCCACGGCCGACCGGCTCTGGGCGCGTTTGAGTGCCGTGGCGGACGGGGTGTTCCTCGCCCGCGATCTTGTGAACGAGCCCGCCAATCATCTGCACCCGGAAGAATTCGCCCGCCGCTGCAAGGCGCTTTCCAAGCTCGGCGTCAAGGTACAGGTGCTAGGCGAAGAACAAATGAGAAAGCTCGGCATGGGCGCGCTTCTGGGCGTGGGGCAGGGCAGCGAATTTGAAAGCCAGCTCGCCATTATGCAGTGGACGGGCGATACGGATTCTGCGGGCAAGCCCGCCTCCGACCCGCTCGCCTTTATCGGCAAGGGTCTGTGCTTCGATGCGGGCGGCATTTCCATCAAGCCCGCGGGTGGCATGGAAGACATGAAGGGCGACATGGGCGGCGCGGCGGCGGTCACCGGCCTTATGCATACCCTCGCCAAACGCAATGCGAGAGTGAACGTGGTGGGCGTGGTGGCGCTCTCTGAGAATATGCTCGGCACCGGCGCCCAGCGCCCGGGCGATGTGGTGACCTCCATGTCGGGGCAGACCATTGCCGTCCTCAACACCGACGCCGAAGGCCGCCTCGTGCTTTCCGATGCCATGTGGTACACGCAGCAGAAGTTCAAGCCGCGCTTCATGGTGGACCTTGCGACGCTCACCGGTGCGATCATTATCGGGCTGGGCCACGAGCACGCGGGGCTCTTTACCAATTCCGATGAGCTTGCCAAGGGCTTGACGGCTGCGGGCGAGGCGGTGGACGAAGCGGTGTGGCGGCTTCCCTTGAACGATGCTTATGACAAGCTGATCGATTCCAAGATCGCGGACATGCAGAACATCGGCGGGCGCGGCGCGGGCAGCATCACCGCCGCGCAGTTCCTGCAGCGCTTTACCAATGGGGTACCGTGGGCCCACCTCGACATCGCGGGCATGGCCTGGCGGCCCAGCCCCAAGCCCACCGTGCACAGTTGGGGTACGGGCTATGGGGTGAAGCTGCTCGACCGTTTCATTTCCGACGGTTATGAGAAACGCGGGCGGGCGCCCGCGCGCAAAACGGCAAAGAAAATGGCGAAGAAAACAGCCAAGCGCAAAGCCCCCAAACGCAAGGCGGCCAAGAAGGCGGCAAAGCGGCGGCGCTAGTTGGCTCATGGGCGAGGTTTGGTTCTATCAGCTTGAACGCACGGGGCTTGAGGAGACCCTGCCGGGGCTTCTTGAGAAGGTGGTCGAGAAAGGCTGGCGCGCGGTGGTGCGGGCCTCCTCCGACGCGCGCATCGACGCTCTCGACGGGCGGCTTTGGACCTACAAGGACGCGAGCTTCCTCGCCCACGGCCGCGCGGGCCGGGGCCACGGGGAAGACCAGCCCATTTACCTCACTACGGGCACGGAAAACCCCAATGGGGCCCAGGCGCTGATCGTGGTGGACGGCGCCGATGTGCCCGAGCTCGGCGATGGCGAAGGGGGCACCTACGCGCGCACGATGATCCTCTTTTCCGGCAAGGACCAGGACGCGCTCAACGAGGCGCGCGCCATGTGGAAAGACGCCAAAGCCAAAGGCTTCGATGTCGCCTATTGGGAACAGGGCCGCTCCGGCGGGTGGGAGAAGCGGGCCTAATCGCCGGGAAAGGTAAAAATGCGGGAACGTGTTCGTCGCATAATCAAAGAAGTCATCGACCCAATACACGTAAGTCGCGGTGAGAAGATTGGTCGGTCTGTCTTGCAACCTAAGCTAGCCGAAGCGTTTGAGAATCGTGGGCTTCGCGCTGACTTAGAGGACGGTAAGCAAATGCTACAGTCCGGTATGCGAGTTTGGCGAAGTCGGGATAACTCAAAGACAGTAGAGACAGTAGGCCGACGTAGAATCGACATTGTAGTTTATGATCAATCCCAACTTTTAGCTCTCGTGGAAATCGAATCAGATTTGGACGATTTGGTGAAGGGTGGCACGAAGAAGCGTAGCGGTCATTATGACGTCTACAGCATTGCCCGTGATGGTTCGGGGGCGTGGTTTGATTCATACAAGTCATTGGAGAGAATGGCGGCTGCGGCCTTCTACTGGGCCAACCACAAAAACACGGGACATTACCCAGCTCCCGACGAAGGTGAGGATGCGCTTCGTAGAATCAAGTCGTACGAGGTTGGCGAACATAACCCTGCACGCATTCCCCTTTTTCTTGTTACCGGTCTCTGCCGATCAGGCGATCCCTCAATTTTGAAGCCAAGGCTCGACTCTCTGGGTGCTGAACTCTTGTTTGTGTCGATGTATTAGCGACACATCTCATCTATGCGTCTTGCTACCACGATACAGTGTGCCTGGGCAGTTGGGGAAAAGGGTTTGAGTTTCTAATCCGTCATGCTCCGACTTGATCGGAGCATCCAGAAAGCAATTGGGGAAAAGCCCGTTGGTCTGGACCCTCCGGTCAAGCCGGAGGGTGACGGCATATATGAGGGTGGGGACATATATTTGTTACCCCCACGCGGTGCCGCTCCCCTAAGGCGCGATCCATTTGCGGGTTAGAAATTCCGCGTCGAAGGGAAACACCACGCGCGGGTCGGGGCTGCAGAGGTCCTCATCCTTGTCCGGATAACCGAGCCGCGAGAGCACGTCCTTGATGACCTCGATGCGCGTCAAGCGCTTGTCGTCGGCGCGCACCACGTGCCAGGGCGCCACCGCGTGGGTGGTGCGTTCAAGCATCACATTGCGCGCTTCGGAATAAGCGTCCCACAGCTCGATGGCCTTCGCATCGATGGTGCTGTTCTTCCATTGCTTGAGGGGGTCGCCGTGGCGCGCGTCAAGCCGGCGCTGCTGCTCGTCCTTGGTGATGTCAAGAAAATACTTGTGCAGTTGAATGCCCGAGCGCACCAGCATCTGCTCGAACGTGGGCACCACGTCCAGAAACTCCTGGTACTGAACATTGGTGCAAAAGCCCATGACCTTTTCAACGCCCGCGCGGTTGTACCAGGACCGGTTAAAGACGACGAACTCGCCCGCCGCCGGCAGGTGCTGCACATAGCGCTGAAAGTACCAGGAACTTTCCTCGCGGGTTGTGGGTTTGGGCAACGCCACCACGCGCGTCTCCCGCGGTGCCATGTGCTCCACCAGCCGCTTGATCAGCCCGTCCTTGCCCGCGCCGTCCCGGCCCTCGATCACCACGGCCACCCGCGCGCCGGTGTTGATGAGCTCGCGCTGCAGCCGCACCAGTTGAACCTGCAGATCGTAAAGCTGTTGCCGGTATTGCTGCTTGCCGAGCTTGGGCAGGTGATTGGGCGGTTTGTCGTGCTTTTTGTTATGCGTCATCTGTGCTCGCACGTCTCAGGTTTTCCCTTTGAGCGCCTCTTCATATGCGTCATGGGCAGTTAACCAGCGTGCCTCGGCGCTTTCAATCATCTTTGCGATCTCACTGCGCTTCTGGTTCAGCATCTTGGCGCGTTCGGGGGGCCCTGCGTAAGTCACCTGATCGGCGAGCGCCGCGTCGATGCGCTCGATCTGCGCATTCAGTTTTTCGATGGCGCCTTCCCATTTGGCGATGTCGTCCTTGAGCGGCGCCAAGTCTTCACGGGCCGCGGCCTTAGCGCGGCGGGCTTCTTGTTTCTCATTCGCCCGCGCGCGGCGCTTCTGATTGCGCGAGCCGCGGCGCAGCGACAAGAGATGCTCGCGGTAATCGTCGATGTCGCCGTCAAAGGCCTGGACGCCGCCGTCCTCCACCAGCCACAGCCGGTCGGCGCACGTGGCGATCAAGTGCCGGTCGTGGCTGATGATCAGCACCGCGCCTTCAAAATCGTTGATGGCCTGGACCAGCGCCTCGCGGCTGTCCACGTCCAGGTGGTTGGTGGGCTCATCGAGGATCAGCATGTGGGGCTGATGAAAAACCGCGAGCGCGAGCAGAAGCCGCGCTTTCTCGCCGCCGGAAAGATCGGCGATTTTCGTGTCCGCCTTGTCCTTGCCGAAGCCCACCGCGCCCAGCCGCGCGCGCCGCTGCGCCGCTGTCGCGTCGGGCAGCAAGTCCTCGTAGTACTCATAGGGTGTCCACGCTTCGTTGAGTTCGTCAAGCTGATGCTGCGCGAAGTAACCGATCTTCAAGGTCGGCGAGCGGCGCAGGCGCCCCTCCATCACCTTCAGCCGGTCCGACAGCAGCTTGGCGAAAGTGGACTTGCCGTTACCGTTCGCGCCCAGAAGCGCGATCACGTCGTCCTGGTCGATGCGCAAGTCGAGATCACGCAAAATGGGCTTACCTTCCTCGTAACCAACGCTCGCCTGTTCCATCGTGATGATGGGCGGTGACAGGCGCTCGGGCTGCGGGAACTTGAAGGGCAGCACGCGGGCTTCCATCACCGCGGCGATGGGCTTCATGCGCGCCAGCATCTTGATGCGGCTTTGCGCCTGGCGCGCTTTGGACTCTTTGTAGCGGAAGCGGTCAACAAAACTCTGAATATGCCGCCGCTCGGCTTCTTGCTTTTTCTTCATGGCCATTTGCAGTTCCAGCCGCGCGCGGCGCGTGGCCTCGAACTGGTCATAGCCGCCCGTATAAAGCGTGAGCTTCTCGTCTTCGAGGTGCAGGATATGCCCGACCACTTTGTTCAAAAGGTCGCGGTCGTGGCTCACCAGCAAAACCGTGTAGGGATAAGATTTAAGGTAACTCTCAAGCCACAGGGTGCCTTCGAGGTCGAGATAGTTGGTGGGCTCATCGAGCAAAAGCAAATCCGGCTCGGCGAACAGCACGGCGGCCAGCGCCACGCGCATGCGCCAGCCGCCGGAAAACTCCGAACACGGACGGTGCTGCTCATCTTCGCTGAAGCCAAGCCCCGCGAGAATGGTTGCCGCGCGGGCGGGTGCCGCATGGGCGTCAATGTCTGCAAGGCGGGTTTGAATCTCGGCGATCTCGTGGGGGCCGGTTTCGGTTTCCGCGCGGGCGAGCAGCGCCTCGCGCTCGGTATCGGCTTTCAGCACCGTGGCGATCAGGCTCTCGTCCGTGCCCGGCGCTTCTTGCGCCACGGCGCCGATGCGCGCGCGCTTGGGCACCGTAATACCGCCAAGTTCGGGGCCGATCTCGCCCAGGATCATGCGCAACAGCGTCGATTTGCCCGAGCCGTTGCGCCCCACAAAGCCCACCTTGTGGCCCGCATTGATGGCCGCGGTCGCCTTGTCGAACAGCGTCCGGTCGCCGATGCGGTAGGTGATGTCGTTGATGTGCAGCATGGCGCGGGCCCTCGGAAGTGCCGGGGTGTCTATCACAGGGCCCTGGTCATTGCTACTTGGGTCATGCCACTTGCACGGGGCGGGGCGCCCCGCTATACCGCCCCCCAAATCCAGGAGACACTAAAGCAGGGAGAGGCGGCACATGGCCCTCGAACGCACATTATCCATTATCAAGCCCGACGCGACCGCGCGGAACATCACCGGCAAGATCATCGCCATGCTGGAAGACGCAGGCCTTCGCGTCATCGCGCAAAAGCGTATGCAGATGACAGAGGACCAGGCCAAGGGCTTTTACGCCGTTCACGCTGAACGGCCGTTCTACAATGACCTTGTGGCCTTCATGACCTCGGGCCCGGTGGTGGTGCAGGTGCTCGAAGGCGAAAACGCCATTGCCCGGAACCGCGAAGTGATGGGCGCGACCAATCCCGAAGATGCCGCCGCGGGCACCATCCGCGCCGCCTTCGCCGAAAGCATCGAGCGCAACTCGGTGCACGGCTCCGACAGCCTCGCCAACGCGAAAGACGAGATCAACTTCCTTTTCACGGAAGAAGAGATTGTTGGGTAGCGCAAAGATCTAGCGTCATTCGGGGGTCGGACGAAATCCAACCGAATACGTCATGTTCGGACTTGATCCGAACATCTGGCTGAGGCTCAGCCTGTTTCATAGGAAGTTCTATGTATTAGAGTCAGCCAGATCCCCGGGTCTCACTTTGCTCGCCCGAGGATGACCATTAGAGAAGCGGGCTAAACACTTCAAACTCACCGGGGTGGGCGTCCACAAGCGTCCGCCCATTTTCTATGGAGACGCGACCCTCGGCGATCAGGCGGACGCAAAGAGGCAGGAGCTTGTGTTCGGCCTTGAGCACGCGCGCGGCCAAGCTCTCCGGCGTATCGCTGTCATGTACTGGTACCGCCGCCTGGCCGATAATGGGCCCGGCGTCCACTTCCGGCACGGCGAAATGCACCGTGCAGCCCGAGACCTTCACGCCCGCAGCCAGGACCTGTTCGTGCACCTTCACGCCCGGAAAGCTCGGCAGCAGGGAAGGGTGAATGTTGACGATCCGCCCGGGCCATTTCTCAACAAATGAGTTTGTCAAGATACGCATGAACCCCGGCGTCGCGATGAGGTCCACTTTGTGATCTTCAAGCACCTTTTGGATGTCGCCCTCGAAGGCCTCGCGCGTCTCAAACTCCTTGTGGTCGATCGTCACGGCGGGGAGGCCCGCGTCCTCCGCGCGCGCCAGCCCTTTCGCGCCCGGGCGGTTGGAGATGACCACCGCCACTTCGGCGGGGTAGGCGGGGTCGCGGCCTGCGTCAATCAGCGCCTGCAGGTTCGAGCCGCGCCCTGAGATCAGCGCGCCGATGCGCATGCGCCGTTCGGGGGAGAAACTCATTTGAACGCGACCCCTTCGCCTGCCACAAGCTCGCCGATCCATTTGGCGCCGGGAAGGTCGAGCCGCGTTGCTTCCTCTTCGCTTACCACCAGCACCATGCCGATGCCGCAATTGAAGGTGCGCAGCATCTCCGCCTCGTCCATGCCGCCTGCCTTCTGCAGCCACTCGAAGACCGGCGCCCGGTCCCAACTGCCCGTGTGCACCGTTGCGCCGACCCCTTCGGGCAGGATGCGCGGCAGGTTTTCAGACACACCCCCGCCGGTGATGTGGCAAAGCGCTTTCACAAGGCCCGATTGGATCAGCGGCAAAGTGTCCTTCACATAAATCTTGGTGGGGGTGAGGAACGCCTCGCCCAACGTGAGGCCTTCCGCAAACGGGGCGGGCGCATCCCAGGAAAGGCGCTCGGTTTCTACGATCTTGCGCACCAGCGAAAACCCGTTCGAGTGAACGCCCGTGGACGGCAAGCCGATCAGTACGTCGCCGGGGCCGATGTCACCACGGGGGAGGAGCGCGTCCCGTTCCGCCGCGCCCACGGCGAAACCGGCGAGGTCAAAGTCGCCGCTGGCATAAAGCCCCGGCATCTCGGCGGTCTCCCCACCGATGAGGGCGCAGCCCGCCTGGCGGCACGCCTCGGCGATGCCTTCCACCACTTGCGCGGCGTGCGCGACCTCCAAGTGTCCGGTGGCGAAGTAGTCGAGGAAAAAGAGCGGCTCGGCCCCTTGTACAATGAGGTCGTTCACGCACATGGCGACGAGGTCGATGCCCACGGTTGCAACATTGCCCGTCTCGATGGCGATCTTGAGCTTGGTGCCCACCCCGTCGGTGGCGGCGACCAGCACGGGATCGTCGAACCCGGCGGCCTTGAGATCGAAAAGCCCGCCGAAACCGCCCAACTCGCCTTCCGCCCCCGCGCGCGCCGTGGCGGCGGCCAGCGGCTTGATGCGGCGGACAAGCGCGTTGCCTGCGTCGATGTCAACGCCCGCATCGGCGTAGGTCAGGCCGTTCTTGCCAGATTTTTTGCCCAATCAGCTCTCCCCGCGGCGGGATTCGCGCAAGGCATACGTTATCGCGCCCGCAAGGGCAATCGCCCCGGGTGAGAGCCCTCTCGGCAGGCCCAATCCGTCCGTGACGTCTTGCCCTGTTGCCGCCCAGATCGCCCGGTTATAGTGCGCCCCTGATGCGGGGTGCGGCGCACGAAAGCTGAGGGATATGATCAGGGTTTTAACGACTTTCGCGTTGATGCTGGCGGCGGTATGGCCGGTGGCCGCCTCGGGCCAGGGGGTCGGCGCGGGCGCTGCTGACATCTTCACCGTTGCCCAGGTGCCGGTTGAGGCCGAGGCACGCTCGGCGGAAGAAGCCCGCCTGATCGC
>JANQLJ010000114.1 GCA_028280665.1 Alphaproteobacteria bacterium
AAAGGGTAGGTTCCCACGGGTTACTCACCCGTCTGCCGCTCCCCCCGAAGGGGGCGCTCGACTTGCATGTGTTAGGCCTGCCGCCAGCGTTCGTTCTGAGCCAGGATCAAACTCTCAAGTTGAGATATCGATCCCAATCATATGTACGCTCAAAGGCATCCAACGGATGTGTTTTCCATGGATACTTTTTGAAGCGCGAGTGATTGGTATCTCGCATCGGAGATACCGCCCCCCACGCTTCACATTCTCAAAAACCAACAATGTCAAAAAGCATCGCCTCGAATTTCGGCGAACCCACCGCGCGAAAAAGACCGCCTCGACCTAGGGCCAAGTCCGGCACCGCTTCGATATGTGGACACTGAAACTTTCGGCACACCGGCGGAAAAGGCCCAAAAGCCGCCCGTCGGCGAGGCGCGTAAAATACTCAGCGCGCCCCCGGTGTCAACAGCTATTTTACGCCAATTTCGGCGAATCTTAAGCTCTTTTTTGAAAGCCCAAATCCGCCCCGCCATCAGGGCTGGATCAGGGCCCGTTCCGCCCCCTGCCCAGCTTGACAGCGCGCCTCTAAGATTAGAGGCTAACGTCTTGGTTCTCTTACCAAAACCTTAACATTTCACAGGTAAGAGCAAGCGGAATGACGGGGCAGCCGGATTTGGGACGGTGGGCCCCGGCGCGCTGTTTGCATATGTGGGGAGGGACCGGCCAGAGCGGCCGGACCGGATCAAAAGGCAGCAAATCCTGAGGCTGCCGGCTGTGTGGACAGACGCTGGCGTGGCGTAAATCAGGGGGTTGGACGGTGACGTCGGGCTTCGAAAAGGGAAGACATCCGCTCGCTGCGGGGATTGCCGCAGCCATGGGCCGTTTCATATTCGGCCGCCACCACACCTCTCCCCATCCCATCGTTATGGCGTCGATCGCCGCCGCCGCGGTCATGGGCATCGGGCTTTTTGCCGCCGGTAATGCGCAAGGGCCGGGCGTTCCCGCAGAGACAAATTCTTCGCATGCGCCCGATGCGTCGATCACCTCGGCCTTGAACAACGCCTTTTCCGGCGGCGCCGAAGTTCCTTCAAGCAATTTCGCAGCAAACACTTTCGAGCTGACCGGCAACCCGGATTTCGAGGCCGCTCTCGAAGTTGCACCGCCGTCGTGGTCGATGGCGCTGATCCCCGCGGGCCTGACGCCAAACCGGCTGGCGGGCGCGGGGCTGGAGCCCAATTCGTTCGATCAACTGCAATCGACTTTCGAGCAAGCAAACCTCGCTGTGCGCTCGGGCGATACGATGATGAACCTTCTTACCGACATCGGCATCGACCGCACCGAAGCCCACTACGCCATCGAGGCTTTCGGCGAGGTTTATAATCCGCGCCGCATTCGCGAAGGACAGGAGTTTAACGTGGCTTACGAAGTGCTGCGGCCTTCCGAACAAGGCAGCGCGGACGACCAGTTACGGCTGCTCAATATCTCCATGCGCACCGCGCCGGACCGCGAAGTGATTGTGCGCTGGGATGAGCCGAGCGACGACTACGTGGGCGAAGCGCGCGACATTCCGCTTGAAGAACGTTTCACCCGCGGGCGCGGCACCATCGATTCCTCGCTATACGTGGCGGCCAACGGCGTGGGCGTGCCCGACGCGGTTACCATTGACCTTATCCGCATCTATTCGCACACCGTCGATTTCCAGCGCGATATTCGCGAAGGCGACAGCTTCGATGTCTATTATTCCCGCCGCTATGACGAAGACGGTGAGGCGGTCATGAACGGCAATATCGAATATGCGTCACTGGTGACGCGCGGCCGCGCGCAAAACCTCTACCGCTTCACAACGCCCGATGACGACATCACCGACTATTATGACGAAGAGGGCAAGTCGGTACGCGCGTTCCTGATGCGCACGCCCATCGACGGCGCGCGCATTACTTCGAGCTTCGGCCCGCGCCGGCATCCGGTGCTGGGCTATAACCGCATGCACAAGGGTGTCGACTTCGGCGCGC
>JANQLJ010000176.1 GCA_028280665.1 Alphaproteobacteria bacterium
GCCAGCAGGTCTCAGTCGCAAGTGCTACGGCGATTTGGGACCGGCTTGCGGCGGCGGTGGACCCGCTGACGCCTGAAAATTTTCTGCACAAGCGGGCCACGACGTTGCGCAAAGCGGGGCTCTCGGCGCAAAAGGCGCGCTATGGCCGCGCGCTCGCCAAAGCCATTGACACGGGCGCGCTCGATCTGCGCCGCCTGCCGCGCATGGGCGATGAAGATGCCATCGCGCACCTGACCCAGGTACCGGGCATCGGTCAGTGGACGGCGGAGATTTATCTCATGTTCTCCCTCGGCAGGCCGGACGTCTTTCCCAGCGGCGATCTTGCGCTTCAGAACACGTTTCAGATTGTGGCGGGCCTCGATGAACGGCCAGGCGCAAAAGAGTTTGCAACCATTGCAACGCGCTGGTCGCCTTACCGGGCGGTGGCGGCGCGGGTGCTTTGGACCTATCTTCGTCAGTTGCGCATGATGGAAAAGGCGAAAAACAGCGAGACATATCCTTGAGGACCGATACATGACCCAAACTTTGTCCGGCCCGCGCATGGAGCCCGCATCGGGCGGGCCCGCCACCTCGTTGGTAATCCTCTCCCACGGCTATGGCGCGAACGGGGACGATCTCATCGGTCTTGCGCAATACTGGCGCGAGCTGTTGCCCGAGGCGGCGTTTGTCTCCCCCAACGCGCCGCAAGTTTGCGAGATGAACCCCGGCGGCTATCAGTGGTTTCCTATCCGCATGCGCGCGCCGGGGTCCGGCTGGCGTCCGCCTACGGACGAAGTGTGGCAGGAGGTAGAGGGCGCCGCGCCGTTTCTTGACGGCTTTATCAGCGCAGAACTTGAGCGCTACGGGCTCGATGAAACGAAACTCGCGCTGGTGGGGTTTTCCCAAGGCACCATGATGTCGCTTCATGTGGGCCTGCGCCGCAAAACCGCGCCGGCGGCGATCTTGGGGTACTCGGGCGCTTTTGTGGGCGCCGAGCATGGGAATGAAGTGACCGCCCGCCCGCCGGTCTTTCTTATCCACGGGGATCAGGACCCGATGATCCCGGTGCAAGCCATGTTCAAGGCGGCGGAGGATCTCTCCAGTCTCGGTGTCGCGGTGCAGTGGCATGTGAGCCGCGGCATTCCCCATTCCATCGGCCCGGACGGATTGCAGCTTGGCGGACAATTCATTGCCGACGCGCTCTGTGGAAAACTTGGCTCTTCATAATCCCGTCATACCGTATATAGTAGAGTGAAAGCGATAGGGCGCTAAATGCCGTGGGGTGCGGAACGGCATGTGTAACAGCAATGGGGATAAGTTGATCGGCCCCCGGCCCCGGCGTATGAATTGCGCGCCCCCGCATGGTTCACGCGGACAGCGCGCGCCGTCCGCAGCAAGGGAGTAAGCCTCGTGCAGACGGCCTCACCGGAAGCCTGTCCCGCACTCGTTCTCAACGCCGATTACCGGCCGTTGAGTTATTACCCCTTGTCGGTGTGGTGCTGGCAGGACGCCATCAAGGCGGTCTTTCTTGAGCGCGTGAACATCGTGTCCAATTACGACCAAGTGGTGCGCTCGCCTTCGTTCGAAATGAAACTGCCTTCGGTGGTCTCGCTCAAGTCCTATATCAAGCCGGCGCGCTTTCCCGCCTTCACGCGGTTTAATGTG
The DNA here is from genome assembly GCA_028280665.1 of Alphaproteobacteria bacterium. Taxonomy (GTDB): domain Bacteria; phylum Pseudomonadota; class Alphaproteobacteria; order JAJFIK01; family JAJFIK01; genus JAJFIK01. Next base: position 1,645 of record JANQLJ010000176.1, read on the forward strand.
TTCTTGCGCGACAAGTTCCAGTGCCAGTATTGCGCGTCGGAGCGCGATCTTACCTTCGATCATCTTCTGCCCCGCGCGCGCGGGGGGCGCACCACGTGGGATAATGTGGTCACCGCCTGCGCGCCGTGCAATTTGCGCAAAGGCTCGAAGGTGCCCAAGGAATGCGGCATGCACCCGGCAAAACTGCCCAAGCAGCCCACGGTGATGGAACTTCACGCCAATGGCCGTCACTTCCCGCCCAATTACCTGCACGAAAGCTGGCAGGACTATCTTTACTGGGATAGCGAGCTGGAGCCGTAGGGCGGCGCGCTTTTCCGTTTCCAGCCATCCAAAAACCGTATGCTCTGGCTTGACCAGAGCATCTGGCTGAGTCTGCGGCAACGATGGTTTCACGTTTTCTTCTGCGGCAAATGGATGGGCCGCCAGATCCTCGGGTCAAGCCCGAGGATACCAATGTGGGGGCTTAGTTCCTTGCGTCCCTCCACATGGGCCAGAAGGTTGGAGCATTCGGGCCAAGGGTCACTTCGTTTGTCACTTTAAAACCGTGGCGCTCGTAAAGCGGCGTGTTCTTGGCATTGGTGTTTTCCAGATAAGCATGTGCGCCTTCCCGGTCCACGTCGCGCAAGGTGGCTTCGAGAATGCTCGAGCCGAGCCCTTGTCCCTGAAAGGCGGGGCTGACGCCAATCATGAAAAGATAGAAATGATCGGGCGCCTTGGGGTGATGTTCTTCAAGCGCGCTCATAACCTTAAAGACCCGCGGCACGCGGGCAAGCGAACACATGCGCACCATGCGCGGAAGCAGGCGTAATTGATCGAGAAGCCCCATGGGCGAGGCGGTGCGTCCGGGCCGCGCCCAAAGGGTTGCACAGCTTCCGTCCTTGGCCGCCATGGCCCAGCCTTGCTCGCGGTAGCGCTCGACCAAAGTGCCGATCATCTGCCGCCGCGCCCCGTCGCGCGCTTCATCGCCGCGCAAAAACCAGCTCACCACCGGGTCGTCGGCAAAGGCGGCGCTTAAGGTGTCTCCGACCGCACGTTCCATTTCTTGGGTGACCGGCACGGGCGCGGCGGCACCCGCGCGCCGCTCATGAACCGCGCTGTAGCCGTCGCTCATATCTTTTCTGAAAGCCGGATCGCCGCGCGGCACCCAAGCCGGATTACGCCGGAAAGAAGCGGGTAGGCGGGGGCTTCCTCCGCACCGTGCTCGATGGCTTTTTCGCGGTGTTCGATCTCGTCTTCGCGGAATTTTTTGACGTGGCCCGCAAGTTCGGGGTCCTTGTCGTCAAGCTCGGCAAGCTGGGCGGCGTAGTGATTGTCAATCTCGGTTTCGACGGCGGCGGTGCACGCCATGGCGGCCTTGGGTCCCATCAGCGCGGTGGCCGCGCCAAGGGCAAAGCCCGCCACGTGCCACACAGGGGCAAGGGCCGTCGGGCGCACGCCCCGTTCGTTGACCAGCCGGTCGAAGGTTTCAAGGTGCTCGTCTTCCTGGGCGGCCATGTGTTCAATCTCGGCCACGGTTTCTTCCATGCCCGGGCGCCCGCGCAAGACCGCAAGCTGGCCTTCATAAATGCGCACGGCGCCGAACTCGCCCGCGTGATCGACGCGCACCATGGCGTGAGCACGACGTTCTTCGCTGCGCGCGCCGGGCAGGGGCATCTGCCGCTTGATGGGTTTGTCGCGTGTACCGGTCATGAACGCTTCCAAGCCTTGAAGACGAGCCAGGCCAGCACGGCAAAAAGCGCGGCCTGCAGCAAAAGATTATAGCCCGCCAGGGTGATGCCGAGAAACTCCCATTGAATGGCGTCGCACGGCACCGTGGTGTCGGCCGCCGCGCCGGTGAGAAGGTCTTCGATGGATTGGGGGCCTTCGCCCGTGTCAGCGGCCGTGCAGCCCGAACCCCACCAGCCTTCTTCAACGCCGATATGCTCACCCGCCTTGTAAATGCCCCAAACAAGCAGCGCCAACATGGGGATCAGCCCGCGCAGGCGCCAGTGGGCCATGGCAGGCGTGATAAGCGGCGCGCAAAGCACGATCGCGGAAATCGTCGCGCCCGCATACCAGGGCTCGCGCTGCTCAAGGCATAGGGGGCAGGGCCAAAGCCCGCCAAAGACTTGCAGCGACCACGCGCCACCCAGCGCCAGCGCCGCCGCCGCCAGATAGAGAATATGTCCGGCAAGGGCGGGCTCGCGGTCTGCGAAATCGCGGGCGGTCTTGAACATGGCTGAAGGCTAGCGGGTTCGCGCTTCGTTGGCGAGACGGCGGCACCGGCCTTTTGTCACACCTCACTGACAAAGGCGTTAGGGGACGTTAAGGCAGAACCGCCTGCAATTGCGCCAGCCAGGCCACCAGCGTGCTTGCGAAAAAGAGCAGCATCCCCACCCAGAAGGCGCCGAGCGCGGTGCCGAGCAGGACGAGCACCCCGTCGCGCTCGATCATGCCGATGGCCATGATGGCGATGGCGATGCCCGGCGCGGTGTTGGTCAGCGGCAAGGGCATCAAAATGGAAATGCAAAACGCGGTCATAAAGAGCCCGATAAGCCGCTCGGGCGCGCCCGTGGTCAGAAAGGCAAGGCGGGGCTGGGCGATCGCCTCGCCCCAGCCGAGATAACGCTTGGCCCGGCGCGCGACGGTCTCGAACTCTTGCCGCGAAAAGGTGCGGGCGCGCAGGCGTTCGGGCATCCACAGACGGTGGCGCCCGGCGACCATCTGCAGCGCGATCAACAGCATGGGCACGGAAAGGACTTGCGGAATGCCGTAAACGAAGGGCAGGCACACGGGCAGGGCAAGGATCAGCATGACCATGCCGAAGGCCCGGTCCGACAGCCCGTCCAGCACCTCGCCCACGGAGATTTCGGCGGCGTCCGAAGACCGCGCCAGTTCGATCAGCAAATCCGAGGTGCGCTGGGGGGTAGCATCGCTCATGGCCCAGCCGCATAACAGGGGCGGGGCCTCAAGTCCATCGGTCAGCGCTTGAGGGGTAAACGGGGTGGGCGCTTGACCCTTGCCCGGGCGCGGATATGATCGCGCCCCTTAAATCGGAGGGCCCTACCCCCTCCCGGCATGCCCCTGTGGCGGAACTGGTAGACGCGCGGGATTCAAAATCCCGTTCCCTTGCGGGAGTGTCGGTTCGATTCCGACCGGGGGCACCATTTACAAATCGCTGGCGTTTTTCGGCATAAGTGCATCTCAATGAGTTAAACCTTCGCGTGTCGCGCGAATTCGCATATCATATTGCGATCAAAGGAGATGAAGATGGCTGGGAAGCATCCTTACATTTCGAGTGGTGGACCACTAGTCCAAGCAATAACACAGTTTCGGAAGTCCTTTCCCTCCACTGTCGACGCCACAACCCTCAAGAAACTTGGAATAGCGCCGAATAACGAGAGTTATCTAATCAACATTTTGAAGTTCCTAGGTCTCATCAATGAGGATGGTAAGAAGACTGAAGAGGCTTCGAAGGTGTTTGTCCTTCACAAGGACGAAGATTTTCAGAAAGCATTTTCCAAAACCGTTCAGAATTCATACTCAGAACTTTTCGAACTGCAGAATGAAGATGCCTGGGGGTTAGATGAAGAGAGCCTTATTACATATTTCAGGCAAACAGATCAAAGTTCGGAAATAGTTGGAAAAAGGCAGGCGGTTACATTTGGGGCGCTGGCTGGCTTGAGTGGGAAGCGAGAGTTAAGTGCACCTAAATCTTCTCGAAAAGCAGTAAAAAAGACCACGTCATCAAAAACGAAAGCAGCAAAGAAGAAATCCCTTGCACCACCTTCACCTGGCAAGGGTGACTCTGAGCGCGGTCATGCAGATGCGCATCTTAGTGAGAATGCGTTTGGCCTAACTGTACGACTTGAAATCAATATCCCTGCGGATGGAACTCAAGCGACCTATGATCGAATTTTCAAGAGTATCAGAGAAAATCTAATAGATGCTTATAGGTCTTGACATCTTTGAAGACATTTGCCGTCGTGCTCACATAGTAGATGAATCCACGTTGAGTGTGGCACATGCTCATCCATTCGAAAAAAGAGACCTGTTCCCCGGGTTCCCGGCGAAAGTAAGAAAACTGTTTGACGATGGTCACTACTCGGAGTCGACATTTGAAGCACTCAAATATCTGGACAAGAAAGTGCAAGCCATAGCTAGCAGTTCCAAAAGTGGCGTCCAGCTTATGATGCAAGCATTTGGAGGACACCCACCAGTCATTCATTTGAATGCTCTCTCGAATCAAAGCGAACTAGATGAACAAGAGGGGTTCAAGTTTATTTTTGCGGGGATCATGAGTGCGATACGCAATCCGAAAGGACACGAACATTCAATCGAAGATGATCCCGATACTTGCCTAGCGCACCTTGCCTTAGTATCAACACTGCTTCGTCGGTTGGAACAGGCGGGCTATGATATTGCGCCGCAAAAGTGACATATGAAAACGAAATGCATAGTAGTTCGATTCCGACCGTGTGCTAGCTAAGCCCCCGCGGATGATCTCGCTGGCAGGATGAAGGCGAGGCGAAAGCAAAGCGAAGACGGCGCAATGAAGGCAACAGAGCTAAGCCCCCGGGCGCGATTGAGCTATTTCGTGCACCTGTTCAAGGCGCTCACCCGCCAGGACCACAAGGCCCTTGCCCCCGTCATTGCCGCCCACGCAAGTTCGGATGGCGTGATTATCGATATCGGGGGGCACGCGGGCCAGTTCACCAAGCTCTTTTCGAAGATCGTCTGCGAAGGCGACGTCCACGCCTTTGAGCCGGGGTCTTATGCGCTGTCGATTCTGCGGCCCATGATTCGGGTCAAGGGCCTGCGCAATGTCAGCGTTCATCCCTTTGCCCTTGGCGATAGGATCGAGGATCTGACATTCAACGTTCCCCTCAAGCGTTCGGGAAGCGTCGGCTTTGGGCTCAGCCACCTGGGCGCCGGCGATGACCAACGAACTTATGTTCATGAGGTGGTGCACCAAACCACGCTTGATAAGTTCGTCGAAGATGAAGGCGTGCCGCGGGTCGATCTTATCAAAGCGGATATTGAAGGCTGGGAGGGCCGCATGCTCGCCGGGGCGGTGGAAACTCTAAAGCGGTTCAAGCCGGTTTTGTATCTTGAGCTCGCCGCCTCTCGCCTTGCCCGCGCGGGGGATTCGGTGGAGGGCATTTGGTCTCTGCTGACCGGCATGAGCTATGAAGGCTGGGTCTTCGATGAAGCCGCCCACGCCTTGAGGCCCGCCGCATCCGGCTCCTCCGGCGATGTCTGGTTCATTGTTCCGGGGCAGGCGCAGTAGATGCGGGGGCCCGAACGGGCTATAACCGGACTTCCATCCTGCCGCACGTTGGATTGCCATAAGTTCGATTGCCTTTGGGGCCCGCCGGGTGCTGCCTCAATTGAGACATGGTGGAACCCCATGGTGGCGCTGGGTTAGGTAACAGGAGGCCTTCATGCTCACCAGACATTCGCTACTTATTGCCGGCGCTGCCGCCCTTGGCATCACCCTTGCCGTGCCCGCCGCCGCGCAAGACGTGGAGGCCGAGCCGAGCTATGGCGATACGCGCCTGAGGGCAGGCTTCTCGCCCGATCCTTACGAGGTCGAACTTCAGGCCGGGGGCGCGATCGACGCCGCCGTTGCCATTGGCGAGGACTGCCGGGGCACCATCGCCAACGCGCCCGACTTCAATCTGACCTACAGGTCGGGAAATGGCCCGCTCCATTTCGGGGTGACGTCAGCTTCAGACACCACGCTCATCATCAACACGCCCGACGGGGAATGGCACTGCAACGATGACAGCGGCGGCAACTTCAACCCGGCGCTGTCTTTCGAAACCGCCGAGCAGGGCCTTTACAACATTTGGGTCGGCACCTATTCGCCCACCACCAACCTGCCCAATGCCACGCTGATTATCTCCGAAGTGCAGGCCACAAGCGCACCGGCCGCCAAGCTCGCAAGCGGGATTGATCTCAGCCTTGCTCCAAACTTTGGCGAGGTTGCGCTCGCAGCGGGCTTTGAAGACGACCCCCGCATCGTGGAAATCGTCGCGGGCGGCGAAGTGAACGCGGAGTTTATTGATGGGAGCTGCCGCGGCTGGGTGTCGCGCGCGCCGGACTACCGCGTCAACTACAGCGACCCGGACGGCTTTGACCTGACCTTCTCGGCGGTGTCAAACACCGACATCACCATGGTGGTTAGCGGTCCGGATGGAACGATCCACTGCGACGACGATTCTTACGGCGATCTCAACCCGCAAGTCACCGTGGCAGGCGCCGCCGCCGGCGCCTACTCCATTTGGCTCGGCACCTACGGGCAGGGCGAGAGATTTCCCGATGCGCTCCTGGGCATTTCCGAGATCGGCGAAGGCCCGGACATGGGCGCCCTGGGCGGCAGCGTGGACTGGACCCTCGATCCCAATTTCGGCTCGGCGCAACTAGCGACGGGCTTTCTGCCTGATCCTCATATGGTCGAGATTGTCGCGGGAGGCGAGGAAGACGCGGGCCTGATCGGCAGCACCTGCACCGGCTATGTCGCGGTGGCGCCCGATTACAATCTCGATTTTGCAAGCGGCGCGCTTCCGCTTACGTTTTCCGTAACGTCCGAAAGCGACACCACCCTTGTGGTGCGCGCGCCCGACGGCACGTTCCATTGCAATGACGACAGCGGCGGCAGCCTTAACCCGCGCGTTTCCTTTAGCCAGCCCCAATCGGGCACTTACAACGTATGGGTCGGCGTTTGGGGATTTGGCGCCGACTATGGCGATGCCACGCTTTCCATCACCGAGCTTGATACGGCTGGCGGGACCGCCGGCGGGGTTATCGATGTGGATGGGGAGCCTTCCTATGGTGAAGCGGCGCTCGAAAGCGGCTTTTCGCCCGACCCTTACGTCGTCTCGCTTAATGCGGGCGGCAGCGAAGACGCGGGCCAGCTCGGCTTTGCCTGCGCGGGTTACGTGGCGGCGTACCCCGATTTCATTCTCGACTACCGGGCGGGCGAGCTGCCGCTTTACATCTCGGCTTCCTCGTCCGTCGATACGACGCTTGCGATCTATGGGCCGGACGGCCAGTGGTACTGCGCCGACGATTATTTCGGTCTCAGCCCGGCGGTGGAATTTGATGACCCCGATAGCGGCGAATACCGCATATGGGTCGGCACTTACCTGAATACGGAGGACCTTCCGCCCGCGACGCTTTATGTTTCGGAGGTCGAGCCGCAATTCTGATCGTCCGGATGCGAATGAATAACGGGCGCCGTCTTTCGGGGGCGCCCGTTTTCATTTAGGCTCGGGCCATGACCCCCTCCGCCCCGCCCCAGAACCTCAAGCGCGCGCTCGGCCTGCCGCTGCTGACGCTTTACGGGCTTGGCACGGTGCTCGGCGCTGGCATCTACGTGCTGATCGGCGAGGTGGCGGGACGCGCCGGGGGCTTTGCGCCGCTTTCATTTCTCATTGCCGCGGCCCTTTCCGCGCTCACCGCCTTCAGCTTTGCCGAACTTGCCGGACGTTTTCCCAAAAGCGCGGGCGAGGCGGTCTATGTGCTTGAAGGTTTTGGCCGGCGCGAGCTGTCGCTCTTCGTTGGTCTGTTGGTGGCGTTCGGGGGGATTGTTTCCGCCGCCGCCATCGCCCAAGGGTTTTCGGGATACTTCGGCACATTCATTGCCGTACCGGATGCAGCCGCGGTGACCGTGCTGATCATCGTGCTTACGGGGCTTGCAGTCTGGGGCATCGCCGAAAGCGTTACCGTCGCGGCCCTGCTTACGCTGCTGGAAGCGGGGGCGCTACTGGTTGTGATCGCACTTGGCCTTCCGGAAGCACTGGTCACGGACGGCCCGCCCGTTGCGCCGGAGCCCATGTCCCTCGCCGGGCCGGTCACGGGGCTTGCGGTCATCTCCGGCGCGGTGCTCGCCTTTTACGCCTTCATCGGTTTTGAAGACATGGTCAATGTGGCCGAGGAAGTGATCGACGCCCCGCGCACTATCGGCCGGGCCATCTTCGCCGTGGTGGTTGTGACGACGCTGGTCTATGTGGGTGTTTCGTTCGTTGCCGTGCGCGCGGTTGCGCCCACTGAGCTGGCGGCGAGCGCGGCGCCGCTTTCGCTTCTGTTTGAGCGGTTGACGAATATGCCACCCCAAGCCATGAGCCTTGTGGCCATGCTCGCGGTGGTGAACGGCGCGCTGATCCAGATCATCATGGCCGCGCGCGTTTTCTACGGGCTGGGGCGGCAGGGCTCGCTACCCGGTCTCTTCGCGGACGTGCATCCCGCCACGCAAACGCCGCTCAAAGGCACGCTGATTGTCGGGGCGGCGGTGTTGATCGCCACGGTGCTTCTGCCACTGGTCACCCTCGCGGAGATAACGTCCGCCACAATCCTCATTGTCTTTACGCTGGTGAACATCTCGCTGGTGCTTGTGAAGCGCCGCGGGGCGCCGCCCGAAGGCGCGTGGGAAGTGCCTTTGGCCGTGCCGCTGCTCGGCGCGGTCAGCGCCGGGGCCTTCGCGGTCTTTGCCATCGCCGAGGTCTTTCGCGGCTAGTCGTGGGCCGCACCTATTATTTCATCGGCGATCCAGTGCACCGCGGTTCCCGTGCTGGGCAGGTGGAAACCATTACCTAGCACCACAATCACAATACCCTCGTCAGGATACATGCCCACAGCGCCATGCGCTCCTGGCGTCATCCCGGTATGATAGACATAACGGTGGCCGTTTCGTTCGGAGAGATTGAACCCCAACCCATACCCGCCGGGCTCGCCATCGGCGGGCATGACTTCCGTCCAGGCCCGTTCCCGCAGTTCACCGGAAACAAGTTCGCCCGACAGCAAAAGGTGGGACCAGTGCGCCAGATCGGTTGACGAGGCAAGCAACTGCCCCGCCGCGCCCACATGGGACATGTCCACGTTTTCCGCATGGAGCCACCGGTCCTCTTCATACGAATAGTTCTGCGCCCGGCGGGGAACGATGTCGCGCCGGTCATCGCTCGCGGAGAACGGCATGTTGTTAACAGCAAAAATCTGCTGCTCCATGTAGTTCGAGTAGGACATGCCGGAGAGGCTCTCCAATAAAAGGCCGAGCAATGTGTAATTGAAGTTGACGTATTGGTACTGCGCGCCGGGCTCAAATTCTATTGGGGCGTCCGCGTGGCCTTCGATCACGTCGCGCAAGGCAATGCCCGACCTGATGTAAGGCAACAACCATTCGGCCCAGGCGTGTTCGGCAAGACCCGAGGTGTGCGACATGAGCTGGCTTGCCGAGACGCGGCCCATATGGCCGGGCAGGTCCGGAACATACGTGCTGATCGGCGCATCGAGATCAAGCGCGCCTTCCTCTACAAACTCCAGCAAGGCAATGGCCGTGAGGGTTTTTGAAATGGACCCGAGCCGGTAGGCGATGTCGGAATTGTTGCGAATGCCCCATTCAAGATTGGCGTAGCCGCGGTTGACCTCAAGGACGATCGCGCCCTCCACTGCGACAAGCGCGGCGACCCCTGCGCCTTCATCCGGGTAGCGCTCATTGATGTAGGTCTCGATTGCTGCGAGGCGTTCGGGCGCGATTTGGGCGTTGGTGCCACTGGCGGAGCAGGCGGCGGTGCCCATTGCGGTGAACATAAAGAGAGCAGTGAGGGCGCGCTTCATCATGCCACATCCTTTGATTTGACGTCTTTGGGGAACATGTCCGCGTAGCGTTGGTCGAGAGGGCGCTTTAAAAGCGCTTGCTCGGCCTTGTGCACGGCCTCGGCCATGTCGATGCCGATCTCTTTCCAAAGCGCGTTATAAACCTTCTCGAAATTGGCCATGGCGCGATGCACCTCGGCGATCAGTTTCTTCTGCCCCGGATTGATGCGGTAAAGGCGGCGGCGGGCGTCCGCCGCATCGACCTCGGAAACGATCAGGTTCGCCGCTTCCATTTTGCCAATGCGGCTTTCCACAAGCTGGCGGGAAAGCCCCGTACGCGCGGCAAGCTCCGTGGAAGTTGCGCCGTCTTGCTCGCTCAGCGCCATGATCAGCGAGTTCCATTTGGCATCCACATCAATGCCCAGAAGCGCATAGGCGTTGCGGCCTTGTTCACCGATAAGATCGGCAAACCGTTTTGCCTGCAGGCCGAACAGGCGATCCAGTGGGGCGTCCATTTTGTTTTCCATATTTATGAAAATATTTGCGCAAATAATTGCGTGATTAGAACGCGCTGTCAAGCACCATCAAGCCTCGTGGAAAAGCCAAGGATTACCGGAGGTCAGTAGCTTTTGGCAAAAATGGCCATGCGCTTGGCGGGCTTGCCGGTCAGCACGCACGGGCCCTCGCCGCCGGGCTGGTCAAGCGGCAGGCAGCGCACGGTGACGCCAAGCTCCTTAAGCTGGTCTTCGGTGGCGGCGTCTTCGCACCACCAGGCGCGCACGAACCCGCCATCGCCGTTGAAGGTATTGCCCTTCATGGCGTCGAAATAGGCCTTGAAGTCGTCAAAGCCCGCAATGTCGTCGCGGCAGCGGGCGGAGCGGTAGGCTTTCGCTTCTTCAAAGAGATTGGACTGGATGCCCCACAGAAGCTCTTCGAGCTGGCCCGCAATCTCATCGAGGGAAAGGATCTCTTTCTTGTCGCGTACACGATCGCGCCGGGCGAGCGCCGCGCCGCCCGCTTCCACGTCGCGCGGGCCGACTTCCAGGGTCACGGGCACGCCCTTGCGCACCCAGTCCCATTTCTTTTCCTGGCTGGCGATCTTGCGGCCGTCGATGCGCACGCGCACGGGCGCGCCGTCGAAACTCTGCCCGCGCAGGCGCTTGGCAATGGTTTCGGCATAATCCATCACCGGGCCTTGCTGGGCTTCATCGCGGATGATGGGAACGATCACCACATGGTCGGGCGCGATGCGCGGCGGCACGCGCAAGCCGTCATCATCGCCATGGGTCATGATCAGCCCGCCGATAAGCCGCGTGGACGCGCCCCATGAGGTGGTGTGGCAAAACTCCCAATCGCCGTTTTCGGTTTGAAAGCGGATGTTCGCGGCCTTGGAAAAGTTCTGCCCCAGATAGTGCGAGGTGCCGGACTGGAGCGCCTTGCCGTCCTGCATCATTGCCTCGATGGTGAAGGTGTTGACCGCGCCCGGAAACCGTTCGCCCTCTGACTTTTCGCCGGGGATCACGGGAACGGCCATGTGCTCTTCAACCACCTCGCGGTAAATCTCCAGCATGGTCATGACTTCTTCGCGCGCCTCGGCTTCGGTGGCGTGGGCGGTATGGCCTTCCTGCCAAAGAAATTCCGAGGTGCGCAGCCACAGGCGCGGGCGCATCTCCCAGCGCATCACATTGGCCCATTGGTTGATCTTGACCGGCAGGTCGCGGTAGCTGCGGATCCAGCCCGCAAACGCTTCGCCGATAATGGTCTCCGAGGTGGGTCGGATCACCATGGGTTCTTCCAGCGGCGCGGCGGGGGCGAGCTTGCCGTCCTGCGCCTCGAGCCGGTGGTGGGTCACCACCGCCATTTCCTTGGCGAAGCCTTCCACATGGGCGGCTTCTTTCTCTATAAAGCGCAAGGGGATCAGCAGCGGGAAGTAAGCGTTTTCGTGGCCGGTCTCCTTGAAGCGCCGGTCCATGGCCCCTTGCACGTTCTCCCACAGGGAATAGCCCCAGGGGCGGATGATCATGCAGCCGCGCACCGGCGCGTTCTCGGCGAGGTCCGCGCCCTTGACCACTTGCTGGTACCACTCCGCATAGTCATCGCCCCGGGTGGGGCTGATCGCCGTCTTGTTGGACTTGGCCATGGCTTCGCTCCGTCGTCAGGGGTGATGCTTAGCGTGGGACGGCGGCGGCCTCAAGCGCTGCCTTTCCGGAGCCGCGCGACGAAATGATCGCCCTCTTGCGCGATTGCCAAAAGCGCGTGGCCGTCCTCTTGCGCCAGGTGCTCAAGATCGAGCGGCGCCATGGGATCGTCGGCCAGCACGGTCAGCACCTCGCCAGCGCCCAGGTCCCGCAATCGCTTGCGCGCCTTGAGCACGGGCAAGGGGCATTTAAGGCCGCGGGCATCGAGAAGCTGGTCATCCATGAGGGGAGGGGCATAGCGCGGGCGGTAGGGCTAGCGCAAGCCAGGCTGCTTGACCAGAGACAAGGTGCACCTATGCTCTTTTTCGCATCATCAATGACGGAGCCTTGCCCCATGGGGGTCTTTACCCAAATCCGCCGCGACTTTGTTTTCTTCAAAGCCATCATCCGTTTTGCCCGGCGGCTTAGGCCGCTCGCAGATGACAGCTCGATCACCGCCGCCGACCTCGTGGAAGGCTGGGCGGACAAAACGCCCGATAAAGAAGCGCTGGTCTTCGAGGACCGCAGCTACACCTATGCGGACTACAACGCGGAAGGAAACCGCTGGGCCCATTGGGCGCGGGCGCGCGGCCTTGCCAAAGGCGACGTGGTGGCGCTGCTTATGGAGAACCGGCCCGAGTATCTTTTTGCCAGCCTCGGCTTTGCCAAGATCGGCGTGACGGTCGCGCTTATCAACACGAACCTCACCGCTCACGCGCTGGCGCACTCGATCAACATTGCGGGCGCGAAGCTGCTGGTGCTGGGGGCGGAGATGGCGGCCCATTACGAAAGCGCGAAAGATCTTCTCGACCCGCCGCTCACCGTCTGGGCGGAAGGGGGTGTCCTTTCGGGCGCTGAGAACGTGAACGCCGCGCTGCCCGGCTTGCCCGTGGCGCCCCTGGGGCGCGAGGCGCGGGAAGGACTCACCGGCGAAGACGTCTGCTTTTTTATCTACACCAGCGGTACCACGGGCCTGCCCAAGGCGGCGCGTTTTTCCCACTTGCGCATGCAATCGGGCTCGGCGCTCTTCTCGCTGGCGGCGGATGCGAAGGCGTCTGACCGGGTTTATGTCTGCCTGCCGCTTTATCATTCGGCGGGCGGGGTGGCGGCGCCGGGGATCGCGCTTTTTGCCGGCGGCACCATTGTGCTCGCGCGCAAGTTCTCGGCGACCAGCTTCTGGGAAGACTGCGCGCGCCACAGCGTCACCGTGTTTCAATATATTGGCGAGCTTTGCCGCTATCTCCTCAACACCGATCCGCACCCGGATGAACAGGCGCACAACATCCGCATTTGCATGGGCAATGGCTTGCGCCCGGAAGTGTGGGGGCCGTTTCAGGCGAGATTCAACATTCCGCACATTCTGGAATTTTACGGCGCCACCGAAGGCAATGTGATGCTGTTCAATCTCGATGGCTTCCCCGGCGCGGTGGGGCGCATCCCCTGGTTTGCGAAGAAGGTGTACGAGCGCATCAAGTTCGTGAAGTTCGACATTGAAGACGAAGCACCCATGCGGGGCGCCGATGGGTTCTGCATGGAATGCGGGCCCGGCGAGGTGGGCGAGGCGATCGGCCGCATTACCGACGAGCCCGGCGAGGGCTTTGAAGGCTATGGCGACCGCAAGGCGGACGAGAAAAAAATCCTCACCGATGTGTTCGCGCCCGGCGACCGTTATTTCCGCACCGGCGATCTGATGCGCATGGGCGAGAAGGGCTATGTCTATTTCATCGACCGCATCGGCGATACCTTCCGCTGGAAGGGCGAAAACGTGGCGACCTCGGAAGTGGCCGAGGCGCTTTCCATCTTCGAAGGGATTACGGAGGCCAATGTCTATGGCGTGCATGTGCCCGGCGCCGCCGGCCGCGCGGGCATGGCGGCCCTGGTGGCCTCCCCGGGCCTCGACATCGATGCCCTGGGCGCGCACATCAAGGCGGAACTTGCCACTTACGCCCGGCCCTTGTTTTTGCGCCTGCTGCCGGAAATGGAAATCACCGGCACCTTCAAGCACCGCAAGGTAGACTTGAAGAAAGAAGGCTTCGACCCCACAGCGATCTCGGACCCGATGTATTTCTTCGACGATATTGCGGGCGCCTATGTGCCGCTCGATGCGGAGCTTTATGAGAAGATCAGCTCGGGCAGCCTGAAGCTCTAGCCGTCCTCGGCAAGGCGGATGCCGGTAAACTGCCAGCGCTGGTGGGGGTAGAAGAAGTTGCGGTAGGTGGCGCGGATATGGCCCTCGGGCGTGGCGCACGACCCCCCGCGCAGGACCATCTGCCCGCTCATGAATTTGCCGTTATATTCACCCACCGCCCCTTTGGGCGCGCGGTAACCGGGATAGGCCGTATACGGACTTTGCGTCCATTCCCAGCAAGTGCCGAACGCCTGGCGCAGGCGCGCGCCGTTTGCATTTGCAGGCGC
>JANQLJ010000058.1 GCA_028280665.1 Alphaproteobacteria bacterium
TGATCTATGCCGCTCACCGAGCGCTCGAAAAGCACGTGCTGACTCAAGCCCAGATCGCCGTAAAGAAACCACTAGCTGATGAGCTGGGGCGCCTTGTCCACGAAGCTAAGTCCTTCGAGCCGCTGCTTGACGACATCAAGGCGTTTCTTGAAAGCACCCAGCGGCGGGTGACGGGCACTGCGGTTGTTCACTTAGCGCCCAGGCGCATCGAAGCTGTGACCGTTGAGACGCCTTATGATCTGCTGGGTGCAGCGGGGGCAACCTATGGCGAGACCGCGGAGGCCTATTCGGGCGCCGATGCGGCGGGCGCGGCAAAGCTGCACGGCTTTGAGCAAGCGCTTTATGCCTCACTTGAAAAACAGGAAGAACGCGGTAAATAGGTTCCGCAATTGTGGGCCAAGTAAAAATGGGACGAGCGGGTGCTTGCGCGTATCTACAAACCGGCGAAAACCGCCATGCAATCGGGCGAGGCGAAGACCAAGCGCTGGGTGCTTGAGTTCGCGCCGGCGGTTGCGCGGGAGATCGATCCACTCATGGGTTGGACCTCGTCATCGGATATGAACAGTCAGGTCCAGATGTTCTTTGACTCAAAAGAGCGCGCGGTGGCCTTCGCCACAAAGCACAAGATTCCACACGAGGTTGAAGAGCCCCAGGAAAGCGGCCCCCGCGAGGGCAAGAGCTATTCCGATAATTTCAGATTTGCCCGCGTCGAGCCTTGGACGCATTAGAGCCCGCAAAGCTTTCTCCCATCGAGTCGTCTGGTATAACCCGGCCCGCGCGGTCCCGTAGCTCAACTGGATAGAGCAGCTGCCTTCTAAGCAGCCGGTTGCAGGTTCGAGTCCTGCCGGGATCGCCATTTCTTCTGTGCGCGCCTCCTGATAGCTTAGGGTCTCACGTTCCTGTTCACGTAACCAAGTGATCCCCGATATGGCTTCAGGTACCGCTGTCCCTCTTGAGCGCCTGCGCACCCCGTGCGACCCGGCGCAATTCAAATTCAAGAACACGAACGATCTTGAAGATCTGACCGAGATGGTCGGCCAGACCCGCGCTATCGAGGCGGTAGAGTTCGGCATCGGCATGGACCAGCGGGGCTACAATCTCTTCGTGCTCGGCCCGCCGGGGACGGGCCGGCATAGCTTTGTGAAACGCTACTTAACCGCGCGCGCGGCGGAGCGGGACGCGCCGTCCGACTGGTGTTACGTCAACAATTTCGACAAGCCCCGCGAGCCTTTGGCCCTCGAACTCCCCGCGGGCATGGGGCGGCGGCTTTGCCGCGACCTCGACCGCCTTGTGGACGAGGCCTACACGGCCATTCCCACGGCCTTCGAGAGTGAGGACTATCGCGCCCGCCGGCAAGCGATCGAACAGGAATTTGGCACCGAACAGGCAAAGCGGTTTCAGGAAATTCAAAAGCGCGCCTCCGAGCGAGGCATCGCCGTTATCCGCACGCCTCAGGGCGTCGCCTTTTCACCGCTGCGGGAGGGACGGCCCATGCCGCCCGAGGAGGTTCAGAACCTTCCCGAAGATGTGAAAGAACAGCTTGCAAAGGCCAGCAGTGAGCTTGGCGAAGAAGTGGCCGAAGCCATGAGCGCCATGCCCACGCTCGTGCGCGAGGTGCGCGAACGCATCCACGAGCTTGACCGCCAAGTAGCAATGCTTGCGGGTGGCAGCCTGATCGACGAGCTGCTCTCGCGTTATGCGGACTTGCCCAAGGTCGTGAGCTACCTTCAAAGCGTCCAGTCGGACATTATCGACAACTTCGTTCTTTTTCTGCTGCCCCCGGAGGCACAGGCGAAACCGGGGGCCGATCAGCCCCATCAGCTTTTGATCCAGCAACCCAAGGAAGCGCCCGCCAAGCGCCGGTATTGCGTCAATCTGATCGTCGACCGTAAGGAAAACGGCGGGCAGCCGGTGGTGATCGAAGATCACCCCAACTACCCGAACCTTGTCGGCGGGGTTGAGTACCTTGCCCATATGGGCGCGCTTGAAACGGACTTTTCGCTTATCCATGCGGGCGCGCTGCACCGCGCCAATGGCGGGTATTTCGTGCTGGATGCCGTGAAGGTGTTGAGCGAGCCTTATGCCTGGCAGGGGCTCAAGCAGGCGTTGCGGGCGGGGGAGATCCGCATTGAATCCTTAAGCCGGTCACTTGGCATGATGCCCACGGCCTCGCTCGAGCCGGAGCCGATCCCGCTCAAGCTCAAGGTCGTTCTGATTGGCGACCGCTACACTTATTACCAGCTACAGGCCCTTGATCCGGAGTTCATGGAGCACTTCAAGGTCGCCGCCGACTTCGATGACCGCATGACGCGGGACGGCGCCAACAACATGCTTTTTGCCCAGCTTTTGGGAACCATCGCGCGGCAGGAAGAATTGCTTCCCCTCGATCCCACGGGCGTTGCGCGGCTTATTGAAGAGAGCGCGCGACACGCGGAACATGCGAGCAAATTGTCCGCGCAAGTACGCCGCGCCGCCGACATTATGCGCGAGGCGAACTTCTGGGCGGAGAAAGACGCGGACGGTAAGGTGGATGGCGATGACATTCAGCGCGCTATCGACAAGCGCGTCTATCGCGCAAGCCGCATCAAGGAGCGGATGCACGAAGCCATCCTGGACGACTCGATCCTTATCGATTCAAGCGGCGAAGTGGTCGGGCAAGTGAACGGCCTTGCGGTGATGCAGGTCGGCGGCTTCGCTTTTGCGCGGCCGAGCCGCATTACCGCACGGGCCGCCATGGGTGGCGGCAAGGTCATCGATATTGAACGGGAGACAGACCTTGGCGGTCCGCTTCATTCCAAGGGTGTACTGATTATCTCAGGCTATCTTGCCTCCCGCTATGCGGTGGACCTGCCGCTCGCGCTTTCCGCAACCATTGTCATGGAACAAAGCTATGCCGGTGTTGACGGGGACAGCGCGTCGGCGGTCGAGTTGATCGCGCTTTTGTCCGCGCTGGCCAAGGTACCGGTCAAACAGTCCCTGGCAATGACAGGGTCCATCAATCAGCGCGGACAGATTCAGGCCATCGGTGGCGTCAATCACAAGATTGAAGGGTTCTTTGACATTTGCAGAGAACGGGAATTTACGGGCGGGCAGGGCGTGATTATTCCCGCCTCCAATGTACAAAACCTCATGCTGCGCCAGGATGTGGTGGATGCAGTGGCGGCGGGAACGTTTCATGTCCACGCGGTGGAACACATTGGCGAGGCCCTTGAGCTCTTAACCGGCCTTTCCGAAGACGAGGTGGACTCCCGGGTTCATCAGCGTGTGCGGACGTTTGCCGAGAAGCGCCGTGATTTCGCCAAAGACAAAGAGTCCGATGAGGCGTAAACAATCGCGCTGAGCGGCATCATACGGTTTGCAATCGAGTTGCAGGGCCTTATCTTGCCGCGAGAGGCAAGCGCTTTCAGGGAGATTTGCGTGAGGTATCCGAACAGTCTTCGAGCTCTTTTTGTAGCAAGCATCGCCTTGGCGTTTGCGGGGCTTGTGGCCTGCGGGCCCGGCGGTAACGGAGATGCGGGTGCTGAGCAGGCCGGTGAAAGCGAGCCGGTCGTCACAAATGCGGAAAACACAGAAGAAGATTTCGCTTCGCCGCCCGAGGTGGAAGAGGTCACCACACCAAACCCCACGTCGGCCATGAGCCACGACCGGGGAGATTCCGGCGAGGACTTGTTTCAGCGCGGGTTCTACCAGGAAGCTATCGAGCGCTGGCGGGCGGAAGCCGAGACGGGCGATGGCTACGCGGCTTACCGCCTAGGCGTTGAGTACTTCGACGCCCAGCATGTGGAGCGCAACTTCGAGACAGCGGCGCGGTATCAGCAGCTCGCGGCCGAACTGGGTCATGCGGCGGGCATGTTCGAGCTCGGGGCGGCTTATGAGGGAGGGTTAGGGGTCGAACGGGACATTGCGCAAGCGGCGTCCTGGTATCTTGAAGCGGCGCGCCGCGGCTTCCCCCCGGCCCAGCATAATGTGGCGACCATGTTCGAAGATGGGGTTGGCCTCGAGCAAGATCTCGTCCAAGCCTACCTCTATTACTCCCTGGCCGTGGAGCAGGGATTCCGAGTGAATTTCATTCAGGACGAAGCATCGGGCCAGTCTGTCTTTGTGGACCCGCGCGCTACCTTGCGGGAACGCATGACGCCCGAGGAGATCGCTGAGGCCGAGGCGGCGGTGCGGGATTTCACGTTGGTGGAATAATCCTCCGCTGACGTTTACGTAAACCGAATGCGACGATCCGCCCATCAATTCATTTTGTCATGACGGCCTTAGCCGAATAATGTCAGTTTCTTGCTCGCGGGGAGTGGGGCCAACTGATTGGAGGGTCCAATGGCGATCAAACGGGCCGTTGCCACAAACGTTTTTCTCACAGCTTTAACAGTGTCAGCCACCGCCTTGGCCGGTGTGAGCGCGGAAGAGGCCGCGCGTCTGGACACCGACTTGACCCCCTTGGGGGCCGAACGCGCCGGCAATGCCGACGGGACGATCCCAGAATGGACCGGTGGCCTTCAGGGCCCGCCGGAAGGAATTGAGATCGGTCCAGATCTCTACCGCCCCAATCCGTTCCCGGACGAAGAGGTGCTGTTCACCATTACGTCCGAGAATTATACGGAGTATGCGGACGATCTCATGCCGGGCAGCATTGCCCTGTTCGAGCGCCTCCCCACATACGCCATGAATGTTTACCCCTCGCGGCGGTCCTGTTCGCTCCCCCAATTCGTTTACGATTCCATACGGGCGAATGCGGTCAACGCCGATCTTGTTTCGGGCGGCAATGGCGTAAGCGGCGCGACTATGGCCACGCCGTTTCCGTTCCCGGTGGAAGGTCAGCATCTTGTGTGGAACCACACGCTCAGATACAGGGGCTACCGCACCCTGCGCCAGTTTGCATCGGCCGCGCCATCAAGCTCGGGCGATTTTACGACGGTCGTCGTGCAGGACCAGGCAATCTTTCTTTATTCCAATCCGAACCTCGAAGCCTTCGAGGACCTCAACAATACCTCGCTCAAGTATCTGCAGACGGTGATCGCGCCATCGCGCCGGGCGGGCGACATTATCCTGGTGCATGAATCGATCAATCAGGGCGAGGGCCCGCGCAATGCCTGGACTTACAATCCCGGTATGCGCCGTGTGCGCCGCGCGCCCACAATTGCTTATGACAACCCGCAAAGCTATTCGGATGGGCTTTCGACCGCCGATCAGCTCGATATGTATAACGGCTCGCCCGACCGGTATGAATGGGTGATCGTGGGCAAGGACGAGTACTATATTCCGTATAACGCCTATGAGCTTGCAAGTCCGGAATATGAATATACCGACATTGCCTTAGCTGGCCATCTGAACACCGACCTCTTGAGGTACGAACGGCACCGCGTCTGGACGGCGGAAGGGCGGCTTGTGGATGGCGCACGGCATATCTATAGCCGCCGCGTGCACTTTCATGATGAGGACACATATCAAATTGTCGGCGCCCAGCTTTATGACAGCCGGGGCGAGCTGTGGCGGGTCATGGAAGCCTACATGATCAATTTCTATGACGTGCCGCTCTGTTTCACCATCGGTGAGGTCAGCTACGATTTCCAGAACGGTCGCTACTCCGTTCAGGGCCTTGTTAATCAGGAACCGCGCATCGACTTTGAAGGAACCTTCTCTGAGGATGACTTCAACCCCGACGCCATGCGCCGGGGCGGCATCCGCTAAACCCGGAACTTAGGCAAAAAGGCCCCGGCATCGTCCGGGGCCTTTTCTTGTGGGCGCCGGGTTGCCATGCTGCCCACAAAGGAGGCGGCCTCAGCCATGCCGAATTGGAGCAACTGGTCGGGTGGCGTGACTGCTACCCCGGCGGAGATCGTGCAGCCCGGTTCCGAGGAGGAGCTTGCGCAAGCCCTGGCGGCGGGCACCGCGCCCGTTCGCGTGGTGGGGACGGGGCATTCCTTTACCGCGCTGGGGGCGACCGGCGGCACTCTTATTGATCTTTCCAAGATGACGGGCGTCATTGCCGTCAATGAAGACAAGACCGAGGCGCTTGCCTGGGCGGGTACGCCGATCCATCAGCTTGGCCGTGAACTTTTTGCCCAAGGCGCGGCCCTCATCAATCAAGGGGATATCGACCGGCAAACCCTTGTGGGCGCTATCTCGACGGGAACTCACGGTACGGGCCCCACGCTCGGGGCGTTTCCCTCCATGGTCACGGGCCTGCGGCTGGTCACGCCTTCGGGCGAGATTATCGAGGCGACCCGCGAAGCGCATCCGGAGGTTTTCGAGGCGGGGCGGCTGTCGCTCGGGGCACTAGGGGTCATCAGTCAGGTGGCATTCACGGTGCGGCCTGCCTACAAGCTCAAGGAAAAAGGCTGGACCATGCCTGTGCGCGACTGCCTCAATGTGCTCGACGGGTACAAGACGGCGACGCGGCACTTCGAGTTCTTTTGGTTTCCCTATGCGGACGAAGTGATCTGCAAATCCCTTGAGGAAACGGACGAAGAGCCTTTACCGCCGCGAGGAGAAAAACCATCGCCCCGCGCCCTTGCGGAAGAACGCCGCGTGCGGCGGCTTTTCGATTTGGCAGCAAAGTCTCCCTTTCTCACCAGGCCCATCACCAAGCGCATGACCCGTGAGGCCGCCAAGGGTTCCATGGAACGTCACGCCAAGGCCAGTGCGCCCGTACGCTGGAGCCATGATGCCTTTCCCTCGCCGCGCAACATCGGCTTTAACGAGATGGAATGGGCGCTT
>JANQLJ010000079.1 GCA_028280665.1 Alphaproteobacteria bacterium
GCCGGTGGTGCGGGTGCGTAGTCTTTTGGAGCGGGGCCGCTCGCTCAATTCAGACGGCAAGCCCGATGAGGCTCTCCCACTTTTTGAGCAGGCGTTCGAAACTGCCCGGGACCATGACGAAGACTTTCTTGCGGGTGACGCGCTGCACATGGCGGGCATAGCCGCTAACCTTGAAGGCGAGGAGCGATGGCTTGAAGAGCTTGTGGGGTTTGTCGCCGCGCGCCCGGGTTCCCCTGCGGACTACTGGTTTGCCGCCATGCACAACAATCTCGGCTGGAGTTACTTTTTTGCCGACCGTTTTGATGACGCGCTTGGGCAGTTCAACTCAAGCCGCGACGCCTACGCCGGGATCGACGGCAAGCGCTACGAGACCCTGATCGCCGACTACGCGAGAGGCCGCGCGCTTCGCGCGCTCGACCAGTGCGGCGAGGCGCTGCCTCTGCAGGAAGCCACGTTCGCCGCCATCGAGGCGGAGTTTGAAACGGAAGACGAATACGTGGCCGAGGAGATCGCCCTCTGCCGCGCGGCACTGGGCGATGGGGAAGGGGCAGCCCAGGCTGCGGCCATCGCCTACGCCAAGTTTAGCGCCGATGCGTGGTTCGTGGAAAACGAAACCGAACGGCTTGAGGCGCTTCGGGTTCTTGCGGGGGATTAGCACCGCCGTCATGCCAGGGCCGCGTGATCGTAAGCGATAGTCATCCCCACGAACTCTTCAGCACCGGCCTCAGAACCCTTCCAGATGGCAGTAGTTCTCGTGTTCCTCGATCACATGATTAGTGTATGGCTGATTGACGTTCTGCGGAAAGACTTGAAAGATCACTTCAACCATGCATCGGCCCACTCTGCCGATAGTGTCGCCCGTACCTTCGCTTACGGCCCTGATGGTGTAGAACGGCGCGGCTTCGGCCTCTCGAAAATCCTCCGCAGAAATAAAGGAAATTTCGATAAGCCTTTCGTATCCATCAGAGACATACTTGCGTTGCTCCTGCACCGTACGGCCTGGTGAGCGTTCCGTAATATATTCGCGCTGTGTCCCAAGGTAGGTGCCACTATAGTCATAAACCTCGACCTCGCGTTGATATGAGTGACTGGGCCCAGGAACGTAGCGGTTAACCGTGTATAATGTGACTTGATCTTCTTCGAAATGGATGTCCGATCTGATGGCGATCAGCAGATGGGCGTCCTCAGAATTTGCTGCCTCGACATACCCGTGCGGCACGAGATAGCCGGTAATCTCACTTATGATTGCCCGCGTTATCGGGTCTTCGCGTTGTGCTTCAGTAAGGACCCATGCGAATTGCTGTTCCGATGCATTCTTCGCCATGGCCCCGTCGGTTGTGACGGTTGTCTGCACGTAAGGTGGCGTCGTGGCGCAACCAGCCAGGAACGCTCCTGCAAACAATGCGGTAAGTGGTTTCCATACTCCCCATATCCCCATGTGCCTCTCCCTCACTTTCCCTTAAGTTGCAAGGAATGAGATTATCCACTTTTTGACGGCTTCTGCAATTCGTTGCCTGTGCGGCAGGGTTGTGCGGATTTAGGCGTTGAAGCAGCGGTGTCCAAGTGACGTTCAATCGGATAGCCCGAACGCATCGGCCAGCAGTTCATATGATTGCATTCGTGCGGTGTGATCGTAGGTGATGGTCACCACCATAAGCTCTTCGGCGCCGTATTCTTCCGCCTTTGCGGTCAATTGATCGCGCACCTTCTCAGCCGTCCCGAGAAAGAGGCGGCCTTCGCGTCCCGCGATAGCCGCTTTCTCCGCATCGGAGTAATCGTAGGAAAGCGCGGTCTCGGGCGAGGAAAAAGCCGTATGCTGACCTTTTGTTACCCGCACCGCCCAGAGGCGCACGGACGAAGAAAGTCTTTCCGCTTCCTCATCTGTCTCCGCAACGATGGCCGCCACCCCCAACATGGCATGGGGCGCGGGGCAAGCGGGGCTGGGTGCAAAGCGGCGGCGGTAATGCATGAGCGTTTCAACGCCGCCGATCCCGTCGGTGCCCCCGTCGCCCACAATAAAGTGCGCGTAGGCAAAGGGGTGGCCGGTGACCGCGGCAACCTCGGCGCTATCGGGGCCGGATCCGAGGAGCCACATCTCGGGCGATCCGGGCCCTAGGGGCCGCGCGCGAATGCCGTGGAAGGGATGGTTCTCACCGAGCGGCGCCTCGCCGCTTGCGTCGGCGAGCAGGTCCTTCACAAGCTGAATTTGTTGCGGATAGACATGCGGCCCATACCGTTCGGGGCCCGGTTGCAGCGCGGCCATGGTGCGCAGGTCCGAGCCCGGCGCGCGTCCGATGCCGAGATCGATCCGTCCCGGCGCGAGGGCGTGCAGTACACGGAAGGTTTCCGCCACCTTGAGCGGCGCATAGTGAGTCATCATCACGCCGCCGCTTCCCACCCGAATGCGGTCCGTTTCGCCCGCAAGCTTTGCCACCATGATTTCAGGCGCGCTGCCCGCAAAGCTTTCGGTGTTGTGGTGCTCGGCCACCCAATAGCGGTGATAACCGAGCCGCTCAGCCAGCTGTGCCAGCTCCACCGTCTCGGCGAGCGCTTCGGCGGCGCTGCCACCCTCACGGATGGGGCTTTGGTCGAGGACCGAGAGCTTGAGCGTCATGACTTTTGTCTGAGCTTCTTGATGGTCGCCTTATAACTCAGGACGACCACGCGCTTGCCTTCCCGCTGGGTAAAGACGTCCCCGCGCAGAAAGACATAACTGCCCGTCGTATGAATGACATCTCCGATGCATTCCAGAAACTCGCCTTCATGGGCCGGCGAGGTGAAGTCGCACTCGAAGCTCAATGTTACCGAGGGGCCATTTTTGTATGGCTTGGAGAACCGAAAGATGGCGAAATCGGCGAAGGACATAAGGCAGCCGCCATGCACCATGCCATCATCGTTGAGATGCCGGCGCTCAACGGCGAAGGCGCAGGTCGTCCTCCCGTCCTTGTGCTCCTTCCAGCAAAAGGGCCCGATCGTCTCCTCGAACGGGTCGTCGCCATGAAAGGTGACGTAGCCTTCAAGTCGGGGATCGTCGGTGAAATCGGAGGCAGGGCGGATGGTGTGGCGCATTCCGCTTTGATAGCAGGCGTCTCGCGGGCTATCCACCCCGATTGATCTGGCGCGCGTTAACTGCTTACCTGCCGCCATGTCCCTCGACACCGATACCCGAAACCAGCTGATTGAAACCGTGCGGCGCTTTGTACGCGAACGGCTGGTTCCCATCGAGGCGCAGGTTGCCGAAACCGACGAAGTGCCACGGGAGATCGTCGATGAAATGGCGGCGCTCGGGCTCTTCGGGCTCTCGATTTCCCAAGACTATGGCGGCCTCGGCCTTTCCATGGAAGAAGAAGCGCTTGTCTGTTTTCAGTTGGGGCAGACCTCGCCTGCTTTCCGCAGCGTCATTGGCACCAATGTGGGAATCGGCAGCCAGGGCATCGTCATGTTCGGCAATGACGAACAAAAGGCCGAATGGCTGCCCAAGCTGGCGAGCGGCGAAGCAGTTGCGAGCTTCTGCCTCACCGAACCCGAGGCGGGCTCGGACGCGGCGTCTTTACGTGCCACCGCCGTGCCCGACGGCAATGAATATGTGGTGAACGGCACCAAGCGCTATATCACCAACGCCAACCGGGCGAACGTCTTTACACTGATGGCCCGGTCCGACCCCGAAACGCCCGGCGCCAAGGGCATTTCCGCCTTCGTTGTGCCTGCGGATCTGCCGGGTATCACCATCGGCAAGCCCGAGGCCAAGATGGGCCAGCAGGGTGCGCATATCTGCGATGTGGTGTTCGACGATTGCCGCATTCCGCGCGCGTGCCTGCTGGGCGAGGAAGGGGAGGGCTTCAAGGTCGCCATGCAGGTGCTTGACCGCGGGCGCATTCACATCGCCGCGGTGTGCGCGGGCGTTGCCGAACGCCTGATCCGCGAATGCGTGGCGTACGCGCGCGAGCGCAAACAGTTCGGCCAGGCCATTGGCGAGTTTCAGCTTGTGCAAGCCATGCTCGCCGACAGCCAGACCGAGGCCTATGCGGCGCGCACCATGATCCTCGACGCAGCGCGGCTGCGCGATGCGGGCGCGCTTCATTCCATGGAGGCCTCGTGCTGCAAGCTCTTTGCGTCGGAAGCCGTGGGCCGCATCGCCGACCGGGCGGTGCAGATCTTTGGCGGGGCAGGGTACGTCGCCGATTACGGCATTGAGCGTTTTTACCGCGACGTGCGCATCTTCCGCCTTTACGAAGGCACCAGCCAGATCCAACAAGTTGTGATCGCGCGGAACCTGTTGCGCAATCTCGAAGTCTGAGCACATGAGGAACAATCTAGTCTTATGCGCTACTTCAAATATCTGGACAAGCGAGGGCTAGTCCTAACGCTGAAGAACGGCATGAAGTTTTCGAACTTCCAATCGTTCAACGATTTGGAAGAATACACAGGTGTGCTGGACGAAGATCATATAGAAAGTACTAGAGAACTTATGGCGTGCAAGCCGGATCTCGAACGAGATGCCGACTTGTTTGTAAAACAAGGGATCCTCCTCCGACGGCTTGGTCTCTATATCAATGAAGATGAAAACAACAGGGAGATCTTTCCGGAGTTGGTTCAAGGAAGTAGAGTCAAAGAGTATGAAGAGAGTTTGCAGGCCTACCAGAATCTCTACTCTCATATTCGCAAGCGAATATTGGCGTATTGCCTAAGTAAGAATCTATACAGTCGCTCAATGTGGGCTTACTACGCGGACCAGTACGCAGGAGGTGTAATTGAATTCTGTGACTTGGAGCTTGAGTTCCGAGGGGATGAAACCGAGTACTTCGACTTGGTCAGGCCGGTCGACTATGTGTCTCAAAAGTCGCGGATAGGTATGGATCCAAGGCACTCCTTTTTTCTTGGTTTTGAAAAGAACATCGAATGGGCACATGAAGTCGAGTATCGAATTTTGCTTCCATTTGACGATCCGAGATTCATGCACCGAGAAGGTGTTGCCACATTGTCAATTCCTGGAAAGAGAATCTCGCGGGTCTACCTGGGTGCGCGGGCAAGCGACTCGGACGTCGAAGAACTAGAGGAACTCGTTGACCTAACCCCAGAACTTCACCATGTCACGGTCCATCCTATGGAAGTGATCGAAAACGGTGATGGGTTTCGATTTGGGGACCTAGTATGAGTTGGGTGACTGGCAAGACCATCCGCATCGGCTGCGCCAGTGGGTTCTGGGGCGATTCCATGATGGCGGCGCCTCAGCTCATCCATAAAGGCGAGATCGACTATCTTGTTTTTGATTATCTAGCCGAGATCACCATGTCGATCCTGGCGCGTCAGCGCGCCAAGGATCCGGCAATGGGCTACGCCCACGATTTCGTCTCCGTGACCATGGCACAGCACCTCAAAGCGATCGCCGATCAAGGCATCAAGGTGATTTCCAATGCAGGGGGCGTGAACCCCGCCGCTTGCGCGGGTGCGCTGGAAGCCCTGATCGCCGAACAAGGGCTCGATCTCAAGGTCGCGTGGGTGACGGGGGACGATCTCACGGACCGGACGCGGGAGTTTGCAGGCCTCAAGGAAATGTTCTCCGGCGCGGGCTTTCCGCCTGCGGACAAAATCATGTCCATGAACGCTTATTTGGGCGCGCGGCCCATTGCGGCGGCGCTGTCCCAAGGCGCGGACATTGTCGTCACGGGCCGGGGCGTCGACAGCGCGGTGACCCTCGGCGCTTGTATGCACGAATTCGGCTGGAATGACGATGACTACGATAAGCTCGCGGGCGGCTCGCTCGCCGGGCATATCGTCGAATGCGGCGCGCAAGCCACCGGCGGGCTTTTTACGGATTGGGACAAAGTCGAGAGGTGGGAGAACATCGGCTATCCCATCGCGGAAGTGGCGGAAGACGGCTCGTTCGTTCTAACGAAACCCGAAGGCACCGGCGGGCTCGTTTCCTTCGGCACGGTGGCCGAGCAAATGGTCTATGAGATCGGCGACCCGCAAGCCTATATCCTGGCCGACGTCATTTGCGATTTCTCAGGCGTGCGTATCGAAGAAGTGGGCGTAAACAGCGTGCGCGTCTCGAATGCCAAAGGCCGTGTGCCCACGCCCACCTACAAATGCTCCGTCACTTATTTCGATGGCTACCGCGCGGGGACATACCTTGCCATCGGCGGCATCGACGCAGCGGCCAAGGCGCGCAAGACGGCGGAGGCGGTTTTGACCCGCGCGCGCGAAATGCTCCGGGTGCGGAATGCGCCGGACTTTACCGAGACGAGCATCGAGGTGATCGGCGCGGAAGACAGCTATGGCCCCCACGCGCGCGATCTCAACCCGCGCACGGTGATCCTCAAGCTCGCCGCCAAGCATGAAGACCAGTTCGCGCTTTCCATGCTGTTGCGCGAGCTTGTCTCCTCGGGCACCTCCATGGCGCCGGGCACTACGGGTATGGGCGGCACCCGCGCCAAGCCCTCGCCGGTGGTGCGGCTCTTTTCCTGCCTTGTGCTCAAGGAAGATGTCCCGGTTTCGGTTCACACGGGCGCTGGCGAAGAGCGCATCGCCGCTGCGCCGGGCGGGGCGTTCGATCCAGGTGTCCTCGACCGGCCCGGCGGCCCGGAGGAAGCGCCCGGCGATGGTGCGGACGTGCCGTTGGTCAAGCTCGCCTATGGCCGCTCAGGCGACAAGGGCAACAGCGCCAATATCGGCATCATCGCGCGCAAACCGGAGTATCTGCCTTACATCCGCGCGGGCCTGACCGCCGAGGCGGTGGCCGGCTACATGGCGCATGTGGGCCACACGGGCGTGACGCGCTTTGACCTTCCGGGCATAAACGGGCTCAATTTTTTGCTGACGGATGCCCTTGGCGGCGGCGGAATTGCTAGCCTGCGCAACGATCCGCAAGGCAAGGGCTACGCCCAGATGCTTCTTGATTTTCCCGTGCGCGTTCCGACATCCCTAAAAGCGCAACTGTAAAGGAGACCGCCATGGCCGAGCCGAAGGGGCCGCTCGTCAATTTCGCATTCGTTCTGTTGATCCTCACCGCCATCGGACTGCTGGTCGGATATGTCGCCGCAATCTTCCTTGGGCTGATTGCCGCGTTTCCGTTTGGCATTCTCGGGTTCATTCCGCTTGTCGGCGTGTTAATCCTGCTTTACGTGGTGGTGCGTGAACAGCTCACCAGCAAAGAAGACGATCATTACTCCAAAAACGTTGACCAGTGAGGATGCCATGCTGATCACCACACAAGACACATTCGCCGACCGTGAAATCTCCGAAACCCTTGGGCTCGTGCGCGGCAACGTCGTGCGCGCGCGGTTCTTCGGGCGCGATATCCTGGCCGGATTGCGCATGGTCGTGGGCGGTGAGGTGGTGGAATACACCAAGCTCATGGCCGAGGCGCGCGAGCAGGCCCTCGACCGGATGCTCGAAAATGCCGAGCGCGTGGGCGCCGATGCCGTCGTTACTTTACGCTTCACTACTTCCATGGTGATGCAAGGGGCGGCGGAAATTCTCGTCACCGGCACGGCGGTCAAGCTGCGCTAGATGGCGGGCGCCCAGGCAAAACTCAACAAGCTCTTTGGCGAGATCCGCGCTTGTCGCATTTGCGTGGAAAACCCCGGCCGCCGTGGGCCCCTGCCGCATGAACCGCGGCCGGTGATCCGCGGCCGCGCCGCGGCGCGCATTTGCATTGCGGGACAGGCGCCGGGCACGAGGGTTCATGCGAGCGGCATTCCGTTCGATGATCCCTCTGGCGAGCGCCTGCGCGAATGGATGGGCATTGGCCGCGAGACCTTCTATGACGAGACGCGCATCGCCATTGTGCCTATGGGCTTTTGTTTCCCGGGCCAGGACGCCAAAGGCGGCGATCTGCCGCCGCGCCCCGAATGCGCCGAAGCATGGCGGGACCGGGTCTTCGCCGCCTTCGGAGATTTCGAGCTGACGCTTCTCGTGGGCGGTTATTCCCAGAAGCGGCATC
>JANQLJ010000106.1 GCA_028280665.1 Alphaproteobacteria bacterium
ACGGACCCCGCTTCGTAGCCGACATCGTTGAGCAGCCTTTGCGCGGCGGCGTGGCGCGCGGCCTCGGGTTGATAGTCGCTGGTTTCAGTTAGGTTCGTGGTCCAGGAGGATTCGCTTCCCACATGAATGCGCGCAAATTCGCGCGGCTCGAACCCCCGTCCGAAACAGTCGCTTTGTTCATCGATGGTAAAGAGGCCGCGGTTGGTGCAAAGCCGCGCGCGCCCGCCCCAGGTGCGGATGCCGCCCTGGTGCGCGGGATGAGATTCCGCATACGTATAATAGGTGCCGCCCTGCAAGGGATCGGGCTCGACGATGCGGCATTCCCCTGGCCGCACAAGCCACCAGCCTTCGGTCCGCACGTCGCCATTGCGCGCTTCGTGACCCAGCGCGGTAAAAAGGTAAAAGCTGGTATTGTTGCAATATTCAAATTGCGCGCGCGCCGGGGATGCTGTTCCCACCACAACCCCCAACACGACCACCACAAAAAGAAGACTCACGCCCATACGTTGCATGGATACGCTCACTTGCTTCTTAACTCTGACCCCGGCCCGGATCATAAGATTATCGGAGCCTAAGGTCTAGATTGAGAACGAAAATATGGTTGAGGCGCACAAAGCGCGCCTTTCAGCCCACCGATCCGATAAGAGTTCCCGCACCGTGTTCTGTAAAAAGCTCCAGCAGAACCGCGTGGGGCACTCGTCCATCCAGAATAACCGCGGCTCCCACACCCGATTGGACGGCTTCGAGGCAGGTTTCAACCTTGGGGATCATACCGCCTGCGACGACTCCCGCCGCCTTGAGGTTCGCGGCTTTCCCAGGCGAAAGTTCCGGCAGCACCGCGCCATTTTCGTCCAAAACCCCCGCCACATCCGTAAGAAGCAACAAGCGCTTGGCCCCCAGCGCCCCGGCAATGGCCCCGGCCGCGGTATCGGCGTTGATATTAAACGTCTCGCCATCCGCCCCCACGCCGATGGGCGCGATGACCGGGATCAGGTCCGCCCCCGCCAGGCGCTCGATGATCGCCGGATTGACCCGCTCCGGCTCGCCCACAAAGCCGAGATCGAGCACTTTTTCGATCTGGCTTTCAGGATCGCGGATTGTGCGGTGCAGCTTTCGCGCGGTCAGAAGCCCGCCATCCTTGCCCGATATGCCGACGGCGCGCCCACCCGCCTGACCGATGGAGGTGACGATTTCCTTGTTGATGCGGCCCGCGAGAACCATCTCCACCACATCGACGGTGGCCCGGTCGGTCACGCGCAGGCCTTGCACAAACTCGCTTTGGATCTTGAGCCGTTCCAACATGGCGCCGATCTGCGGCCCGCCACCGTGGACGATGACGGGACTGACGCCGATCTGTTTAAGGAGCACCACGTCCCGCGCGAACTGGCGCGCAAGGTCCGCATCGCCCATGGCGTGACCGCCGAACTTGATCACCACAGTTGCGCCGCCATAGCGCAAGATGTTGGGCAGCGCCTCGGTCAGCGTGTGCGCGGTTTCAAGCCACGCTGCGCGCCGCGCGTCAGCGCTTCTGCCGTTACCGTCCTTGCCCATGTCCTAACCTAGTCTTCAAGGCGCACATCCGCGCCCGTCGCAAGCGCCCACATCTCAAGGCGCACATCCGCGATACCTTCGTTCTCGACCGCCGAGGTAAACATGACGCGGGGGTGCGCCGCAACGTGGCCCTGCAACGCCTCTTCCACCGAAGCCATCATCTCCGCGCGACCCGCCGGTTTCAGTTTATCGCACTTTGTCAGCACGATCTGGTAGGAAACGGCCGCCACATCGAGCATCTCCATGACCTCGCGGTCGCTTTCCTTGATCCCGTGGCGGCTGTCGATGAGCAGCATGACCCGCCGCAGGCCTGCGCGCCCTTGCAAGTAAGCGAAAACAAGTTCGGTCCATGCCGCTCTTTGCGTTTTGGAAACTTGCGCATAACCGTAGCCGGGCAGGTCCACGAGAAAGAGCGCATTTGAGAGGAGAAAGTAATTGATCTCTTGCGTGCGGCCGGGCGTGTTCGACGTCCGCGCGAGCGCCTTCCGCCCGGTGAGCGCATTCAGGAGCGAGGACTTGCCCACATTGGAGCGACCGGCAAACGCAATTTCCGGATAATCCGCAGGCGGAAGACCGTCAAGCGCGGCAACGCCCTTCACAAATTCGCACGGCCCGGCGAAGAACTTTCGGGCCGCCTCGCGGGCTTGATCATCGCCGCCGGCGGCCATGGGCCTAGTCGCTTTCCTTTTTGGCGCCCGCGCCTTCTTCATCCGCCGTCAGAACCTCGCCCTCCTCGCCAAGGAACGGGTCGGCGGCGGCTTCGGTCTCTGAAACCGGTGCTGGGTTTACCTCACGCGCGGGCGCTTTGTCTTTTGCTGCGCGCCCCCGCGGCCAGGCGGGAAGATTGTCGCGAATGATTGCGGGCAGTTTGATCCGCCCGAGCGGGTTTTCGAAAGTGCCCATGCGCTTCATGATCACGGTTTGCTGGATGATGGAAAGGATGTTGTTCCACGCCCAATAGATCACCAGCCCCGCCGCGAAGTTTGCAAGGATGAAGGTGAAGAAGATCGGCATGAGCTGGAACAGCCGCCGCTGCACCGGGTCGGGCGGCGGCGGGTTCAATTGCATCTGGAACCACATGCTGAAGCCCATGATAAGGGGCCAGACGCCAATGGTTAGAAACGGCCCGATCAGCCAGATGCTGGCAAGGTCGGCGCTCGACCACGGCAAAAGCCCAAAGAGATTAAAGATGGTGGTGGGGTCGGGGGCCGAAAGATCGCGCACCCAGCCAAAGAACGGGGCGTGGCGCATCTCGATGGTGACAAACAGCACCTGATAGAGCGCAAAGAAAACCGGGATCTGAATAAGCAGCGGCAAACAGCCCGCAAGCGGATTGAGCTTCTCGCGCTTGTAAAGCTCCATCAGTTCTTGCTGCTGCTTCATCTTGTCGTCTTTGTAGCGCTCGCGCAGCTTTTCCATTTCGGGCTGCACTTTGCGCATCTTCGACATGGACTCGTAAGATTTATTGGCGAGGGGGAAGAAGACGAGCTTCACCAGCACCGTGAAAAGCAAAATGGCGACGCCGAAATTGCCGGCGAGGCGCCCGAGATAACTAAGCGCCCAAAAGAACGGCTTGGTCAGAAAGAAGAACCAGCCCCAGTCCATGGCAAGGTCGAACCGCTGAACCCCCAGGCCGTCCCGGTACTGATCGATAAGATCGACCACCTTGGCGCCCGCGAAAAGATAGGACGAAACCGCAAGGCTGCCGCCGGGCGGCACGACGCGGGCGTTCATGATGTAATCGGCTTGGAAAATCTCGCCGCCCGGGGCATCGCGGTAGGTAAAGCGGCCCACGAACTCGCTGTCCTGGGGCGGCACCAGCACGGTCATCCAATATTTATCGGTAATCCCCAGCCAGCCGTCCGAAGAGGTAAACTCGCGCGCGCCGTTTTCGCGCAGCTTGTTATAGCCCGCGTCCCGGCGGCTGCCGTTCAGATAGCCAAACGGGCCTTCGTAAGAAATCCAGAAGCGCTGCCCTTCCGGCTCCCCGCGTCGCGCAACCAGGCCGTATGGATGCAGTGTTACGGGTTCATTGGTCGAGTTGGTCACCGCCTGGGTGATCTGGAACATATAGTTTTCATCAATCGAAATCGTGCGTGAGAAGGTAAGCCCTTCGCCGTTCGACCACACAAGCGTAAGCGGCGTCTCGGGGGTCAGCTCCGCGCCGGGGTCGATGGGTGTCCAGACCGTGGTGCTGGAAGGCACAACCGTGTCGCTGCCGCGCCCAGGCCGCCAGCCAAGTTCCGCATAGCGCGCGTCCTGGGAGGCCGACGGTGACATGAGCGTGATTTCAGGGCTTTCGGGGTCGATGGTCTCGCGATAACGGAGCAGGTGAAGATCGTCGATACGGGCGCCCGCGAGCGAGATCGATCCGTTTACGGACGGTGTATCGATGGGAACCCGCGGCGAAAGCCTCAAGGCCGCATCGCGTTCAACCACCAAGGTCTCGGACCCCAGCAGCGGCTGCGCGGCGCCATCCGCGCCGGGCACGGGAAGCCCGACATCCGCGGCGTCTTGTTCCGCCGCCGCGCGCTCGGCCTCCATGGCGGCGCGTTCCTCCGCCGACGGCATCATCAGGAACTGCCAAAGCATCACCACCGCCAGGGAAAGGGCGATGGCCAAAAACATATTACGCTGCTCTTCCTGCATGAGGCTCCTGGCTCTCAATTCTTAGATGTAGGCGCAA
The DNA here is from genome assembly GCA_028280665.1 of Alphaproteobacteria bacterium. Taxonomy (GTDB): domain Bacteria; phylum Pseudomonadota; class Alphaproteobacteria; order JAJFIK01; family JAJFIK01; genus JAJFIK01. Next base: position 4,238 of record JANQLJ010000106.1, read on the forward strand.
AGGGTAAGGGCCGCCTGCCCCCTCCGGCGCGCGGTCCTTTTATCACTCGTGATCGCGCGCGTAACCCGGCCCGGCGTGGTTTTTTGCAGGCGCCTTCAGGGGCGGCACCGGATCGGCGCCCGCACCCCCGCCGAGCCAGGCAATGGGGTGGCAGCGCAAGATGCGCCGCGCGGCGAGCCAGCTTCCCCGCAATGCCCCATGCACCTTGAGCGCTTCGAGCGCATAGGCCGAGCAGGTGGGCTGGTAGCGGCAGCTCGGCGGCAGCAGCGGCGAGACCACGTAGCGGTAAAAGTGGATTGGCTGGCGCAGCAAAAAGGCCGGGAACTCGCGTGGCGTCATGAAGAGGGCCCTGCCTTCCGCCTGGGGTCGGGGTTGTGCACGCGCTCAAGGGCCCTTTCAAGGTCACCTTTGAGGTCTTCAAAGGACCGACCGAGGGCGCCCGCGCGGGCTATCAGCACATAGTCATAGCCGGGCCGCCCCGCAACAGGCAAAACCGCGCGGGCCGCCTCGCGCAGGCGCCGCCGGACGCGGTTTCGCGTGACCGCATTGCCGATTTTCTTGGTGACTGTAAGACCGAGGCGCATGGCCTCGCCCTTGCCCGTCTCTTCGCCCACCCCTTCACCCACCTCTACGGGCGTTGGCGCGGCCTGAAGCACAAGGCCTTGCACCGCCACGCGCGGAGCCCGGTTAAGGCGCAGGAAATCCGCCCGTTTGCGCAAGGTTTCTATGGATTTTGGGGTCATGGCCAGCTCCGGCCTCCGCAAATGACGCGGGGGCGCGGGGTTAAAGCCCCGCTCAGGCCGAAAGGCGCTTGCGCCCTTTTTTCCGGCGCCGGGCAACGATCTGCCGGCCCGCCTTGGTCGCCATGCGCGCGCGGAAGCCGTGACGGCGTTTCCGGACCAGCTTGCTCGGTTGGTATGTGCGCTTCATGGGACGCCACCCTTGAGATTTGTTAGCAATCGCGGCCCTTTTCCGGGGCTACCCGCGAGGCCGCCGTCTATAAGGTCTTGGGGGAGGGAAGTCAAATATCCATGGCTCCAATTGGTAACGGGGCTACAGGCCCCCGCATCGAAGGGGCGACGAACGTGAAGGACCACCCGTGCACATGCTAAAGCTCCGTTCCATCAGAGCCGCTTTTTTGGCTGCCTTTCTGAGCTTTTGGACCCTTTCCGGGGCCCTCGCCGCCGATGGGGGCGGGGCCGTGACCCGCCACTTTGCCGCATCGGACGAAAGCTCAGCGGCCACAGTGCACCACAGCGCCTGGGACGGCCTTCTGGGGCGCTATGTCAGCACCCCCGCCGATGGCATCGCGCGCTTTGACTATGGGGCCGTCACGGAAGGCGACCGGCAAATCCTTGAAACTTATCTCGCGGAACTGGAGGCAACGCACCCCACCGCGCTTGGTCGCGATGAGCAGCTCGCCTACTGGATCAATTTCTACAACGCGCTCACGGTCAAAGTGGTGCTCGATCATTATCCGGTCCGCTCCATCCGGCAGATCAAGTTCGGGCGGCTTTTCGCCATCGGGCCCTGGGAGCACGATCTTGCAACCGTGGAAGGAACACCCCTTAGCTTGGCGGATATGGAACACCGCATTCTCAGGCCCATCTTTGAGGGCCCGCGCATTCACTACGCCATCAATTGCGCATCGCTCGGCTGCCCCAACCTGCGCACCGAAGCCTATGTGGCAAGCCGCATTGACGAACAGCTCGAAAGCGCCGCCCGCGATTACGTCAATCATCCGAGGGGCGCGCTTGTGGAAGACGGCCGGCTGACGGTTTCGTCGATCTATGACTGGTTCGAACGGGACTTCGGAGGCAGCGACGAAAGCGTCATCGCGCATCTTCGTCAGTATGCGGCGGAGGACCTTCGTGCCTCGCTTGAAGGGATCGACCGCATTCACCGCCACCGCTATGATTGGGCGCTCAACGCGCCCGCCGCGCCAGAACAAGCCCAAGAATAGCTTCAAGAACAGGCCCAACAATAGACAAAGAGTAGTCATGGCAACGAACGACCCCATGCCGCGCTTCAACGTCTGGCGCTTCCTGCTGCTCGCGCTGCTTTTTGCGGGCCTTGCCTACGGCTTCAGTCAGGGCTGGCATGAGACTTATTCCGCCCGGAGCATTGCCGACCGGATTGACGACTTACAGATGCGCGCCGAGATGCACCTTGCCTGGTTCATCTGCGTCTACATCATTACCTATGTAGTGGTTGTTGCCCTGTCGCTCCCCGGCGCGACCATTCTCACCCTCATGGGCGGTTTTGTTTTCGGCTGGGCCATCGCGGGGCCGACGACCGTAGTGGCCGCGACCATGGGCGCGACGGTGATCTTTTTCGTTGCCAAGTCCTCACTGGGGGACGTCTTGAGAGCCCGGGCAGGCCCCTTTCTCGACGCCATTGCCCACGGCTTTCAGCGCGATGCCTTTAACTATCTTCTGTTTCTGCGGCTCGTACCCGCCTTTCCCTTTTGGCTGGTCAATATCGCACCTGCCTTTTTGGGCATCAGCGTCCGCACGTTTGCGATTGCCACATTCATCGGCATCATCCCCGGCACATTTGTCTTCTCTTACGCGGGCGGAAGTCTCGACAGCGTTTTCGATGCCGCCCGGCAGGACGAGCATTTTCAAGCCTGCCTGGCGGAGGAGACGGCGGGCGCGCGGGCGGAAGGAAGCTGCGATCTGCCCATCGAACTGGGCGACGTTGTGACCCCTGAGCTTTTGGTCGCTATCTCCGCCCTTGGCGTTCTTGCCCTTGTGCCGCCGGCCCTCCGCCGTTTCACGCGGGCCCGCGAAGCACGTAAGCTCTGATCCCGTGACCGCGATCAAAACCGACATATGCGTCATCGGCGCCGGTGCGGCCGGGCTTTCCGTTGCGGCGGGCGCCGCACAGATGGGGGCAAAGGTTGTTCTCATCGAGCGCAAGATTCACGGCGGCATTATGGGCGGCGATTGCCTGCACACGGGCTGCGTGCCGTCCAAGGCACTGCTTGCCGCCGCCAAGCACGCCTATGGGCTTAAGGACGGTGAGAAGTTCGGCGTCGCCCCGGTTCAGCCGCAAATCGATTTCGGCAAGGTTCATGCCCACGTCCATGATGTGATCGGCGCCATCGCGCCCGTCGACTCCGTGGAACGGTTTGAACAGCTCGGCGTTCGCGTCATCGAGGGCAACGCCGTATTCACATCGCCGCGCACGCTCGAAGTGGTGGGAACGTCCATAACCTCAAAGTTCTTCGTCATCGCCACCGGCTCGAGCCCGGCGACGCCGCCGATCCCGGGCCTCGATCAAGTGCCCTTCCTTACCAACGAGACTGTTTTTGAGATCGCCCAATTGCCGCGTCATCTCGTCATTATCGGCGGCGGGCCCATCGGCGTTGAGATGGCGCAAGCCCATGGGCGCCTTGGGGCCGAGGTGACCCTGATCGAAGGCGCACGGCTTTTGGGCCGCGACGACCCCGAGCCCGTGGATCTCGTGCGGCAAAGCCTCGCCCGCGACGGGGTGAACACTATCGAAGGCGCAAAAGTAAAAGAGGTCGCGCCTTACGACAGTGGCGACAGCGGCGACATCCTCGTCACTTTCGAGCAAGGGCATGCAACGCGCACCATTTCCGGCAGTCATTTGCTGGTGGCGGCAGGGCGCGCGCCAACGGTGGAGGGGCTCGGGCTTGATGCGGCGGGCGTTGCGCATTCCGCCAAAGGGGTCGAGGTCGATGCGCGCCTGCGCACGTCGAACAAGCACATCTTCGCCATTGGCGATGTGGCGGGCGGGCCGCAGTTCACCCATGTGGCCGGTTATCACGCGGGCATCGCAATCCGGAACATGCTCTACCGCCTGCCTGCGAAAGCCGACCACACGCTCGTGCCCCATGTGACCTACACAGACCCCGAACTTGCCCAGATTGGTCTTACCCAAAGCGAAGCGGAAGAGGCCCTTGGCCGCGGCAAGATCAAGGTGTTGCGTTGGGCTTATGCGGAAAACGACCGTGCCCAGGCCGAGCGCAAGACCCAAGGCTTTATCAAAGTGATCGTAAAGCCGAACGGCAAAATTCTGGGGGTCACCATCGCCGGCGCGGAGGCGGGCGAGCTTATTCAGACCTGGGGCCTTGCCATGTCGGCTGGGCTGAAGGTTTCCGCCATTGCGGCGATGATGGCGCCCTATCCCACCTTGGGCGAGGTTTCCAAACGCGCCGCCAGCGCCTTTTACACGCCCTTTCTTTTTGGCGCCCGCAACCGGTTCATCGTGCGGATGCTGCTCAGACTTCCCTGATTTCGCACCCCGCGACGCATTTCTGCCGCGAACGTGTCATACTTCCACAACTGATCACGGGCCCGTGAACGGAAATTCAGGCTGGGAATGGCGTTGAAGCAGATGGCAGCGGCGGCACGGCGCGTCTTGGCAGGGCTACAGTCCCTGTCCGGACGGCTGGTGGCGCTCGCCATTGCCTATGTGCTTATCGCGCAGCTCATCATCTACATCCCCACCATTGCCCTTTACCGCTATGAGTGGCTGAACCAGCGCGCCGAGAGCGCCCTTCTCGCGGCCCTTGCCCGCGAGGGGATCAGCGAGTACCGCGACCAGCTCACCGACCGGCAAGTGGAAGACGTGGTGTTCCTCACGCGCATCGAAGGCGAAGTCGCCGACTCGATCAAAGACCGCATTCTCGACACGGCGGGCATTCGCTACGTGGCCATCAGGCAAAACGCCATCCGCCAACTGGTTCTGCGCGGGCCCCCGTCCTTGAGCGTCGATTACACCGTCAATCTTGCCAATGATGGCATTTTCACCTTGATGGGCGGCGCCTTCCAAGCACTCTTCAGCGAAGGCAACCGCGTTATAAATGTGATCGACAAGCCCGACGATACGGGCTTTGCGGTTGAATATGCGGTGGAGGAAGCGCCCTTGCGCGCCGCCATGCTGCAGCAATCGCGCGTCATCTGGCTGGTTGCGGGGATCATCTCGATCGTTACGGGGGTTCTGCTTTTCGCCACCGTGTTCCGCCTGCTGGTGCGTCCCATGCGGAGGATTACCGGCAACATGATCGCTTTCCGCGAGGCGCCCGAGGACGCAAGCCGCGTGCTGCGGCAAGCGCATTATGTGGGCGAGCTTGCCGAGGCCGAACGCGCGCTGTCCGATCTGCAGCACGATGTGCGCGTTTCCTTGCGGCAAAAGAGCCGCCTTGCCGCCTTGGGCGAAGCGGTGTCCAAAATCAATCACGACCTCCGCAACATGCTGGCGAGCGCGCAGCTTCTGACCGACCGGATCGCCACAAGCGAAGACCCAACGGTGAAAGGCGCCGCGCCCCGGCTGGTGGCCGCCATCGACCGGGCCGTCGGCCTTTCCACCAATGTGCTGAAATTTGGCAAGGCCGAAGAGACCGCGCCCGCGCGGCGCGACCTCGATCTTTACGAGTTGCTGGCCGACGTTGCCGCAGGGCTCGACCTCGATGAAGCAAGCGATGTGAGGCTTGCCAGCGATGTGCCGCGCGGGTTTAAAGTGAATGCGGATTCGGATCATTTATTTCGTATACTGATGAATATCATGCGCAATGCCATGAACGCCTTGACGCCGCTTCCCGCGGGCCGGGAGAAGCGCATTGACGTCTCGGCCCAGACCACCGTTTCGGGGTGGGAGATTTCCATCGCCGACACGGGCCCCGGCATTCCAGAGCCAGTGCGCGAGACGCTGTTTCAGGCCTTTGTCAGTTCCAGGGCCGTGGGCACGGGGCTTGGCCTTGCCATTTCCTCCGAGCTTGCGCGCGCCCATGGAGGCACGCTCGAGCTTGTCCGCACCGGCGAGGCGGGCACTGAGTTTCGCATTTTCATCCCGCGTCCCCTTGCCGAAGGGCGCGCGCCATGAGCTGGGACCCGCAAGTCTATTTATCCTTCGCCGATCACCGCGAGCGCCCCATTGGCGAGTTGATCGCACGCATCCCGCCTATTGAGGTCAAGCGCGCTCTTGATCTTGGCTGTGGCACCGCCAACTCCACCGCCGCCATCGCCAAGTGCTTTCCAGGCGCGGGCCTGACCGGCGTTGACAATTCGCCGGACATGCTTGCCCAGGCGCGCGCCGATTTGCCCGAAGCGGAATGGATAGAGGCCGATATCGGCACATGGCAACCGCCGCACGGATTTGACCTGGTCCTTTCCAACGCGGCCCTGCAATGGGTCGACGGCCATGACGAGTTGTTTGCGCGGCTATTGAACGCCCTTAACAAGGGCGGCGCGCTCGCCGTGCAGATGCCGCGCAATTTCACCGCGCCCTCACACCTTTTGCTTCATGAGACGGTTGAAGACGGTCCGTGGGCGGAGAAAACACTGCCGCTTTTGCGGCGCGCGCCCGTGGACGACCCTGAAATCTACTA
>JANQLJ010000109.1 GCA_028280665.1 Alphaproteobacteria bacterium
CATGGGCGCGGTGCCGCGCGGCAAATCGGCGGCGGGTACGGGCAGCGAGGCGGCCTGGCCGTCCGCTTCGCCCCAGATGAGAATAAGCCCGGGATCGGAGGCGAGCACCGCTTCGGTTTGCTCAAACTTTCCTTCGGCTTTGCGCAAACGCAAGCGCATGGCGCGCTGAAGGCGGCGCGCCTCGGCGTTGGAGGCGGCGGCCCATAGCGCGCAGGCGACGGCGAGGCTCACGGCCCCCAGGATCGGTAAAAGTTGCAGAATCTGCTCGCCCACCTCGACGCAGAGCCCCTACGGTTCGAAGTCAATCACGCCAAAAACGAATCACTTGGATGAGAATCATTTGACTCCGAGGCGAGTCCCGTGTCGAGAAGAAATTTAGCAATCATTAACTTTTTGGGCCGTCCGGGCCCGGACTCTCTGCCTCAAGAGAGTCTGTATGCGGACTCACAAAAGGGGCTAGAGAACAAATAGAGTCCGAAAGGCATAGCGGAATAGCTCGGGGCCAAGATGGCGCGCGTGTGATTTCTTTTTCCGTACCCTCTGGCTTGACCAGAGGGTCTGGCTGAATCCGCCGCATCTTTGGAGGGAAACGTCTTCCGCTGACGAAAGACGCATCGCAGCCAGATCCTCTGGTCGCGCTGCGCTTGCCAGAGGATACAAAAAATAAAATGTCATTCCGGGCGTTACGTGGAGCCGGATGCGGGACTGTTAGGACTGGCATCTTGCATCACGCTACAGCGCCCACTCTTTCTCCGACGTCGCCCGGCTCAGACCGGGCGATCCACCTCTCACTTGCCGAGCGGCTTGCGACATGGACCCCCCGGTCAAGCCGGGGGGTGTCAAGAGTAATAGGGTTGTTCGAGATTCCGGGCTCCTCGCTTCGTGCGGCCCCGGAATGACGTGAGAAGATCAGTACCGGTAATGCTCCGGCTTGAAGGGGCCGTCGCGGCCGACGCCGATATATTCCGCTTGCTCGGGTGTCAGCTTGGTCAGCTTCGCGCCCAGTTTGGCAAGATGCAGTTCGGCCACCTTTTCATCGAGATGTTTGGGCAGCACATAGACCTCGTTCTTGTATTTCTCGCCATGAGCCCAGAGCTCGATCTGCGCCAGCACTTGGTTGGTAAAGCTCGCGGACATCACAAAGGAAGGGTGCCCGGTGGCGTTGCCGAGGTTGACCAGCCGCCCTTCGGAAAGAAGGATCATGCGCTTGCCATCCGGGAACTCGATCATGTCCACTTGCGGCTTGACGTTGGTCCATTTGTAGTTCTTGAGCGCGGCCACTTGGATTTCATTGTCGAAGTGGCCGATGTTGCAGATGATCGCCATGTCTTTCAGATCGCGCATGTGATCGATGGTGAGAATGTCCTTGTTGCCCGTGGCCGTCACCACAATGTCGGCGCGGCCGATATCTTCGTCCATGTTCACCACTTCAAAGCCGTCCATGGCGGCCTGCAGCGCGCAGATGGGATCGACCTCGGTCACCATGACGCGGGCGCCCGCGCCGCGCAGGGAATTGGCCGAGCCCTTGCCCACGTCGCCATAGCCGGCAACCAGCGCCACCTTGCCCGCCATCATCACATCGGTGCCGCGGCGGATGCCGTCAACAAGCGACTCGCGGCAGCCGTATTTGTTGTCGAACTTTGACTTGGTGACGCTGTCATTCACGTTGATGGCGGGGAAGGGCAGCTCGCCCTTCTTCTGGCGTTCATAGAGCCGCAGCACGCCGGTGGTGGTTTCTTCCGAAACCCCTTTGATGGCGCCGCGCACTTTCGAGTACCAGCCGGGGTTTTTCTCAAGCCGCGCGCGGATCACCTTGAACAGCTCTTCTTCTTCCTCGTTGGAAGGATTGGCAATGACGGACGGGTCCTTTTCCGCTTCCGCGCCGAGCAGGATGAGCAGCGTCGCGTCGCCCCCATCGTCGAGTATCATGTTGGCGGTCTCGCCCCCGGGCCATTCGAAGATCTTGTCGGCGAACTGCCAATACTCTTCCAAGGTCTCGCCCTTGTGGGCGAAGACGGGCACGCCGGTCGCGGCGATGGCCGCGGCGGCATGGTCCTGGGTCGAATAAATGTTGCACGAGGCCCAGCGCACTTCGGCGCCAAGCGCCGTCAGAGTTTCGATCAGCGCCGCGGTCTGGATCGTCATATGGAGCGAGCCCGCAATGCGCGCGCCCTTAAGGGGCTTGTCGCCTCCGTACTCCTCGCGCGTCGCCATGAGCCCCGGCATCTCGGTTTCGGCGATGTCGATTTCCTTGCGGCCCCAATCGGCGAGGCTGATGTCCTTGACGGCATAATCGGCGGTCATGGGTGGGTCTCCCTGGAAAAGGCGTGTGGGGGGAAGGCCCCCAATTCGGGCCGCTCTATAGCAGCGGGGCGGGGGCTTGTCCAGAAGGATATAAAGAAATCTTTATATCCTTATTTCGCTCTTTTTGGGAGAGGTGGGAGGTGCCGGGGAGGGGCCTAAGCCTTGGCCCCGGCAGGATCGCCGAAGCCCGCCTTGACCAAAGCCTCCAGCGCATCAAGGGCCGCGTCTGCCTCCGGGCCGGTGGCGGCGATTTCCAGCTCCGCGCCGGGGCCCGCCCCGAACATAAGCAATCCCAGGATCGAGGTGCCCGGCACGGTCTCGCCGTCCTTGGTCACGGTCACCTCCGCGTCGAAGCCGCCGGCGCATTCCACAAAGCGTGCGGCGGGGCGGGCATGAAGGCCAAGTTCGTTCTCGATGGTGACGGTGCGGCTGAGCGGGGCGCCGCTCATTGGGCCGCTGATTTGTGGGCAGTTGTCCGCGACGCCGTTTCGCTTGAGACGCAGATGTGCTTTTGCCCCGCGTCCTTGGCGGCGGCGACGGCGGCCTTGAGGTCGCCTTCTTTCCGCACGCTCGCGAGCTTTAAAAGCATGGGCACGTTGACGCCCGAGATGACCGGCGTACCGCTCAGGTGGGCCGCGGCCATGGCCGCATTGAAGGGGGTCGCGCCATAGACGTCCGTCAAAAAGATAAGGCCCGCGCCGGTGTCCGCGCGGCCCGCTGCGTCGCTGATTTCCTTGGTGCGGGCCGTAAGGTCGTCGCCGTCTTCGATACAGACAATCTCGACCTGGGGCTGGGGGCCGCATACGTGCTCGGCCGCCTTAAGCAGCTCGCGGGCAAGCCCGCCGTGCGTGACCAATACAAGGCCAATCATCGCTTCAGTTCCGTTCCATCCCGCTGGGCCAGCACGGCCCGGCACCCCCGCCCGGTGCGCGATCCCCAAAATCATCCACCAGGCCCGCGGCAACTTCAAGGCAGGATTGTGCAAAGCCCCGCCACCTGTGGCGATCATGTGACCCATTGCGGGGCAAAATCTTTACCAAATCCTTGCGCCGGGACCCCCGGGCCCGCACTTTGCCCCGCGCTTTAAAGCTGAGCGAGGGCGGAAAGCGTCAGCCGCACCTTGTCGGGCGCCGAGGCCTCGAAAGGCGCAAGGCGGAAGGCGCGGATTTTCCGCCCAGGCAACAGCTCTTCCCATACGGGCTCGGGCAGGCGGGCGACATCTTCCGGCGCGCAGAGATCGAAAAGGGCGAGGAGCGGCACGGCCTCCACAAACGCCACGTCCAAAATGCCGATGCCGCGCACTTCGAGCTTGCCCTGAAGGCGCGGCGCGGCGCGGGCGAGAAGGCCTTCGCCCCCGTCTTCGATGATCACCTGATCGTCGGCGACGAGTTTGCCGCCCCGTTCGAGAAGCCGCAACGCAAGGTCGGACTTGCCCGCGCCGGGGGCGCCGCGGAACAGCGCGCCGCGCCCTTCCACCGCAACGCAAGTGCCGTGAAGGCGTGTGCTCATAAGGCGGGAGCCGCGGGCAGGGATACGACGAAGCGCGCGCCGATCACCTTGCCGTCCGCGTCTTTGCGGTTCTCGGCCCAGATGGTGCCGCGGTGGGCGGTAATGATCTGCCGGCTGATGGAAAGCCCAAGGCCTGAGTTCTTGCCGAAGGCTTCGGACTCGGGCCGCTCCGTATAGAAGCGCTCGAAAATGCGCTCAAGACCTTCTTCGGGAATGCCCGGGCCTTCGTCTTCGACGGTGATGAAGGCGCGCGCAGCCCCGCTTTCGCGTTCAAGCCGCGCGGTCAGGCGCACCTCGCCGCCCGCGGGCGAGAACGAAACCGCATTTGCGAGCAGGTTCTGGATCACTTGTCCCAGGCGCGATTCAATGCCGCGCACCGTCAACGCGCTTTCGGAAAGCGCACCGGTCGCAATTTCCGTCCGCACACGGATGTTCTTGTCATGCGCCGTGTCTTGATAGATTTGCGTGAGCCCATTCAAAAGCGGCGCAAGCCGGACGGTCTGGGTGGTCTCCCGCGTCAGTTCTGCATCGAGCCGCGAGGCGTCGGAAATGTCGGTGATCAGCCGGTCAAGGCGGCCCACATCGTCGCTGATAATGCGCAAGAGCCGCGCTTTTGCCTCGTCATCGCGCGCAAGCTCGAGGGTCTCCACCGCGCTGCGCAAAGACGTCAGCGGGTTCTTGATCTCGTGTGCCACATCGGCGGCGAAGCTTTCGATGGCGTCGATGCGTCCGTAAAGCGCCGAGGTCATGTCCTTGAGCGAGCGGCCCAGCTCGCCGATCTCGTCCTTGCGCCCGGGCCAATTGGGCAGGTGGGGCATGTCCGTGCCGCTGCCCGCGAGCCCCGCGCGCCGCACCCGGTCTGCCTCGCGGGCAAGGCGCCGGATCGGCCCCACCACGTTCATGGCATAGCCGAGCGAGATCAGCACGGTCGCGAAAACCGCCAGCAAAAAGACCCGGCCCAGCACGTTGCGCTCGGCGCGCAGGGCCTCTTCGATTTCATCGCCTTCGGCGGAAAGTAGCAACGCGCCCAGGTACGCCCGGTAGCGCTGCACGGGAATGGCGACGGAGATAATAATGTCGCCTTGGTCGTCGATGCGCACCGCGTTCTTGACCGCCGGGTCGCGCTCGCCGCGCAGCGCCGCTTCCACTTCGGCGTAGCGCACATTGGGGCCTTCCACATAAGGCTCCGCCCCGCGCGGGATAACGCCCAATACCCAGTCAATGCCGAAGGCGATACGCTGCATCAGCGCCTCGAGCCCCGTGGGCGGATCGATCACGCGCATTTCCACCGCGCCGCTCGCGTCCAGCGCCCGGCTGTCGGCGATCAGCGCGCCTTCGACATCATAGAGCCGCGCGCGGTAGCCGGTGGGCAGCACCAGCCGCCGCAAGGTGCGGTTTGCGCTTTCAACGTCGATCTCGCCGCGCACGCCCACGGGCGTGCTCACGGCGTTTTCGGCAATGGCGCCCGCGATGATGCGACTGTGCACGTCGAGCGCGCGCATGCGCTCGTCAATCAGTCCCGTTTGCGAGCCGCCGAACCAGACGATCAGCACACCGAAGACGGCGAGCCCCGCGAGGTTGATAAACGCCATGCGCACCGCAAGCCGGTCGGTGAAGCGTCCGCTGCCCGGCCCCGCGCCCGCCAGCGCGTCGGCGGCACGCGCCCGCGCCCGGGCGATGCGGTCCCACGCCGCCGCTGCCCGCGAGGCCCCGCGCGGTTCGGTGTCTGTCGAGGTGCTTGCGTTTTCAGCCGTCACGCGCGCCTTGCCCTTTCTATAGCGGGCCGGTCAGCTTTCGTCGCGAAAGCGGTAGCCCACGCCGTAAAGCGTTTCGATCGCGTTGAAATCGGAATCCGCCTGCTTGAACTTGCGCCGCAGCCGCTTGATGTGGCTGTCGATGGTGCGGTCGTCCACATAGACCTGATCGTCGTAAGCCGCGTCCATCAGGTTGTCGCGGCTTTTGACAAAGCCCGGCCGTTGCGCGAGCGCCTGCAGGATCAAAAACTCGGTGACGGTCAGCGTCACGTTCTTGCCGTCCCAGGTGCAGGAATGGCGCAAGGGGTCCATGGTCAGCCGGCCCCGTTCCATGATGCTTTCTTCGGCTTCATCGCGCTCGCCTTCGGGGCCTGCTTGGGCGCGGCGCAAGACCGCCCGCACCCGCGCGAGCAACAGCCGCTGGGAAAACGGCTTCTTGATGTAATCGTCCGCGCCGAGCTCGAGACCCAACTGTTCGTCCGCTTCTTCGTCCTTGGAGGTGAGGAAGATCACCGGCACGTCCGATTTTTGCCGAAGCCGCCGCAAAAGTTCCATGCCGTCCATGCGCGGCATCTTGATATCCAAAATGGCCAAGTCCGGCACCATGGTGGCGAAGGCCGCAAGGGCGGCCTGGCCGTCGGTGAAGCCTTTGACGTTATAGCCTTCGGCCTCGAGGGCCATGCTCACGGAGGTGAGGATGTTCCGGTCGTCGTCTACCAGCGCGATGGTCGCCATGGGCAAGTCCTATGATGGGGCGGGGTCAAGGGGGGCCGCCGTTCTTGTTTTTTCTCGGCCTGACCTTAAACGATAGAATGCGGGCATTCCATGGCAAGCAAGGGTTAATGGGGCTCTCAGTCCAGGCCCTCAGGCGCGGGCGATCTGCCGCCGCGAAACGAAGAAAAAGCGCGTGGTCGCGGCGGCGGCGGCAAAGACGATGCCGATAACGATCCCGAAGAACAGCCCGGGCACGCCGAGCCCCATTTGAAGCCCCAGGACCCAGGCGGCGGGCACCATCACGCCCCACATGGAAAACACATGAAGGCTCATGGGAACCATCACGTCGCCCGCCCCGCGCAGCGCGCCGATCATCAGGGTCATCAGGCTGTCGAAGATCAGCATGACGGCGGCAATCTGAATGGTGATGACGGTGATCGCCAGGGTCTCGGGCGCGGTGGTGAAGATCATGCTGCTCGCGCGGGGGAAGGCAAAAAAGAGCACCGCAAAGGGCAGCATGATGAGGGTGATAAGGCCCGCGCCGGTCCAGCCCGCCCAGGCGACGCCCCAGCGTTCGCCTGCGCCCACTGCAAAGCCCGCGCGCACGGACGTGGCCGCGCTCATGCCAATCGCCAGCATGAAGACGATCTGGACAAGCTGCATAGTCACCCCGTGCGCGGCGGCGGCGGCTTCGCCCAAAGTGGCGGCGGTGAGCGTCAGCGTGGCAAAGGCTGCGGTCTCGGCCCCTTGGGTCGCGCCCATGGGCCAGCCGAGCTTGAGCGCACGGCGCACATAGCGCCAGATGGCAGCCATGCTTTCGCGGGTGGGCGGACCGGGCATGCGCACGCCGAACTCGCGCCGGTCGCGCATGACGTGGGTGATGTAAAATAGAATGGTCAGGAACGCGATCCATCTTGTGACCGACGTCATGGCCACCGCCTCGGGCGCGCCGCCGTCAAAGCCGTAAAGCGCAATCGCGTTAAGCCCCGCGTTGACGAAGATGGCGCTCAGCATGATCACCATGGCGACGCGCGGGCGCTGAATGCCTTCAAGCAAATAGGAACACGCGATGTAGAGCATCATCGCGGGCATCCCCCAGCCGTATTGGGTGAGCACGCCGCCCGCGCCCTGCGCCATCTCGGCGCTCTGGCCGAGGGAGGCGAAAAACGGCGCGCCAAAGAACGAGACCGCGAAGGCGCCCGCGCCGAGAACGCCGGCAATGATCAGGGCGACGCGCCAGACCTCGCCGCAAAAATCGTATTCCCGCGCGCCATAGGCCTGGCTCACCAGCACCATGGTGCCTTGCAGAAAGCCGATGGCGACCAGCATGAGGATTGCCTGGATGGAGGCGGCGATGATGAGATAGGCGAGCTGGTTCTGGCTCGTATGGCCCACCATGATGGTGTCCACACTGAGCATGAGCAGAATCCCTGCGCGCGAGCCCATGGCGGGAAGGGCCAGGCGCAAGGTGGCGCGGGCGTTTGTCCGCGCCCGCTCGCCAAAGGTCGAAGGCCCGCCCGCGGGGTGTGCGCTTTCTTTCTGCATCTGTTTTGGGACTTTCTGAGAACCCGCCCATTTCCGGGCCTTTTCCTTAGCCGAAGCGGGCCCCGCGGCAAAGGGCGGGGGCCTGGATAAACCCGCGGCAAAAGGGGGTCTTTCGCCGCTTGTGCTTTGGCGCTCTACTTCATATAGAAGGCCGAACAAGGGGGCTGCCGGGCCCCCAAGGTAAAGTCCGCCGGAGCGGGCTCAAGGTGGGGCAGGCCCAAGGAAACCCCAAGGGAAAAACCAAGGGAACAAGGGACGGCTTGCCAAAACTGAGGAAGGCAGTGCGCGGGCGCGAGATGGAGCACCCGCCCCGAGGAGGATTTCACGTGCAGCAGACCGGACCGGTGATCCCCGACTACGGGCTCGACAAACAGGGTTTTAAGAACCTCAAGGCGGCGCATTGGAACCACCCGGCCGAAGACGTCTACAAGATCGCGCTCGAACGGGGCGAGGGCCAGGCCGCGAAAGACGGGCCCCTTGTCGTGCGCACCGGCCAGCACACGGGTCGCTCGGCGCAAGACAAGTTCATCGTGAAAGAGCCGTCGAGCGAGGCGCACATCTGGTGGGACAATTCAAAGCCCATGAGCGAAGAGGCCTTCGACAGGCTCCACGCGGACATGCTGGCCTTTGCCGAAGGCAAGGAATTTTTCGTCCAAGACCTTTACGGCGGGGCGGACAAGGATCACCGCCTGCCGGTGCGTATTGTCACGCAGCTTGCCTGGCACTCGCTTTTCATTCGCCACTTGCTGGTGCGCCCGCCCGCGGAAGATTTGCCGGGCTTTGAGCCTGAATTCGCCATCATCAACATGCCGGAGTTCCAGGCCGATCCCGAACGCCACGGCTGCCGCACCGAAACGGTGATCGCGGTCAACTTTGCCAAGAAGCTGGTGCTGATCGGCGGCACGTCTTACGCGGGCGAGACCAAAAAGTCGGTCTTCAGCATACTGAATTATCTTCTGCCCGCAAAGGGTATCATGCCCATGCACTGCTCGGTGAATGTAGGCAAGGCGGACGATGCGGCGATCTTCTTCGGCCTGTCGGGTACGGGCAAGACCACGCTGTCCGCCGACCCTCACCGCACGCTGGTGGGCGACGATGAGCACGGCTGGTCGGAAAACGGGCTCTTTAATTTTGAAGGCGGTTGTTACGCCAAGATGATCAATCTTTCCGCCGAGGCCGAGCCCGAGATCTATGCCACTACCAAGCGCTTCGGCACGGTGCTGGAAAACGTGGTGATGGACCCCGAAACGCGCGAGCTTGATCTAAGCGACGGCTCGCTCACAGAAAACACGCGCGGGGCCTATCCCATCGACTTTATCCCCAATGCGAGCGAGACCGGCACCGCGCCGCACCCCAAGAACATCATTATGCTGACTTGCGATGCCTTCGGCGTGCTTCCGCCCATCGCCAAGCTCACGCCGAGCCAGGCCATGTATCATTTCCTTTCGGGCTACACCGCGAAAGTGGCGGGCACGGAAAAAGGCGTGACGGAGCCCACGGCGACATTTTCCACCTGCTTCGGCGCGCCCTTCATGCCGCGGCACCCGACCGAGTACGGCAATCTTTTGCGCGACCTCATCGCCAAGCACGGCGTTGATTGCTGGCTCGTGAACACCGGCTGGACCGGCGGCGCCTATGGCGTGGGCGAACGCATGCCGATCCGCGCGTCGCGCGGATCGGCCTGCGTTCGCCCACGCCATAGGCGCCGCCGGTCCAGCCGGTGTTCACGAGCCACCAATCAACGCCGTGCTTGG
>JANQLJ010000182.1 GCA_028280665.1 Alphaproteobacteria bacterium
GCCGGTCACCGAAGAAAGCGGCAGGGTCACCAGCTCGGAAATGCGCAAGCCCGAGGCGTAGAGCAACTCGACAATGGCAAGCAGGCGAATCCCTTCCACGCCCTGCCCGGAGCGAGCTTGCGCGGTGGCAAGGAGCGTGTCCACATCCGCCTCGCTCAGCGCCTTGGGTAAACGCTGCCGCGCGCTCGGCCCTTTGAGCCCAAGACATGGATCGTCATCCCGCCAGCCGTCCGTATAAAGAAATTTATAGAACTGCTTGAGCGCCGACAGCCGCCGCGCGCGGGTGGAGGCCGCAAGGCCCGCATCGTCCAGGCTGGCAAGGTAAGACCGCACCTGGTCGGTGCTTGCTTCATCGATTGAAACCTTAGAGCGCGCAAGGAAGCCCGCGAAGTCACGCAAGTCGCGCGCGTAGGCTTCGAGCGTGTTTTTGGATGCCCCCCGTTCGGCGCTCACCATTTCCAGAAACGCCTCGACGGCGGCAAGGTCAGGCGCGCGGCTCACTCGACGTCGTCCAGGGCAACGCCCAAAAGCGCCTCGGTCGCAAGCGCGCGGGCATCCGCCGTCACCCCCACAAGCCGCAAGGCCCGGATGGCTTCAGCAAGGGCGGCGGGGTGCGCGGCGCGGGGGCCGCCAGGGCCGATCGCGACTAGTGCATACGCAACCGTCTCGCCCATGCGGCCCGCCTGGGCCGCCTCGCGCAAATTCCCGATGACCGCCGGTGGAGGCGCTGTGCCGGTAAGTTCGTTCTCATGAAGCGCAAGCCGCTCGCGCACCGCGGTAGGGATCTGGTATCCCATGGCGTCGAACCACATGAGCTGCGCCGCGAGGCGCGCGTGGGGCATTTCGCCGAGATCGGCTTGCCCCAGCCACAGAAGCGCATGGTCGGGCCAATAGGCAAAGCGCTCGGACGGCGCAACCATGATCAGCGCAGCAAGCAAGGCCTGAACTCGTCTTACCGGGGGCGCACCACCCCCGTTGAAAATGTCGAACCAGCTATAGGCCTGGGTCAAGTTTCCGTCGGCAAGGGCCGCAATGGCAAAATTGTAGGACGCCCAGGCGAGCGTTTCCTCGGGCGCCATGTCACGCGCGGCACGGCCGAGGGCAGCGGCGTAGCTCGCGCCCATGTCGGTTTCTGCCGCGCGGGCAAGGGCCGCCGACAAGGTCTCGGCCCGGGTGCCAATGATGCGGTCGACACTCAAGGCCTCGGCGAAAACGGCGCGCGACGCCGCCGACGGGGCATTCGCCGCGGCGCTCAGTTGCTCAGTCCGGAGTTCGGGCTCAAAGGGGGACACGTCTTCGTAAATGCCAAGAAGCTCCCCCGAACCGAGAACGCCCGCGCGCGCCGCCATCTCGCCCGACGAAAGACGGAAGGCATGACCTTCTTCACCGCTCCAGCCCGAATGAAGGGCCATCACCCGGGCAAGCGAGAGTGACTTCGCCCCTTCGCGCCGCCGCGAGGGAACGATGTTCAGATCGCGCATCATGGCGAGATGAAGCGTGCTGAGGTCTTCATCGAACGGCCCTTCCACGCGAACGGCGTCGTTGCCGCTGAGCCGCTCGAGCAAATCTTGGAAAAGTTGATCCTCATCGTCTGCGTCATAAAGAAGATCGGCGGTAAGCCGGGCCGCCGGCACGAGCCCCTCATGAGCGAAACAATAAGCGCGCAGCTTCATCCAAAACGGTTCTTCGGATTCAAAGCGCTGGGCGGTTTCATTTGTGCACGCGGCCGCGCCGCCGCCTTGCAGAAGGATTGTTTCTGCACGGAGGATTTGAATGCCGGGGGTGCCTTCAAGGTGGGTCGCCTGACCGATCATGGCCGGCACGGCATCGATATGGCCCGCATCGAGGGTGCGCGAGAGTCTTAACTCAAAAATAGGATCGCCCCCGCGTGCATCTTCCGGCGGGCGGGAAGCGGTCAGCAACAACAGCCGGACGAGATTGCCCATGGCGCGGGAGGGCGCGCCCACGGGAATCTGATTGAGAAGAATTTGCGCCCTTGTGGCCGATGTGCCCGCCCAAATCTCACTCCCCAGGCCGTCGGTGCCGCTAAGCGTGCCGATGGTGGGCGCGCGGCTGGAGATAACGCCGACCTGGATGTTTTCGTCAAACGCGCCGGGGCGCATGGGAACGCTTTGCGGGCCCGCGGCTTCCGGCGCCGCCTCTTCCTCGTCCTCCTCGCCCACGCCCGGCAATTGCAGGGGCGCGCCGACCTCGGTTTGGGCCAGCACCGGCAGGGCGGCGCCAAGGCCGAGCGCCAGCAAGAACGCAAAAAGAGCCTTAGCCGGGGAACCGGTCATTGGAGATGACCTCCTCCCGCTCGGTTTGGGGCGGTTCCATGGTGTTGGCGATGAACAGGAGCACGCCCCCCGCCCCAAGCAATAGGACCAGCACAATGCCAATGAGCGCGAGCGGGTTGGACATGGTGTTCCCCCTGAAGTCCGGTCAATGGTGCCCCGCCGCGGCCAACGAGGGCCACGGGCACGTGAAACTGCCCCCCAAATGCGACAAAAATCAGGTCCTTAGCGGGCCCGCCCCCTACTTTTACTTGCCGCTGCCATGAGGGATAAACTATTGATGATTGCGGTGCAAAAAGCCGGAGGCCCCTTTTGAGCGCGGATGAGAAGCGCGACCCCCTCAAGATCGCTCCTGAGGCGCTCGCGCGGATTCGCAAACAGTCCATTGTGCTCGTAGGGCTCATGGGGGCGGGCAAGACGACCGTGGGGCGGCGGCTGGCCGACGCTCTCAACATGCCGTTCATCGACGCCGACCAAGAGATCGAAGCGGCCGCGAGGCTCACGGTTTCGGAAATTTTTGAAAAGTATGGGGAAGACCATTTCCGCGATGGCGAACGCAAAGTGATCGCGCGCCTTATCAGCGGCGAGCCTTGCGTGCTCGCAACGGGGGGCGGCGCATTCATGTATGAGGCAACCCGTAAGCTCATCAAGAAGCGCGCGGTATCTGTCTGGCTCAAGGCGGAGCTTGAACTTCTGCTTGAGCGCGTCATGCGGCGCGACACGCGGCCGCTGCTCAAGACCGGCGACCCGCGCGACATTCTGGGCCGACTCATGGATGAGCGCTATCCCATCTACGGCGAAGCGGACGTTGTCGTGGAGTCCGGTGAGGGACCCCATTCGCGCGTCGTTGGCGCCATTACCAACGCGCTCGCCGATTGGTGCGCCCGCAACGAGGTGGCGCCATGACCGCCATAGCCGAGACCATTCGCGTGGACCTGGGCGCACGGGGCTATGACATCGTCATCGCGCCGGGGGCCTTACGTGACCTCGGCAAGCTGATGGCGCCGGTTCTTTCGCGGCCCTTTATGGTTGTCATCAGCGATGAAAACGTCGCCCAGCATCATCTAAAAGCGGCGCAAGCCTCGCTAACCCAAGAAGACATCACCGTTGAGACCATCGTTCTGCCGCCCGGGGAAGAGACCAAGTCCTTTGCCGCGCTGGAAAAACTCGTGGGCCAATTGCTCGATCTTGGCGTTGAACGCCAGGATGTGATCGTTGCTCTTGGCGGCGGGGTTATCGGAGACCTTGCCGGCTTTGCCGCATCGGTTCTCCGGCGCGGCATTGGCTATGTTCAAGTGCCGACCACATTGCTTGCGCAAGTCGATTCCTCCGTAGGCGGAAAGACGGCCATCAACGTGGCGCAAGGCAAGAACCTGATCGGCGCGTTTCACCAGCCAGCGCTCGTCGTGACGGATGTGGATATGCTCGACACCCTGCCCGAGCGGCAGTTACTTGCGGGATATGCGGAGATCGTGAAATACGGCGTGCTGGGCGATGCGGCCTTTTTCGGCTGGCTTGAGGCGAACGGGGCCGGGCTTCTTGCGGGAGGCAGCAACGGCCAATCGCTGCGCACCGAGGCCGTGGCAAAGTCGGTGCGCGCGAAAGCAGCGATTGTGGAAGCTGATGAGCGTGAAGCAGGCAAGCGCGCCTTGCTCAATCTCGGCCACACCTTCGGGCACGCGCTGGAAGCGGCCACGGGCTACTCCGACCGGCTTTTGCACGGCGAGGGCGTCGCCATCGGCATGGGCCTTGCGCTCGATCTTTCCGCCCAACTGGGTCACGCGGGTCCCGCCGACGCGGAACGGCTGCGGGCCCATCTTTCCTCGGTGGGCCTTCCGGCCAGCTTGCGCAATATCGAGGGCGGCGCCCTTTCTGCCGATGCGCTGCTTGCGCATATGATGCAAGACAAGAAAGTCACCAGGGGCGAGCTTAATCTTGTCCTTGCCCGCGGCATTGGCGAGGCCTTTGTTGCAAAAAATGTTCCGGCTGAAAAAGTCCGGGACCTGCTCGTTCAAAACGGCGCAACCCAATCAGGAAGCTGACCCATGACGCTGCTCGACCGGCTGCTCTCGCCGGAAAGTCTCCTCACCATCGGTGCCATCATTTTGCTGCTGCTTTTTTCCGCCTTCTTTTCAGGTTCGGAAACGGCGCTCACCGCGTCCTCGCGCGCCACCATGCACAAGCTGCAGAAGGACGGCGTTGCGGCGGCCGGTCACGTCAACCGGCTTAAAGAACGGCCCGAGCGGCTTATCGGCGCGATCCTTCTCGGCAATAACCTCGTGAACATTTTCGCCTCGGCTCTTGCGACGGCGCTTTTCCTCAATCTATTTGGCGATGCGGGCGTTGCAGTGGCAACGCTGGTTATGACCGCGGTCGTGCTTGTCTTTGCCGAAATCCTGCCCAAGACCATCGCCATTGCCCGCACCAACCGCCTTGCCATGACCATCGCACCCGTTATTGCGCTGTTTGTTGCGGCCTTCGCGCCGGTGGTGGACGTGATCCAGGTGGGCGTAAGGCGGCTTGTACATTTCTTCGGGATCGACATTGCCGAGGGCGAAGACGTTTTGTCCGCCCACGAACGAATTCGCGGCGCCATCGAGTTGCACCATGAAGAAGGCAAAGTCATCAAGGGCCACCGCGACATGCTCGGCGGCGTGCTCGACCTTCAAGAACTTGAAGTCGCCGATGTCATGATCCACCGCAAGAACATGGAGATGGTCGACGCGGGCCAATCCAACGATGTGATCGTGCAAGAGGTTTTGAAAAGCGCACATACCCGCCTGCCCTTATGGCGTGAGGACCTTGAAAACATCGTTGGTGTCTTGCACCAGAAGGATCTCCTGCGCGCCCTCAGCCGCGTCAATTGGGATGCCAGCAAGCTCGACGTGGAAGAGATTGCATTGCGGCCCTGGTTCGTGCCGGAGACCACCGAGCTGAACGATCAGCTCAACGCCTTCCTGCGCGAGCGCATGCACTTTGCGCTGGTGGTCGATGAGTACGGCGTCCTCATGGGGCTTGTGACCCTTGAGGACATCTTGGAGGAAATCGTCGGCGACATTCGCGATGAATACGACCTTGCGGTCACCGGCGTGCGGCCGCAGCCTGACGGTAGCTTCAACGTGGACGGCGCCGTGCCGATCCGCGATCTTAACCGCGCGCTCGATTGGACCCTGCCGGACGAAGAAGCCACGACGATTGCGGGCCTCGTCATCCATGAAGCCCAGACCATCCCCGAGCCGGGGCAGGTCTTTGCCTTTTACGACTACAAGTTTGAGATCCTGCGCCGGTCGCGCAACCAGATCACCGCCTTGCGCATCACCGCGCCGCGTAAGCGTGAAGGCGAGGGCTAGCCCTCTTCCG
>JANQLJ010000022.1 GCA_028280665.1 Alphaproteobacteria bacterium
AGGCACCATCGAAGCCATGACATCGCAAGCGCCCCAAACAACGGTCGGCACGGTGCGGCCCTGGGACGCGCGTCCCTAGAAACGGTTGGAGGTATCCATGAGTTTTCACACACCCATTTGCGGCATGCTCGGCATCGAACACCCCATCCTGCTTGCGGGCATGGGCTCGGTTTCCTACGCGGACGTGGTGGCCGCCGTCTCCAACGCGGGCGGGTTCGGCACCCTTGGCATGGCGAGCGCGGGGCCCGACGAAATTCAAGAACAGATGCGGCTGGTCAAACAAAAAACCGACAAGCCCTTCGGCGTCGATCTGCTCACCGCCGTTCCTGAAAGCCTCAAGGCCGCGTGCGACATCATCATCGACGAAGGCGCAGCGGCCTTTGTCGCAGGCCTCGGCGTGCCTGCGCCCATCATGCCGCAGCTCAAGGAAGCAGGCGTCAAGGTCGCCACCGTGTGCGGCGCGGTGCGTCACGCGGTCAAAGCCGAGGAAGCGGGCTGCGACTTCGTGATCGCCCAAGGCACTGAGGGCGGCGGGCACACAGGAAGAGTCGCAGGCATGGCGCTGATCCCGCAAATGGTGGATGCGGTGAACATTCCGGTGCTCGCCGCGGGCGCTATCTATGACGGCCGTGGGCTGGCAGCGGCGCTCGCATTCGGGGCGCAAGGGGTGTGGGTCGGCACGCGCTTTATCGCCTCCACCGAGGCGCGCGCGGGCACCGAGTACAAGGCCGCCATTCTTGATGCGAACGATCAAGACACTATCGTAACCCGCTGCTATACGGGCAAAACCCTCCGTACCCTGCGCAATCCTTACGTGGACGATTGGGAGCGGCGCCCGGGTGAGATCGAGCCCTTCCCCGCGCAAGCGGTTCATTCCGCGCAAAAGGACGTGCTTGGCGGCATTGGCGGCAAGGTGGAAGGGCTTGACCCGCAAAAGGATTGCCTGCCCATGGGCCAGGGCGCGGGCGGCATCAATGAGGTGCTGCCCGCCGCCGAAATTGTCGAGTCCATGCTCGCCGAGGCGCGGCAGACCATCGGCGGGCTTCAGCGCTTTGCCTGAGCCCTGTCCTTGATGCAGGTCAAGGCGGCGGCGAGGCCGAGCGGAGAGACTAAGTTCACGGAAACCCCCTCAAGTTTCCTGCTCGAAAGGCCCTTTGCCCCCAAGACGGCGAGGGGCCTTTCTCTTTGCCAGACCCAAGCCCCAATTTCGCCGCCTTCCCTTGGCCTGATGCGCCGATGAATTGGGGATTGCGTTCGATTGCAGGAATGCTGGTGGCGGCGGGGCTTGCCGCGCCCGCGGGCGCCCAAGTGCTCACGCCGTTCGAGCGCGATCTGCTCAGCCTCTCCGGCCATTTCGGCACCATGCACCACCTCACCCAGATTTGCGAAAACGACAACGTCCAGATCTGGCGCGACAACATGCTTGAGCTGATGCGCCTTGAGAACCCCAGCCGCGAACAGCGCAACCGCATGTCCCAGCGCTTCAACGACGCCTATAACGAAGTCGTCGAGCGTTTCCCTTCGTGCACGCCCGACGCGCGCGCCTATGCGGGCCGCCTTGCCCGCGACGGCGCGGATCTTGCCAACCGCATGGCGCAGGTCCTGCGCTAGGCCCCTTCGGCGCCCCCGACTCGTTTGCTAGTGTCCCCGCCCAAGGGACATCATGAGGGGAACATTTAGGGCGTGCCAAAGCCGACGAGGGAATTCGCCGATGTTCCCATTCAAGACCGCGGAACGAAAAGTGAAAGAGCAGGAACAACGTCAGATCGCCCTCGATGCGCTTTTGGAAGCGTGGGACAACGCTATCGCCAAGGGCGTTGAAACGGATGTTGTTTCAAAGACGGCGATCTTCGCCGGGCTTTCCGACATGGTGGCGGTCTATGGCGAGCGCGCGGTGGCGGACATGACCAAAGACCTGCCCCAGCGCATCCGCCAAGGCGACTTCACGGTCCAGCGTTAGTTCCTACGGCACCACCGCCTCGATCAGCCGCGGGCCCCTTTGGGCCATGGCGGCGGCGAAGGCGGCGGTGAAGCTCTCGGCGGTGTCCACGCGCACGGCTTCAACGCCCATGCCCT
The DNA here is from genome assembly GCA_028280665.1 of Alphaproteobacteria bacterium. Lineage (GTDB taxonomy): Bacteria > Pseudomonadota > Alphaproteobacteria > JAJFIK01 > JAJFIK01 > JAJFIK01. The sequence continues at coordinate 2,077 of JANQLJ010000022.1, forward strand.
TGGCAAGTTCCACCCAGCCCAGATCGGGATCGCCGATGGAGAGCATCGAGGTCGCCTTTTCGCCGGGCTCGCCCGAGCCGGTGCGCTCGAACTCGATATTGAGGATGTTGTAGGTCCGGTTGGCGAAGATAATCGTCGTCACATCGAGGTTTTCCCGCGCCTGGGTCCACAGGGCCTGGACCGTGTACATGCCCGAGCCGTCCCCTTCGAGACAGATCACCTTGCGGTCAGGCGCCCCCAGCGCCGCGCCGCAGGCGAGCGGCATGCCAATGCCGATGGACCCACCGGTCAGATTGAGCCAGTCATGCGGCGGGCAGCCGAGGGTGAGCAGGAACGACGCGATGCTGTTGGAGACCCCTTCGTCGCAAACGATGGCGCCTTCGGGCATCAGCGCGCCGATAGTATGGCCGATGGTGCCGGAGGTCAGCTCCCCCGCGGGCGGCACGTCCGGGCGTTCGACCGGCTGCACGTCAGGCGTGACGCCCGTGGCGTCAAGTTCATCCGCAAGACCGGTAAGCGCGCCGATAACGTCTGCGTCGCGTTCGCAAAGTTCCGCCACCTCGCAGCCTTCGGGCACGAGCAGGCTCGGCTTGCCGGGATAGGCAAAGAACGCCACCGGCGGCTTGGTGCCGATAATGAGCAGAAGATCGACACCTTCGAGTGCGTCGAGCGCCATCTCACCGAAATAGGGAATGGTCGAGGCAAAGACGCGGCCCGCCCCCCGTTCGATGCGCTTGTTGAAAGTGTCCGAGAAAAGCAGCGCGCCGGTCTGTTTGGAGATTTGTCCGGCGATCTTCAGGCCCTTTTCGTACATGGCGGGCCCGCCAATGAGGATCGCGGGTTTTGACGCGCCCTTGAGCGCTTTTGCCGCCGCTTCGATCGCGCCCACGTCCACTCTCGGCGCCCGGGGCGCGGGCAAGGGTTTCGCCGCCATGCGCGCGGCATCCCAGGCGGTATCTGCGGGAACGATCAGGGTGGAAATGTTCCCCGGCGAACGCAACGACTCCGCCACCGCCTGCGCGCCCAGAGGCGCTAGTGAGGCCGCATCGGGCGCCGAGCGCACCCATGAGGAAAACGTGCCCGCCAGCGCCTGAATATCGGAAGCAAGCGGCGCGTCATATTGCTGATGATAAGTGGCGTGGTCACCGACAATGTTCACAATGGCGCTGCCCGCGCGCCGTGCGTTGTGGAGATTGGAAATCCCGTTGGCAAGGCCCGGCCCCAGATGGAGCAGCGTCGCCGCGGGCTTGCCGGTCATGCGCGCATACCCATCCGCCGCGCCGGTCACCACCCCTTCAAAAAGACCCAGCACCGGCCGCATTCCCGGCACCTTGTCGATAGCGGCCACAAGGTGCATTTCCGATGTGCCCGGATTGGTGAAACAAAGATCGACACCGCACCCCACCAGCGTTTCGATAAGCGTTTCCGCGCCGGTGGGATGGTTTGAACGTTGAGGGCTGTCGGTCATGGCAAATGGTCCGTTCAAAGAGGATTGTTAGAGGGCGATGATATCGTTCCCGGGCGGGTCGGTGTAGAGCTTCTCCACCAGCGCTTTCCGGCGTTCGAGCGAAGTGGACTGATTGACGTAGCCTTTGTCGGTAATCTCGCCCGCGTCCATGCTGGGGGGCTCGGCCATCAAAAGCGCGCGGCCCACCCGCGTTGACGAGCCCGGATGGCCGTCATTGTGGCGCTTGAGCCCCTCGGCGATCCGGCCCAGCACTTTTTCGTTGACCACTATATCTTCAGGCTCCGCGTCCTGGTCTTCCATAAGGTCGCGGCAGGCGGCGAAGTTTGGAAATCCCAAAATGCCGATATAGGCCCGGTCGAGCCCCGCCACGAGCGCGTCTTGCATGAGCCCGCCCGAGGCCTCCACTGCTTGCACGCGCAGGCGTCCGGCGCTGACCCAGGTGCCCGTGTCGAGCTTGAAGTCCTCCGCCACGCGCCCGTCGAAGACGAGCCCCTGCACCGGGTCTTCGGGGTCGAGGAACTTGGCCGCATCGCCGAGGGAGTAAAATCCTTCCTCGTCAAAGGCCTGTTCGGTGAGGTCGTCACGCTTGTGATAGCCCGGCGTGATGTTTTCGCCGCGCACGCGCACTTCGAATTTTTCGCCCTTGGGAACGAGTTTCAGTTCCACCCCCGGCACCGGCAGACCCAGAAGGCCCATGCGCTCTGTCGCCCAGTAAACGGTGGTGACCACCGGCGCGGTCTCCGTCGCGCCATAGCCGGTCAGGAACGGAATGCGGTGACCGGTAATGCGCACCGCCACCGCTTGCAGGCGGTCGTAAAGGTCTTGCGCGAGCGCCGCGCCGCCATAGGAAAGCGATTTTAAATTCTTGAACAGCGATGCCGCCAGCTCGTCGTCTTTTTCAAGCTCCGGGATCAGCGTCGCGAACGCCGCCGGCACATTGGAATAGGTAGTGGGCGAAACTTCTTTGAGGTTGCGGATGGTTCTTTCAAACATGCCGGGAATGGGCAGGCCGTCGTCGAGATAGAACGTGCCCCCCGCCGAGAGAATGCCGTTGAGCACCGAGTTGCCGCCGAACGTATGGTTCCACGGCAGCCAGTTGATGATGACCGGCACCTCGGCGCGGCCTTCTTCGTTCAGAAGGCTCCGCCCCATGGCGGCGTTCACGCACATCATGCGGTGGGTGTTGATCACCGCCTTGGGCATGCCGGTGGAACCAGACGTGAAGAGATACTTCGCCACCGTGTCGAAGGTGAGCGCGGCATAGCTTCGTTCCACATCGCCCATAGGCGCGGTGTCGAGAAACTCCTGAAACGGCGTGGCATCGTGTCCCCGCGGCGGGTTCTTCACATAGACGACCTCGACGCCTTCAAGCGCCAGCGCCTCCAGCGCGGGGCCGAACATCTGGCCGTCCTGCACGAAGACCATCTTGGGCTCCACCAGCTCGAACACGTATTTGAGCTTGGCAAAGTCCGCGCTCATCAGGCTGTAGGACCGGCTCACCGGCGCTACCGCCACGCCCGCGAGGATCGCGCCATAGGTCATCACCGCGTGGTCGATGGAATTGCCCGAAAGGATCATGACGGGCCCATGGTTCTGCCCCCCAAGCCCCATGCCGCGGTCGAGCAAGGCTTGCGCTACCGCATTCACCTGCTCGTTTGCTTCTTTGTAGGTGAGATGCACCCAGTCCCCGTCCGCGCCCCGTTCCACGAGCCAGCTCCGGTCCGGCACCTCCTCCGCCCACTGACGAAGGGGCGCGATCACGTTCACGTGCGGATCGTCCATGGGGTGCGGGTTGCGCAAGACGATGGTGCCGTCGGCGCGCCGCTCCACTTCCACGGCCGGGTCCTTGTTAGGCAAAGCACGGAAAGGGGCTGTCATTTCGTTCCTTCCTTCACGCATTCACATCGACCACGATGCGCCCGCGCACCTGGCCCGCGAGGATTTGAGGCGCATAGTTCTGGATATCCGAAAGGGCCACGTCCCGGGTCATGGCTTCGAGCTTGGAAAGATCAAGGTCCCTATCAAGCCGCGCCCAGGCGGCGCGGCGCTTTTCCATGGGCGCCTGCACCGAGTCGATGCCCAGAAGGCTGACCCCGCGCAAGATGAACGGCGCCACGGAGGCGGGCAGGTCCATGCCGCCCGCAAGCCCGCAGGCCGCCACCACACCGCCATACTTGGTCATGGAAAGGGCATTGGCGAGCGTGTTCGAGCCGACCGAATCCACCACCCCGGCAAAGCGTTCCTTGCCGAGGGGACGCGGGTCGCCCGAAAGCTCCGCCCGCGGAATAATCTCTGCCGCGCCAAGCCCTGTCAGATAGGCGCCCTCTTCCTCGCGGCCCGTGGAGGCGGCAACCTCGTAGCCGAGCTTTGCAAGCACCGCGATGGCGACGCTGCCCACCCCGCCCGCGGCGCCCGTCACCAGCACAGGCCCCTGATCCGGCGCAAGGCCGTGATCTTCGAGCGCCATCACGCACAACATGGCGGTGTAGCCCGCGGTGCCGATAGCCATGGCGTCATGAGTGGTCATGTCGCCCGCAAGCGGCACCAGCCATTCGGATTGAACCCGCGCCTTTTGCGCATAACCGCCGAAGTGGGTTTCAGATAGCCCGTAGCCGTTAAGCACCACCTTGTCGCCGGGGGAGAAATCCCCGTCGCTCGTCTCTACCGTGCCCGCAAGGTCGATACCGGGGATCATGGGGAAGGTGCGCGCAACGGGCGCGGCACCCGTCACCACAAGGCCGTCTTTGTAATTCAGCGTGGAATAATCGACGCGGACCACCGTGTCCCCCGCCATCAGGTCATCAACCGCGATGTCCTTGAATTCGGCCCGCTGGCCGTCATCGGTTTTGTCGATGAAAAGCGCGCGAAAGCGCTCGCTCATGTCCCCACCTCCCGAAAGACGGGGCGCCGGCGGCCTTAACCACCTTTGCGCCCCGCGCCGCAACCCACCGCAAAACGAAGGATGCGTCAAGCACCGCAAAGCCGTTGACTTTCAACGCTCTAGGCCCCGTCCGCGGCACTTCCGCAACGGAAGCCGTGCAATACTTGGTGAAAGCGACCACGAATCTTGACAGATTCAGCACCCTGAATGAGCATTTCAAGCAATATTAATCCGTAGCCGCCTAGGCTTGGGAGGAAAGGAAAGCAGAGCCATTCGGCGGCGTTCAGTTACCCGCGTACCTGAGTAGAGGAGTGAGTTCATGTCGGAGTTGGAACAGCAGCTGAAGGGCTATCGCCTGACCACGGCGGAAATTCTCTATCACATGCCGGACTATCCGGACTTTCTGCAAAGCTACATCTGGCAGGAATACGACCTCGCCCCGCGCTTTCCGATCCTTACGAAGTTCCTCGACTTCTGGCACCACAATCTCGACGGCAAGCTCCATTCGGTGCGCGTCGCCTCCAAGGGCATCGTCTCCGCGCGGGAGCTTTCATTCGCCACGGATGCGGGGACGTTGCATTAGCCCTACAATTGAAATCGCACCCTCTGCCCCCGCTTTCGCGAGGGTAAACCTTGACCAGAGGGCCCACTCTTCTTTCGACGTCGCCCGGCTCCGACCGGGCGATCCACCTACCACATGCTGAGCGGGTTGCACTGTGGACCCCCCGGTTAAACCGGGGGGCGTTAAAAGGAGTGGCGCGAGATTCCGGGTTCCGTATTTCATGCGGCCCCGGAATGACGAAAGGAGCTAACCGCGCCGCAGAGAAGAATGAAACTTCATCGGCTCGCCGGTGGAGGGAGTCACGAGTTCGTCTTCCCACATGACCGTCTGCCCGCGGATGATCGTGCCCTTGGGCCAGCCGGTCACTTCCTTGCCTACAAAGGGCGACCAGCCCGCGCGGGAGGCGATCCAATCTTCTTTGATGACGCGGGTCTCATTAAGATCGACAATGGTGAGGTCCGCATCATAGCCCACCGCAAGCCGCCCCTTCCCGGCAATGCCGAAGACCCGGTTCGCCCCGTGGGAGGTGAGATCCACTAGGCGGTCGAGCGACATGCGCCCCGCATTCATGTGATCGAGCAAAAGCGGCAGCAGGGTCTGCACGCCGGGCATGCCGGCGGGGGATTTGGGATAGGGCTCGGCCTTTTCCGCCGGCGTATGCGGTGCGTGGTCGGAGCCGATCACGTCGGCAACGCCGGTCGCGATCCCCAGCTCCCACAGTCCTTCCCGGTGCGAGGCATCGCGGATGGGCGGGTTCATTTGCGCGAGCGTGCCCCATTCCTCGTAGCAGTCGGGCGCGGCGAGGGTGAGATGCTGAGGCGTGATCTCGGCGGTCGCAAAGTCCTTGGCCGCCGCAAGCAGGGGAAGCTCGTCCTTGGTGGAGATATGAAGCACATGGATAAGCGCGCCCGCTTCTTTCGCCAGCGCCAGCAGCCGCCGGGTCGAGGAGACCGCCGCTTCCACATTGCGCCAGACGGGATGGGTTTCCACCTTGCCAAGTTCGGCAAACTCGCGCCGTTCGCGCAAAATGTACTCGTCTTCGGAGTGGAACGCCGCGCGGCGCCTGATGCGATTGAGAATCTTGCCGACGCCCTCATCCCCCGGCACCAGCAAGGTCCCGGTGGAGGACCCCATAAAGACCTTGACCCCGCAAACCCCCCGCAACTGCTCAAGCTCAGGCAGATCCTCAGCGTTTTCTTCCGTCCCGCCGACGTAAAAGGCGTGATCGCAGTGCATGCGGGCCTTGGCACGTTTGAGCTTGTCTTCCAGTGCCCCCGCATTGGTGGTGGGCGGGTTGGTATTGGGCATCTCGAAGACCGCCGTCACCCCGCCCATGACCGCGCCGAGGGAGCCGCTTTCAAGGTCTTCCTTGCCCTCCCCGCCCGGCTCGCGGAAATGCACCTGCGTGTCGATCACCCCCGGCAGAATGTGAAGCCCGGTCACATCGACCACTTTGCCGCCTGCGCTTTCATCAAGCGCGCCGATGGCGGCGATGCGGCCATCGCGCACGCCCACATCGCGCGGGCCCGCGCCGTCCTGATTGACCACCGTGCCGCCCTTGAAGATGGTGTCGAAAGTTTCAGGCAAAGTTTCCTCCCTCAATCGCCGAGCACGGCAAAGACGTCGCCATCCGCCCCGGCGCCTTCTACATGCATACGAAACCATAGGGCGAAAAAGAGAAGCTGCCAGGCCGCCATGCCCAGGCGCTTGGCTTTTTTTTGCGCTGCTTGTTCGAACACCTGGGCCGCGCGGCCTTCGGCCATGGCGCCGCTTGCGGCGATGACGCGATCAACGGCGGGGCCAAGCTCATGGCCCCGCGCCGCGAGCCAGGGTCCCAGCGGTAAGGCGGGCCGGGCTTGTTCGAAAATACCGCCGGCGCTGGGGAACGTCTTGCGAATCCAGTGGCGCAGCAACACGCCGCCCGCCTGCCCGCGCAGTTTAAGTTCATCGGCAAGGGAGAATGCGAAAGACGCGAGGCTTGGATCAAGGAAGGGGCGGCGCACCTCAACGCCCGCGCGGGCGATGATCTGATGTTCGCCCAAAAGCGTGTCATTGGGCAGCCAGGTGTTGATGTCGACGAGCTGGAGCAACTGAATGCGCGAGAAATTGCCGCCGCGCAGGCGGCTCTCAACGCCCAGCAAGCCGTCGCGCCAGTGGCGCGGGCCTTCGGGAAGGCCGGGCAGGCCTTGCAGGTGCCCGCGCCCGCGCATGGCCCGCCCGCCCATCCACAGGGGCCGCGCCGCCGTGCGGTAACGGCCGTAGGCGCCGAAAAGCTCCTGCCCCCCTGCGGGCAAAACCAGCGCCGCCCCGTCCGCCTTCGCCGCCGCCGCCACAAAGGCCCAGGAAAGCGCCGCCTGATCGGCCACCGGGTCCGTCATGGCCTTGACGATACCCGGCAAGGCGCCAAGGCATTCCTCGGCGCCGATTTCGATGGGCACGGGCTCAAAGCCAAGGGACTCGGCAAAGCCGGTCATGGCGGCAAGGGGCTCGCGCCCGCTTTCCCGCGCGAAGGGAAGATAGGCGCGCACGCGCCGCTTGGTCCCGCGCGCAATCGCCACCGCCAGCGCCGTCGAGGCAAGATCGCCGCTTAAGACGCAACCGATCAGGCGCGGGCCGTCGAGCGCCTTGGCCACCGCCTCGCGCAGCATTTCATCGAGCGCATCGAAGGCGACCGCCCGGTCCACCAGCACCCGGTCGCTGTGGGGCACCGCCGGGCGCCGCAAGCGGTCGACGATCCGCCCCCGTTCGATCACCAGCGTCTCGCCGGGAAAAACGCGCCGCACCCCGCCAAAGGCCGTCGCGCTGCCGGTCAGGAACTGAAGCTGCACAAATTCGCTGAAGCAATCTTCGTCGAACGCGGGCTGCAGAAACCCGCTTTCAAAAAACCAGTTAAGGTCGGTGGCGAAGGCAGTGGTGGGGCCCTTCTCGGCAACATAGAGCGGCTGCTGGCCGAACTGGTCGCGGGCGAGCCAGAACTTCTGCGCATCGGGAAAGGCGCGCACCGCCGCCCAGGCGCCCGACCCCGCCTCACCGAATTGGGAAACCGACGCGGTTTCCTCCCACTCGGTGAAAGGGCCGTCCGCCGCGTCCCGGGCCAGGAGAAACGACGCCGGCGCACCGGTGAGGGCGCCGTCGTCTGCCTCTT
>JANQLJ010000027.1 GCA_028280665.1 Alphaproteobacteria bacterium
ATTTCAGTTGCGCGGCCCGCAACGCCTGCCGGCGTCAGCGGGTCGTCCGTCAACTGGCGGTAATGGTTTGCGGCGTCCTCGAACCTGCTGGCGCGGTAGGCAGCATAGCCGAGCGCCTCGCGCGCGTGGAACCGCCACGGCCCGCTGCCGTCCGCCACGGGGCCGAGCCGGCCTTGCACATCCTCGAAAGACGCGGCGTCGTTCCCGAGCGCCGTAAGCCCGCCATAGAACTGAGCGAGTTCGACAAAGTCTTCCGGATTGCTGCCGTCGCCCGCGATTTCATCATAAATCGCAAGGGCGCTGGCAGTATCGCCGGACTGGCGCAGCGCCGAGGCCTCGTGAAAGCGCGCCAGCATCGGATAGTCGCCCGGCGCGTCTTCCGCGAGTCCCGCAAACACCATCGCCGCGGCGCTTTGGTTTCCGCCAGCGAGGAATTCCATACCCTGGATCAGAAGATCGCCCGCTGCCGCGGCGCGGCGGTCCTGGTAAGTATCCCAGAGGTAATAGCCCCCGACCCCGGCCAGGACCACGAAAGCCGCCCCCGCCACGAACGGGCCATAGGTGCGCAGCGTCTTGTCGATCTGCTGGCGCCGGAGCTCTTCGTCGACTTCCTGAAAAATGTCACTCACGGGGGGCGTGCTCCACAAAATTCAAACCGGCCCCCGCGGGAAAAGCACCGGGCGCCGGAAATGGCGCGGTACCCTACCCTCAGGCCGCGCCCGATTCAAACAAGAAGATGGGCCCAAATATGGCCAAATTCTGGGGTCTTCAGGCGCGCTTGGCCTCGCCTTCGTCCTTCACCGCATAGGTATGCTCAAGGGCCGGGAAGGCGCGGGACCGCACCTCCTCCGCATAGCGCCCCAGCGCCTCGCGGATCACCTCGTCGAGATCGGCATATTTTTTCACAAAGCTGGGGGGTTTGGGCGTCAGGCCCAGAAGATCGTCAATCACCAGGATTTGCCCGTCGCATTGGGCGCTCGCGCCGATGCCCACGGTGGGAATGTTGACCAGCCCGGTAATCTTGGCCGCAAGGGGCTCGGCCATGCCTTCAAGCACCACCGAGAAGGCGCCCGCCTCGGCGACCGCCTTGGCGTCGGCTTCCACGTCCGCCCATTCGTCGCGGCAGCGGCCGGAGGTGCGGAAGCCGCCCATGGCGTGAACCGCCTGGGGCGTCAGCCCAATATGCGCCATCACGGGAATGCCGCGCTTGACGAGAAAGGAAATGGTCGGCGCCATGTGTGCGCCCCCTTCCAGCTTCACCGCCGTGCAGCCAGTTTCCTGCATAACGCGCGAGGCGTTGCGGTAGGCCACTTCCGGCGACTCCTCATAAGAGCCGAAGGGCATGTCGACAACGATGCACGCTCGCTTCGAGACGCGTACCACCGCCTGGCCGTGCAGGATCATGGTGTCGAGGGTGACGGGGACCGTGTTTTCAAATCCGTGCACCACCATCCCGGCGGAGTCTCCCACCAGAATCAAGTCGGCCACCTCGTCGGCGAGGGCGGCGATGGGCGCGGTATAGGCGGTGAGGCAAACCAGCGGGGCCTTGCCCTTGGCAGCGCGGATTTTTGTGACGGTCTTGCGGCGAACCTTGGTCTGGGCGGACATCGGGGTTTCTCCCTCGCTCAGGGGACCAATCAGGGGTGGCGGACCCTAGCCGAATCAATGCTGCAGCGCAAACAGGGCGGCAATCTAGTCCCCGCCAGCGCCGATCTCCGCAAGTTTTTGCCTCACCCCCGGCTCGTCGGGGGCAAGCTCGGCGGCGCGGCCATAGTTTTCCGCCGCCACGGTAAGATCGCCCGCGGCCTCATAGGCAAGGCCCCGGTAGAAATGCGCCTGCCACAGAAACTCGCCGAAGCGGACGGCAAGGTCCGCGTCGCGCTGGGCGCCTTCAAGATCGCCCAACTGCATCAACACATAAGCGCGGCTCGCCAGCGCAATGGGATCGAGCGGCTCGAGCCCCAGCGCTTCGTCGCAATCGAACTGGGCAAGCTCATAGCGGCCTTCGATGGCATGGATCCAACATCTATTCGTAAGCGCAACAGGATTGTCCGGATAAAGACGAAGCGCCTCGGTCAAATCGGCGAGCGCAAGCTCGTTATCACCCATCTCCAAATGCGCCGCCCCCCGATTTGAGAGCGTCACCGGATCGCCGGGCGCAAGTTCGAGCGCCATATTGTAATCATCCACCGCGCGCTCGTACTGCCCCAGGTCGTAAAACGAATTGCCGCGGTTCGAGAACGTAATGGCGAGACTATCGACGGTAAGGCCGCCCTCGTCGATGGCGAGGGTGCAAACCGTGACCGCTTGAATGGGATCGCCCTCGGCCTGATAGCACTCTTGAGCGGCGTCGCTCCATTCTTGCGCGAGGCCCGCGTCAAGCCATCCCCACCCCGCCGTCACGAGTACGGCGAGGCCCAGGCAAACGGGGGCGGATACGCGCTTTTGGGTTGCCATCCCGGTCATTGGAGCGCCAAAGCGCCAGGCAGTCAATCGAGCCCCAAAGGTGGCAAAAAACCTCCATAATTGGCACAATGCGGACGCCTAAGCTGCCTGGAGACCGCCATGCCCCGATGGGTTCTCGTTCTGATTGGGATCGCCGCCATCGCCCTTTTTCTGGCTCTGATCCTGTGGCCCAGTGGCGAACGGCGCACCCCCATCAACGAGCCACCCCAAGGGCCCGCCACTTACGAAGAAGTGGATTGGGAGCGCTACCGCGGCGATGCAAGCACGGGCGGCGCGCTTGCTCAAGAGCTTTGCGCGCGCTGCCACGCGGTGGGCCCAAGCGGCGAAAGCCCCGTCGGCGATGCGCCGCCGTTTCGTGACTTCGCCCGCATGTGGCCGCTCACGCACCTTGAAGAAGCGCTTGGCGAAGGCATTATGGTCGGCCACGGCGAGCACGAAATGCCTGTCTTTCAGTTCGACACCAAACAAATCGCGGACTTAACCGCCTATCTTGAAAAGTTGGGTGAAGCGAATCGGGATTAGAATCGATTCGGCCCCTGATGATTTCCAGGCGGAGCTTTTGCGAATAATCGAATCATTGACCCACCCCGGAATCGGTCCTTAGGGATTCCCTCGACGCTTCGGTCTGACCCCGTAGTGTCTTCCCGAGGAACCCTCCCCAAGGTTCCACACCCCCCAGGCCCGCTGGTTCCCGCCAGCGGGCCATCCCTTTTTGGGGATGGCCCAAACCAGCAATGCGCCATCCCTTTATGGGATTGCAGATTTTAGCTAAGCCGATGCGGCCTTCAGCTTGTACTCCTTCGCATCGGTTTCGAATTCCGCATGGCCATAACTCGCAAGGCGCTGGGCGAGTTTTCTGACCAGCACCCGGTCCGCCCAATCGGTCAGCAGCGGATTTCTGATCGCAAAAGCAAAGAATCTGATGCGCGCGAAGATGGTCAGCGCGGCGAAGACCGCCATGACCCGGTCGAAAACCGTCACCGGGACGCCGATTTCCCCGGCGCGGGCAAAATCCCCGTCGCAGAAGTTATTGACGAAAAAGAATTTGGAGATACCGCGCTCCATGGCCGTCTTGAGCAAACCAAGGGGCGATTTGTCGTCCGAAAGCTCCGCCCGCATCGTGGCGCGGACAAGCTCGCCGCAGGTCGCATCGTCATAACCGGCGCGCAGGGTCACATGGCGCGTGAGCAGAAGATCGATGATCTCTTGCGGCGTCGTGCCCACAAGTGCCTCGGGCAGCCCAAGCAAAAAACAGCGGTAACGGGCGAGTTCGACCCGCGCCCGCTCAATGGGCGTGAATTCCTTGCGTCCACTGCGCAAGACATCGGCGGAGAGCAGAAACACGCCGATGAGCCCCGCCGGCATTTGATCCACCTGGGGGATGGGAATGCCATAGACGCTCTTGTCCCACTCCTCAGACCTGAGCAGGTGATAGCGCACCATGGAATGCATCAGCCGCACTTTCGCGGCCGCGCGGAAACCTTCGCGGAAGCGGTCAAGGGCGCCGGGCATCACCGTGGCGGCAAAAAAGGACGAGGTTTCAAACGCGCGCTTGGCCGCTTGCGCGCCGGACAACGTTCCCGTCATCGCCATGGGAAGCGCCGAGTACTTGTTCATATAAGTGGCGATGAGCGCGCCGCGGATAAAATACGGCGCGGCGTGAGCGGCGGCATTGCGTTCGAACTTGGCGCCCCTTTCCACCATTTCCATGTCGACCCAATCGGGTTTTTCTTCCATCGCGGCAATGAACGTCTTGAGTTCCGCGGGCGCGCCTTCGACCGATTGAATGCCTTCGTCGCAAGCCTGCTCGAGCATCTCCACCAGCCGCTTGAAGCCGTGCTCGGGGATCAGCGCCGCGTAGGCATCCGCCACCCGGTCGCCCATCATGGTGTAGTTGCGAATAAGCTCGACGCGGGATTTGTTCTCAAGCAGCCGCGGCAAATGCTTCGAGAACCGGCCCGCGTTGGCATTGGCCGGATCGAACGCATCGGTGAACCGCTCCGGCAGGGATGTGAAATCCACATTGCCATACATGACGGGATTGGCGGTCTTTTGCGCCACCACGTCGCCGCTGAAAGGGCTGGCCGCCTCGGTCATCCAGGGCTTCCTTCACTGGGAAACTTCTGCCTGAATCTAGTCCGAAGCTAACGGTTATTCAATTGACCGTTGTTGCCCCTACTCCCACTCGATGGTGCCGGGGGGTTTTGAGGTGATGTCGTAGGTGACGCGGTTGATGCCTTTCACCTCGTTGATCAGGCGCGTCGAAACACGGCTCAGAAACTCATGGGTAAAGGGATAATAGTCCGCGGTCATGCCGTCGGTGGAAGTGACCGCGCGCAAGGCGCAGACATAATCATATGTGCGCTCATCCCCCATGACGCCCACGGTGCGCACGGGCAAGAGCACCGCGAAGGCTTGCCAGATCTCGTCGTAGAGACCGGCGTTGCGGATTTCATCCAGATAGATGGTGTCGGCCTTGCGCAGGATGGCGAGCTTCTCGCCCGTGATCTCCCCCGGCACGCGGATGGCAAGCCCCGGCCCCGGGAACGGATGCCGCGCCACGAAGGGCTCAGGCAGGCCCAGCTCGCGGCCAAGCGCGCGCACTTCGTCCTTGAAGAGCTCGCGCAAGGGCTCGACAAGTTTCATGTTCATGCGTTCGGGCAGCCCGCCCACATTGTGGTGCGACTTGATGGTGACCGAGGGCCCGCCGGTGAAGGAAACGCTTTCGATCACATCCGGGTAGAGCGTGCCTTGGGCAAGAAAGTCCGCGCCGCCGGCTTTCTTCGCTTCTTCCTCGAACACATCGATGAAAGTGGCGCCGATGATTTTGCGTTTCTTCTCCGGGTCCGTCACGCCTTCGAGCTTGCCGAGGAATAAATCCTGTGATTCGGCGTGCACCAGCGGGATGTTGTAATGATCGCGGAACAGCGAGACTACCTCCTCGGCCTCGTTCGCGCGCATGAGGCCGGTGTCCACAAAGACGCAGGTGAGCTGATCGCCGATCGCCTCGTGCAGCAGCACGGCAACGACGGAGCTATCGACGCCCCCGGAGAGCCCGCAAATGACGCGGGCGTCCCCTACTTGCGCGCGCACGGCGGCAATGGCCTCGTCCTTGAAGACGCCCATGGTCCAGTCGCCGCGGCAACCGGCGATCTTGTGGGTGAAGTTCTTGAGCAGCTTCGCGCCGTCCGGCGTGTGCACCACTTCGGGGTGGAACTGGACGCCGTAGAACCGGCGCGCCTCGTCGGCGATGGCGGCGAAGGGGGCGTTGGCGCTTTGCGCCACGGGCTTGAAGCCCGGCGGGATCTCGATCACCCGGTCGCCATGGCTCATCCACACTTGCGCCCGG
>JANQLJ010000129.1 GCA_028280665.1 Alphaproteobacteria bacterium
CGTGCCTCATCAGCGATAGCGGCGAAGGGCGCGCCTTCGGAAGTAGCGATTACCTTGAAGCCCGCGGGGAGTTCAATCACCCGGTCGCCATGGCTCATCCACACCTGGTGGCGCTCGCCCGCGCCCCAGACGCCATCAAACAGCGTGCAGGTATCCGTGACATCCACAAAGGCGCGGCCAAACTCGCGGTGGTCGGGCGCTTCCACCTTGCCGCCCAGTTGCGCCACTATGGTCTGTTCGCCGTAACAGATGCCGAGCACCGGCACGCCGCGCTCGAAAACCGCTTGCGGCGCACGCGGGGTCCCCTCGCCGATCACACTGGCCGGGCCGCCCGAAAGGATGATCGCCTTGGGGTCCAGCTCATCGAGCGCGGCTTCCGCGTTTTGAAACGGCACGATCTCGGAGTAAACGCCGCTTTCGCGCACCCGCCGCGCGATAAGCTGGGTCACCTGAGAGCCGAAATCGATAATGAGAACGCGGTCATGCTGCATGAGAAACTTATCCCGGATTTCGCGTGAAGGCGGCAAAGAAAAAACCATCCGTGCCGCTTAGGGGCGGTGATAACTGAAGAAAGGTGTCGTCAACAAGCCCGGCTTCAAGCGATGCCGGGAACGGCGCTGAAACATGTTGCTCCCATAGCTCCCGCACTGGGGTGGGTGCGAACTCGTCCGTCTGCTGAAGAAAGGCGTGGGCTTGGTCCTGGTTTTCCCGCCCAAAGACCGAGCAGGTGACATAGGCGAGCCGCCCGCCGGGGCGGACAAGCCGCGCGCCGCGGGCAAGGATGGCTTTTTGTACCTGAACAAGTTCATCCAGCCGTTCCGCCGTCAGGTTCCACTTACCCTCCGGCTGCCGCCGCCAGGCGCCCGAGCCCGAACAGGGAACATCGAGAAAGACGAGATCGGCACGGGCCATAAGGTCCTCAAGGTCAGGGTCTTCATCGCCCGCCGCCGGGTCCCATGGGCTGATGACCTTGGGCTGCACCACATGAAGCCCGGCGCGGGCAACCCGGGTCTGCCCTGCCTTGAGGCGGCGCTCGTCCGTGTCGCAGGCATAGAGCTGGCCCTTGCCTTCAAGAGCCGCGCCCAGCACCAGCGTCTTGCCCCCGCCGCCCGCGCAAAGCTCGACCACCTGGCCGCCGGGCGCGGCGCCCGCGAGCTGCGCCACAAGCTGGCTCGCTTCGTCCTGAACCTCGATGCGCCCGTCGCGGAAGAGCGGAAGCCCACGTATGTTTTGCCCAGCCATCTCCTCCGCCGTGCGCCTTATACGGATGCCCGCGGGGCTGAACGGCGTGGGCCGCGCGGGAAAGCCGACCGCTTCGAGCGCCGCCAGCACTTCATCGCGTTTGGCTTTCCCCACATTCACACGCAGGTCCAGCGGCGCGATTTCATTGAGCGCGATGGCCAGCTTATTCGCCTCTTCTTCGCTTCTGCCCTTGCGCAACTCGGTCAGCGCCCATGCGGGCCATTCAATCGCATCGGGCGGCGTGTCCACCGCCAGCGCTGTCTTTTCCTCTTGGCTCAGCGGTGGTGCATTGTGGCCCTCACCAGTACAGGCCGTTTCAAGAGCATTGGGTTCAAACCCCATACCCCAGCGCGCGCCCGCCAATGTGAGCGCCCGCGCCGTCGCCGCGCCCATGGCCTGAGCGTAGCTCGCGCGGTGGCGCAACACGGTAAAGATCAGCTCACGGAGAAAACGCCGGTCCTTCGAGCCCGCATAACGGTTTTTCGCGCCCCATGTTTTGAGATAGCGGTCGGCGGGCTCGCCGGTGTCCATGAGGGTGGTTAGGATTTCGGCCGCCGTCTTGATCCGGGCGCCGGGGGTCACTCAAGACCCCATGGGATAGTTGGGCGCCTCGCGGGTGATCGAAACGTCATGGGGATGGCTTTCCCGCAACGAGGCGGCGGAGACTTTGATAAACTCGGCCCGTTCCTGAAGGTTCTTGACGGTGGCGCTGCCGGTATAGCCCATGGCCGCGCGCAAGCCGCCGATGAGCTGATGAATCACCGCGGCGACCGGCCCCTTGTAGGGCACGCGGCCCTCGACGCCCTCGGGCACCAGCTTGAGGGAGTCGGAGATTTCCTGCTGGAAATAGCGGTCCGCCGAGCCTCGCGCCATGGCGCCCACCGAGCCCATGCCGCGATAGGATTTGTAGGACCGGCCTTGATAGAGAAACACCTCGCCCGGGCTTTCGTCCGTCCCGGCAAGCAGCGAGCCGATCATGGCGCAGTCCGCGCCCGCCGCAATCGCTTTGGCAAAGTCGCCGGAAAACTTGATGCCGCCATCGGCGATGACCGGCACGTCTTCTTTCCGCGCTTCTTCCACGCAATCGAGCACGGCGGTCAGTTGCGGCACGCCCACCCCGGCGACAATGCGCGTGGTGCAGATGGAGCCCGGGCCGATGCCGACCTTGATCGCGTCCGCACCCGCGCCGATCAGCGCCCGCGCCGCATCGGCGGTGGCGACATTCCCCGCAATCACTTGCACGTCGTTTGAGTGCTTTCGCACGCGCTCGACGGCGGAGATAACGCCCTTGGAATGGCCGTGGGCGGTGTCGATGACAATGCAGTCGGCGCCCGCGTCCATAAGCGCCAGCGTGCGCTCGAACCCCGCATCGCCCACCCCTGAGGCCGCCGCCACGCGCAAGCGGCCTTGTTCGTCCTTGCAAGCATTTGGGTGCAGCGTCGCTTTTTCGATATCCTTGACGGTGATAAGCCCGACGCAGCGGCCGCCATCGTCAACCACCAGCAGTTTTTCGATACGGTGCTGATGCAACAGGCGCTTGGCACCCTCCTGGCTGACCCCGTCATGGACGGTGACGAGATCCTCCTTGGTCATCAGCGCCGAAACAGGCGTTTCCGGGTTGTCGGCAAAGCGCACGTCCCGGTTCGTCAGTATGCCAACGAGCTTGCCCCGGCCCTGATCGTCGAGGGGTTCCTCCACCACCGGGATGCCGGAGATGTTATGGCGTTCCATCAGCGCGTAAGCATCCGCCAGCGTCTTGCCCGGGCCGATGGTGACCGGGTTCACCACCATGCCGCTCTCGAACTTTTTGACCTGGCGCACTTCCTCGGCCTGGGCTTCGGGGTTCATGTTCTTGTGCAGAACGCCCATACCGCCAGCTTGGGCGATGGCGATGGCAAGGCGCGCTTCGGTCACCGTATCCATGGCGGCGGAGACGAGCGGGATGCCGAGGGAGATGGAGCGCGTGAGCCGCGTTTTGGTGTTGGCCTGTCCGGGGAGGATTTCCGAGGCGGCAGGCTTCAGGAGGACATCATCAAAGGTCAGAGCCTCTTCTATCTCCAAAACGCACCTCCTGAAAAAAGTTGCGGGGGAGTATCAGAGTGGCCTTGGGAATGCAAGGGGCGGGGGGAACATTCAGTATTCCCGCGGGGTTTTGCGGTCAAAGGGCGTGAATCCTTGCGCCACCACGTACATCTCCGCCGAATCCTGGCGGCTCGCAGGCGGCTTGGCGTGGCGCACCTCTGCGAAGTGCGCGCGCATCTGCTTGAGCATCTCGCCTTCCGTGCCGCCGCGCAGCACCTTGGCGACAAAGACGCCCCCCGGCGCGAGCACATCGTAAGCCAAATCAAGCGCCGCTTCGCATAGCGCGATAATGCGCAAATGGTCGGTCTGCCGGTGGCCAGTGGAAGCCGCCGCCATATCCGAGAGCACAATGTCCACGGGCCCGCCGAGCGCGGCTTTGATCTTTTCCGGCGCATTGTCATCCATGATGTTGAGCACCATCAGCTCCGCGCCGGGAATGGAGTCGATCTCCTGAAGGTCGATGCCGATCACATTGCCCGCGCCGCAACGCTCCACCGCCACCTGACACCAGCCGCCGGGCGCCGTGCCAAGGTCGAGCACCTTGCGGTCTTTTTTCAGGAATCCATATTTCTCATCCAACTCGATTAGCTTGAACGCGGCGCGACTGCGGTAGCCCGCCTCCCGCGCGGCTTCCACATAAGGATCGTTGAGTTGCCGCTGCAGCCAGCGTGTCGAGGAAAGCTTGCGCCCGCGCGCTGTCTTCACCCGCTCCTTGAGCTTGCCGCGGGGGCCGCCTTTGCCGCGTCCCCGGGTCATGGGCGCGGTCCTGATGCATGCGGTTTCTGCGCGCCGAGAATGCGTTCGCGCGCGAGTTTGCTATCGCCCGCTTCGGCCATCAAGCGAATGAGAATGCCTTCGCGCAGGCCCCGGTCGGCGACGCGCAGGCGGTCGCACGGCCAAAGGTCGCGGACCGCTTCGAGAATGGCGCATCCCGAAACAATGAACTCCGCCCGGTCCTTGCCGATACAGGGGTGGCGGGCGCGGGCGGTCCGGCTCATCTTGGCGACGCGCAAGGAAACCTGCCGCACGAGATCGAGATGAAGCCAGGTGCCGTCAACCTTGCTGCGGTCATATTTTTTAAGCCCCAGGGCAATGCCGGCAATGGTGGTCACCGTGCCCGACGTGCCGAGCAAATGGACCGCGCCCTCCGCGGGCCGCGCGCTGAAAAGCTCATAGGCACCGAGCTCGCGCAGGCGGCCGCGCACGCGATCCACCATCTTTCCGTAAAGATCCTCGCCTACGCTTTTTTCATCGTAGCGCTTGTGGGTGAGATCAAACTCGTCGGTCAAGGTCACCACCCCGCAAGGCAGGGACGTCCATTCGACAATGCGGGGCTGGCCCGTGCGCGGGCAGCGGTCGCTGAGATCGAGCCACACCAGCTCCGTACTGCCGCCGCCAATATCGAAGACAAGCACGTTCTCGCATGAAGGGTCGGCCAAGGCCGCGCAGCCCGCCGCCGCGAGCGCTGCTTCTTCGCCCGCGGAAATAATGTCGAGCCGGATGCCGGTTTCCCGTTCGATGCGTTCGATAAAGCTCGCACCGTTTTCCGCAAACCG
>JANQLJ010000053.1 GCA_028280665.1 Alphaproteobacteria bacterium
CCTGCACCTTGATGGAATAAAACTCAAGTTCCTCGTCCCAGGTGGGGCTCGCCATGGAATAGGCGCGCAACAGAGGACGGCCGCCAATCTCAAGACCGATCATCACAAACTCGCCCGCGCGGAAGCGGAACGATTTGGGCCGCGCAATGCGAAAGGCAAAAAGCGTGTCGGTGTAGTGCTGCACGCTCAACACCTCGCAATCGAAGAACGCGCCCTTCTCGCGCACGAACGGCGTAGGCGCCCCGGAGGCATTGGTGGATGTGGTTTCTGTCATGCCCTTGGCTTTCTTTGGCCTTTACTTGGCGATGGACGCGTGTGGGGGTTTACCGCTCCAAGGGGGAACGGGCAAGTTGCGCGCGGCCAGATAGTCCGCGTTATAAAGCCGCCCCACATAGCGCGACCCGGCATCGCAGAGGAGCGTGACAATGGTCTTGCCGGGGCCGAGCTTCTTGGCGAGCCGCATGGCGCCGACGATATTGACGCCGGACGACCCGCCAAGCGAAAGCCCTTCCTCACGCACAAGATCGAACAGCACGGGCAGGAATTCCGCATCTTCGACGCGGAAGGCGTGATCGAGTTTGAGCCCCTGAAGCTGTCCGGTTATGCGCCCCAGGCCGATCCCCTCGGTGATGGAGGAGCCTTCGGACCGCAATTCCCCAGATGTGTAGTAACTAAAAAGCGAGGCACCCGCGGGATCGGCAATGCCGATGGCGACGTTTGGATTACGCGCGCGCAAGGCCTCTGCCACGCCCGCAAGGGAGCCGCCGGTTCCCGCCGCGCAGATAAAGCCGTCCACCTTGCCGCCGGTTTGTTCCCAAATCTCAACGCCCGTGGTCTCGGCATGAAATTTCTTGTTGGCGAGGTTGTCGAACTGGTTCGCCCAAAAGGCTCCCTCGCCGTTTTCTTTAAGGTCCTCGGCAAGCCGCCGCGAGACATGGACGAAATGGTGTTCGCTCGAAAAGGGCGCGGGGTCCACCTCGATCACTTCGCACCCGGTGGCGGCTAGCGCGCCTTTTTTCTCGGGGCTTTGGGTGCGCGGTATGACGATGATGACGTTATAGCCAAGCGCCGCGCCCACGGTCGCAAGGCCAATGCCTGTGTTCCCCGCGGTGCCTTCGACGATGGTGGCGCCGGGCTTAAGTTCGCCCGAGGCCTCGGCGGCGCGCAAAATGCCGAGCGCCGTGCGGTCCTTGACCGACCCGCCGGGGTTCAGAAACTCCGCCTTGCCCAGGATCTCGCAGCCGGTTTCCCGCGAGGGGCCCTCCAGGCGAATGAGAGGCGTGTTCCCAATCAAATTGAGAACGTGCTGGCTCATATCAAACGGTAACTCCTTGTTCGCGCCGCGCGTTCCTTAAGGCGCGGATCGAAGATACCGCATTCGGTACGGTCCTGTCCCGCCCACCGGCCTTCCCGCGTGCCGTCGCCTTCCGCGGGGGCGGTGCAGGGCCAGCAGCCGATGGAGGGATAGCCCATGGCCGCCATGGGATGCGCGGGCAGCTTGAGCGTCCGGTAGATGGCGGCGACCTCCTTCGCGCTGAGCGCTGCGAAAGGGTTGACCTTGACCACGTCGCCGTCGAACTCGAAGGGGGGCAGGTCTTCGCGCTCCCCGCCGTGATAGCGCTTGCGCCCGGTAATGAGCGCATCGAACGAGGCCATGGCGCGGGCGAGCGGCCGCACTTTGCGCACATCGCAGCACGCTGCCGTGTCGGCCTCGAACAGCCGCGCCTCGGGGTCTTCCGCCGCCAGCTCGTCCTTATCCGGCGCAAGCGGGATCACGTTCGTGAGGCCCAGCCGGGCGACCAGCTCATCGCGATAGGTCAGCGTCTGCGCAAAATGCATGCCCGTGTCGAGAAAAAGCACCGGCATTTCCGGCGCAATGCGCGCAAGCACCGCGAGACCTGCGGCGGCTTCCGTTCCGAACGAGGAAAGCATTGCGATGCGCCCGCCAAAGGCACGGGTCGCAGCAGTAATGATGGCTTCCGGCGACGCATCCGCGTATTCGTGATTGAGCTTCTCCACCAAGGCCGCGCGCGCGGCCCGGGCACGAGCCAGATAGGCGGGCTCATCACCGGCCGCGGCGGGCTGATAGGCATGGCTGAAATGCCGCCGCCGCCAACGGGGTGATTGCGGCTTGATGTCTGAGGCGATCTTGTCGAACCCGGCGCGCCGCAAGAGCCCCGCCTGGTCGGGCAGCACATCGCCGCGGGCGGTCAACTTACCGGTAAAGCCCCGGTCGCGCAGCATGGAGGCCAGCGAGAACCCGCGCCCGTCGGTGAACTTTTCAAACCGTATGGCAATCTCGTCCGCGCCCGCCGCAAGCCGTTCCGCATCCGCAAAGGGTGTGGCCGCATCAATCTCGACCGCCGCATTGTCGTTCGCGTTTTGGACGGGCGGTTCGGCCAGAGCATAGGCAGCATCGTTACGCATAGATCGCCTCCTTGAACGGCTCAAAGCCGATACGGGAAAGAGTTTGCACGAAGGATTCATCTTCCGTGCGCGCATCAAGATAAGCGCGAATCACGGTGATCACCGCGCGCACCGCGTGATCGGGATCGAGCCCCTTGCCCACGATCTTGCCGATTGCCGCCTCGCCGTCAGCAATACCGCCAAGGGTGAGCTGGTAGAACTCCTCGCCCTTCTTGTCGACGCCCAGCAGCCCGATGTTCGCCACATGGTGATGACCGCAGGCATTGATACAGCCGGAGATTTTGATGGTCAGTTCGCCCGCCGCCTCTTCAAGGCCGCTTTCTTCGATGGCGCGCGAAATCGCTTGCGAGATGGGGATCGAGCGCGCATTGGCAAGGTTGCAATAGTCGAGCCCCGGGCAGCACACAATGTCGCTGGCAAGCCCCGCATTTGCCGTTGCAAGACCGGCGGCTTCGAGCGCTGCATAAAGCTCCGCAAGATCGGCTTCGGCCACATGGGGCAGCACGAGATTCTGTTCCTTGGTGACGCGCACCTCACCCAGCGAGAACTGCTCGGCGAGATCCGCTACTACATCCATTTGCTCCGCGCTCGCATCGCCCGCCGTCCCGCCATAAGGCTTGAGCGAAATGACAACAATGGCGCGGCCCGGCACCTTGTGCGGCTTGACGTTCCAAAGCCGCCAGCGGGAGAACGCCGCGCTTGGGTGCAAGACGGCGGGCCGGTCGTCAGCGGGCGGATCGGTGAAGAACGCTTTGACCCGGTCGATCTCCTCTTGCGGCAGGGTGAGCGCGCCGCCCTTGAGCCGCGCAAATTCTCCTTCCACTTGCCCGGTAAATTCATCCGCCCCAAGATCATTCACAAGGATTTTGATGCGCGCCTTGTAAAGATTGTCGCGGCGGCCCGCGAGGTTATAAACCCGCAAGATGGCGGTGAGATAAGCGAGCAAGTCCCGCTGCGCGACGAAGCTGGAAATCTCAGGCGCCACCATGGGCGTGCGCCCCTGCCCACCCCCGGCAAAGACGGCAAAACCCACCTCGCCTTCGCCGTTGCGCACAAGCTGGAGCCCGATGTCATGAACCCCGATGGCCGCGCGGTCGGCGGGGCTGCCGGTCACCGCGATCTTGAACTTGCGCGGCAGGAAACTGAATTCAGGGTGGAAGGTTGACCACTGACGGATCAGCTCGCACCAGGGGCGCGGGTCGACCACCTCGTCCGCCGCCGCGCCGGCAAAGGGATCGGTGGTGGTGTTGCGGATGCAATTGCCCGAGGTCTGGATTGCGTGCATGTCCACTTCGGCTAGCTCATCCAGAATGTCCGGCACATCCACCAGCGACGGCCAGTTGTACTGAATGTTCTGCCGCGTAGTGAAATGGCCGTAACCCTTGTCATAGGTGCGAGCAACGTGGGCGAGCTTGCGCAGTTGCGCGGCGCTGAGGACCCCGTAAGGAATCGCGACGCGCAGCATATAAGCGTGGAGTTGCAGATAAACGCCGTTTTGAAGGCGCAAGGGCTTGAATTGATCTTCGGTCAGCTCGCCGCTGAGGCGCGCGCCCACCTGCTCGCGAAACTGAGCCGTCCGTTCACGGACCAATGTGGCGTCGATGTCGTCGTAGCGGTACATCTTACACCTCCACAAGGCCCGTATGGAGACTGCCGGCGCTGGGGCCCGTCTCACGAATGCGTTCGCGCACGATCTTCTGGCCCGAGGGCTTTTGTTCCTCCACGTCGATCAAGTAAGGCCCGACAACGGTCAGATGGTCGAAGGCCGCTTCCGCCAATGCCGCGTCCGCGCCCGCATCATCGGTGAACTGTTCGGCCTTGGTGAGCGTTTCGGTCCACCCGCCGTTCTTGCAGCGATAAACCACGCGGCCGTCGGCGAGCCTATTTGCGGTGATTACCTTCATGCTGCACTCCTTGCCGCGCGGGTGGCCAATGCGGTAACCGCGCCGACACGCACCTCCGCATTGCGGGCCACCTCACCCACGATGATGACTGCGGGGCCGGTCACGCCCTCGCGCTCAATGATCTCAGAGAGCTTTTCAAGATCGCTTGTAAAAATGCGTTCGGTGGGGAGCGTTGCGTTCTCGACAATGGCGGTGGGCGTTTCGCCCGCGCGGCCCGCGGCCAGCAGATCGCGCGTGATCCGCTTTGCCTGGCGCACGCCCATATAAAAAACCAGCGTGTGATTAGGTGCAGCAAAGGCGCGGTAGTCCGCATCAGCGCCGCCCTTCTTCGGCTGGCCCGTAACGAAGGTAACCGCCTGCGCCGTGTCGCGGTGGGTGAGCGGCACCTGCGCCGCCGCCGCCGCCGCAAGGCCCGCCGAGATGCCCGGCACAACATGCACATCGAGCCCCGCGTCCCGCAGCGCCTCGACCTCCTCGCCGCCGCGCCCGAAAACAAAGCTGTCGCCGCCTTTAAGGCGGACGACCGTACGGCCGGCCCGCGCTTCTTCGATCAGAATCTCGTTGATCCGGTCTTGCGGAACAGGGGCCACGTCAGGCCTTTTGCCCACGTCTATGCGGACGGCGTGGCGCCGGGCGCGGG
>JANQLJ010000054.1 GCA_028280665.1 Alphaproteobacteria bacterium
TTTCTTACGCCTCCGACATCAACAAGGCGATGGCGATCCTCAAAGAGGTGTGGAGCCAAGACGGCCGTATACTGAGCGATCCCGAACCCTTCCAGGGCGTGATCAATCTTGGCGACAGCTCCGTTGACATCGTGGTGCGCCTGTGGGTCAAGGCCGGGGATTACTGGCCGGTCAAGTTCGACCTTACTAAAGCCTTCAAGGAAGCCTTTGACGCGAACGGCATCGATATTCCGTTCCCCACCCGGACCGTTCATCAGATCAAGAGCTAAGGCGGCAGAGCTAGCGGGATGACTTCAAGCGAAACTATCATCACCGCCCGCGCACCGAAAGATGTGGCGGTTGTGAAAGAACTTTTCCTCGAATACGCGGCCTGGCTGGGCGAGGACCTTTGCTTTCAGGACTTCGAGGAGGAGATGGCGACCTTTCCGGACCTTTACTGCCATCTCTTGCTCGCGCGCGCGGGCGATGCGGTGGCGGGCGCGGTCGGGCTGAAGGACCTCGGCGGCGGCATTTGCGAAATGAAGCGGCTTTATGTGCGCGACGGCTATAAAGGTACCGGCCTTGGCCGCCGGCTTTCCGAACGGCTGATCGAAGATGCGGCGGGCATGGGGTTTACACACATGCGGCTCGACACCTTGCCCAAGCTCGAAGCCGCCATCGCGCTATACCGCAAGCTCGGCTTTCGCGAAATCCCGCCTTACTACTACAATCCCATCGAGGGCGTGGTCTTCTTCGAGAAGCCGCTTTAGTCCGTCTCCGGAACAACTACGATCCGCCCCAGCGCGCCGCGCGCGGCCATGAGCGCCAGCGCCTCTTTCGCCTCCGCCAGGGGAAAGCGCGCGCCGATATGGGGTTTGAGCTTGCCTTCCCCCGCCCAGGCGAGGATTTGCGCGATGTCTTCGGCGCCTTTGTCCGGGTCGCGGCGGCCATGTTCGCCCGCCCGCACGCCGACCACGGAAAACCCCTTGATCAGCGGGTAGTTGGCGGGGATCTGGG
Organism: Alphaproteobacteria bacterium; assembly: GCA_028280665.1. GTDB lineage: Bacteria > Pseudomonadota > Alphaproteobacteria > JAJFIK01 > JAJFIK01 > JAJFIK01. The sequence continues at coordinate 997 of JANQLJ010000054.1, forward strand.
CAATGCGCCCCGAAGCGAACCCGACAATCAAAAGCCGCCCGCCCCAAGCGGTGCAGCGCAAGGATTCGTCCGTCACGTCGCCGCCCACGGGATCGTAAATCACATCGGCGCCCGCCCCGCCCGTAAGCTCTTTCACCTTGTCCTTGAACCCGGACGTGTTGGCGATGACCTCGTCCGCGCCTTTTGTTTTTGCAAGGTTGCGCTTTTCTTCCGTGGACGCCGCCGCGATCACGCGCGCGCCCAGGAGCTTGCCCACCTCCACCGCGGCAAGGCCCACGCCGCCACCCGCGCCGTGGACCAGCAAGGTCTCGTCTTTTTCGAGTTTCCCGCGCCGCGTGAGCGCCACATAGGCGGTGAGCGAGGCCGAAACAAGCGACGCCCCTTCTTCAAAGGAAAGGTTCTGCGGCAAGGGCCGCACCGTGGCGGCGGGCACGTTCGCCGCCGCCGCCAAAAGCCCGGTGGGCGCGGCGGCGATCACTTCATCGCCGACCTCGATGCCGCTGACCCCCTCGCCGATGCCAAGGACAAGCCCCGCGCCCTCGTGGCCCGGCACAAACGGCACGTCCGGCTTGAACTGATAAGCGCCCCTGGTCATGAGAAGATCGGGAAAGCCGAGGGCGGCGGCCATCACCCCCACCTGCACCTCGCCCGGGCCCGGCGGGGCCAGCTCAATCTCTTCAATCTCGCAACCGGCAAGATCGTCCGCGAGGGTGCGGACGACCAGGGCGCGGGTCTTCGCGCTCATCCTCCCGCCGCGACCTTGGCAATACCGCCGACCACAAGCTCGGTGGCAAAGCGCGCCGCCTCTTCAGGGTCCGGGTCGTCGCGGGTGACGATGCGGTCCGCCATTTCAAAGGCAATGCCGATCAGCGACGCGGTGAGGTATTCAGCATCCACGTCCGGGATCACCCCGCGGGCGATCCCGCTGTCGATGTCGACCCGCAATTCCTCAAACCCGGCGATCACCTCGGGCGTATCCATCCGTACACGGATGGCACCGGTGTTCGCGCGCATCATTTCGTATCCGTGATTGTCTTCAAGCACGTAGGTGAAGAAAACCGCGAACATGCCGTGCAAGAACCCTTCGAAGGTTTTTGCCTTAAGCCGTTCTTCTTTGAGGCGCGGGCGGATGCGCAAGGCGCTTTCGTCCATGAGGGCCTGAAAGACCTCTTCCTTCGAGCGGAAGTAATTGTAGAACGTGCCCGAGGCGAGCCCCGTGCGCCGGATGATGTCGCGCACGGTGGTGGCGCCATAGCCAAGCTCGGCGAAGACGGCGCGCGCGGCATCGAGGATCGCCTGCCGGTTTGCCGCTTTGGTTTGTTCGCGCTTGCCCGGCGGCACGGACGCGACGTTGGTTTCGCTCATTCGTCTCCCCAATTGGCCCCTGGCGGGCCATTGATATGCGCGCCTTATGGGTAGCGCCTTTGAGCTATGAGTCTAACGAAACGTGACGATCCGTCAATTTCTCCAAAACCCGCGGCCGTTCTTGACAGAACGCGGGGCCAGCCGCCCTATTGCGCCCATGACCGCTTCCCCAGAGCCCCCGCCGCTTATGAACCTGCTCGGCGACAAGCACGAGCATCTGCTGATCGACGGTGTGCCGCACGCGAAAGCCCTGGGGCTCAAGCTCATCGAGATCGCCCGCGCCAATGCCACCGTGAAGCTGCCTTACGATCCGCGTTTTGTGGGCAACCCGGAAACCGGCGTCATTCACGGGGGCGCGGTGACCTCGCTGCTCGACAACGTGTCGGGGCTTGCGGTTTTCGCGGCCATGGAGGAGCTGACCTCCATCGCGACGCTCGACCTGCGCATCGACTACATGCGCGCGGCGGAGCCCGGCAAGGATATTCTCGGCCATGCGCATTGCTACAAGGTCACGCGCACCATCGCCTTTGTGCGCGGGACGGCTTACGAAGACAGCCCGGACGATCCCATTGCCACCTGTACCGGCGCCTTCATGCTGGGCGCGAACGCGGGCCGCAAGCCGGGTGCCAACACCACCGGGCAAGGTGCGCTTGGTGAGAACAGTGGTGAGAAGGGAGGCCGCGCATGAGCGCTTTCCTGAACCGCGACGAGATCAAAACCGAAGCGGGGCTTCAGGCCTTTGTGGATTCGATTCCGTATGCGAACTTCATCGGCGTGGGCGTCCGCAAGGTGGGCGGCGAGCTGACTTGCGTGCTGCCCTTCAAGGACGGCAATGTGGGCAATCCCATGCTGCCCGCGCTTCATGGGGGCGTGGTGAGCGCGCTTTTGGAAACCGCCGTCATCTTGCAAGTGATCTGCGAGATCGACTCCGAGCACCTGCCCAAGCCCGTGAATATCAACATCGACTATTTACGGTCCGCCAAGCCGGTGGAGACCTATGCCCGCGCCTATATCACCAAGCAGGGCCGCCGTGTCGCCAATGTGCGGGCCGAGGCCTGGCAGGCGGACCGCGCCCGCCCCGTGGCCGCGCTGCACGGGCATTTCCTTCTCGCGCCGCGGATAAAATCAGATGACTGAGTTTTTCCGCCCCGCCTCATGACGAGCCCCGCCGTGATAACCCACGGCCAGGTGTTCCGCATTGCCTGGCCCATCATCCTTGCGAACGCGGCGGTGCCCTTGCTCGGGATTGTGGACACGGCGGTGATCGGTCACGAAGGCAGCGCCGCGGCGCTCGGCGCCATTGCCATCGGCGCGCTGATTATGAATTTCGTTTACTGGGCCTTCGGGTTCCTGCGCATGGGCACGACGGGGTTTGCAGCCCAGGCCGCGGGCGCGGGAGACGGGGCGGAGCTCGGCGCCACCGTGGGCCGGGCGGCGCTGATGGCAGGCGCGCTGGGCCTTGCGCTGATCCTCGTGCAAGTGCCGCTGAGCCTGCTCATTTTTGAAATCTTTCAGGGAACGGAAGAAGTCGAAAGCGCGGCCGCGGCCTATTTCGCCATTCGTATTTGGGGCGCACCGGCGGCACTTTTCGGGTTCGCGGTACTGGGCTGGTTCATTGGCATCAGGCGCTCGGGTTACGTGCTTGCGCTGCAGGTTCTTTTGAACGGGCTCAATGCGGGTTTGGACATCTGGTTCGTGGTCGGGCTCGACCTCGGCGTTGCCGGCATCGCCTATGGAACGGTCATCGCCGAATGGACCATGGCGGGCGCGGCGTCGCTGCTGGTTTTGCGCGAGTTCCGCAAGCGGGGGCTCACCGTCGAACTTGCGCGTCTGCGCGCCACCGCGCCCATGCTCAAAATGGTGGCCATCAATCGTGACATTTTTATTCGCACCCTCGCGCTTCTCACCGGATTTGCGTTGTTTAACTGGGAAAGCGCGCGGATGGGGGACGTGACGCTCGCGGGGAACTTTATCCTCATGCAGTTCATCACCTTCGGCGCGTTCTTTCTGGACGGCTTTGCTTTTGCCGTCGAAGCGCTGGTGGGCGAGGCGGTGGGCGCGAAAAACCCGGCCCGCCTGCGCGCTGCGGTCGCCAAATCCACTCAATGGGCGTTCGGCACCGCCGCGCTGCTCGCGCTTGCCACCTGGGCCGTCGGGCCGTTTGCCATTGACGCGCTGACGAATGTGGCCGAGGTGCGCGCCGCCGCCGCTTCGTTTTTGATTTTCGCGGCGGTCTATCCCCTGATTGGCGTGTGGCCGTTTCAGTTCGATGGCATTTTCATCGGCGCCACGCGCGGACCCGACATGCGCAACGCCATGCTGCTGTCGCTCGGCATATTCGTCGTGGCATGGGCCCTGCTCACCCCGGCATGGGGGAACACGGGGTTATGGATCGCCTTTCTGATTTTCCTTTCCGCGCGCGCCATCACTCTGGGTCTGCGCTACCCCAGGCTCGCCCGCGAGGCGGCGGCTTAAAGAATTTCAAGCACGCTTTCGGGCGGACGGCCCAATGCCGCCTTACCGCCGTTCACCACAATGGGCCGTTCGATCAGAATGGGGTTTTCCACCATCGCCTTGATGAGCGCGGCGCGGCTGAGCCCTTCCGTATCGAGACCGAGCGTTTTGTAAGGTTCTTCCCCTTTGCGCATGAGATCGCGCGGGTCCTTGCCCAGCGCGGTCAGGATTTTATCGAGCTCGGCTTCGCTGGGGGGCGCGTCGAGATAGGTGACGATGGTGGGGGAAAGCCCGCGTTCTTCGAGGAGCGCCAGGGTCGCGCGCGATTTCGAGCAGCGCGGGTTGTGATAGATCGTAATGGTCATGCTGCTTTTCCTTACTCAAACCAGTGCTGACGGCCCGGTTAGCCAGAAGCCTCGCCAAAAAGGTCATCGTGATCGCTCACGACATTGCAAAGCGCCGGGACCGAGGTGAATGCGGGCGTGGGTCCGGTAAAGCCAAATCTCTCCGTAAAGTCGCGCCACCATTCGGTGGACGTAGCGGCGATCAAAGCATCCGCATCTTTCCAGACGGCGATGGTGTAGAACTGAAACTCATCATTGAGGGCCGTGGTCTCGTGGAGCGAGCTGGCGATAAAGCCCGGCTGCGCCGCCACGTAATCATATCCCTCCTCCCACATCTGAACAAAGTAGGCCTTGCGGTTCTCGGGAACACGCATCGCGTTGATAAAGGTGACAGCCATCTGGTTCTCCCGTCAGTCCGCATCCGCGCCGACCGCATCGGCAATGGAGTTAAACCCATCGGCCTTTAGATGCGCCAGTAACTCATCCTTGATCCGGCGGATGAGCCCGGGACCTTGGTAGATGAGCGCGGTGTAAAGCTGCACCAGCGAGGCGCCCGCACGGATTTTGGCATAGGCGCTCGCGCCGTCATGCACCCCGCCCGCGCCGATGAGCGTGACTTGCCCGCCCGTAAGCCGCCGTATCTTGCGTAAAACTTCCGTTGACGGATCAAGCAGCGGTTTGCCCGACAGTCCCCCCGCCTCACCCACGTGAGCGCCGCTCAACCCCGCGGGCCGGGCGGTGGTGGTGTTGGAGACGATCATCCCCTCGATCCCGCTGGCGAGCACGACTTCGGCCACGTCCGCCAGGTCTTCGTCGCCAAGGTCCGGCGCGATCTTCAGCACCAGCGGCTTTTGCGCCGCGCCTCCTGCCACCAGGTCCGCGCGCACGGTGGTGAGACGCCCCAAAAGCTCCTCAAGCGCCGCGCGGGTCTGCAAATCCCTGAGGCCCGGCGTGTTGGGCGTGGAGATATTCACGGTGAAATAATCCGCATAAGGATAAAGCACCCGCAAGCCCACTTCGTAGTCGGACATGCGGTCGGTGGCATCCTTGTTCGCGCCGATATTGGCGCCGATCACCCCGCCGCGCCGCGCAAGGCCTTGCAGCCGCGCCTTGGCAACGGCGAGGCCCTGATTGTTGAAGCCAAGGCGGTTAATCACCGCCCCCTCGCGCGTAAGCCGGAAGATGCGCGGGCGCGGGTTACCCGGCTGCGGCAAGGGCGTCACCGTGCCCACTTCGGCAAACCCCATGCCGAGCCGCAGCATGGCGCGGGGCACCTCGGCGTTCTTGTCAAAGCCCGCCGCAAGCCCCACGGGATTTGCGAAAGTGAGCCCCATGGCGCGGACCCCCAGCACCGGCTCGTCCGTGGACGGATCGGATCCCGCAAGGCCTGTCTTGAGAGCAAAGAGGGTAAGTTTATGCGCCGCCTCGGGATTGAGCGCGAAGAGCCCTGCCCGCGCGATAGGAAAAAGGTCAAGCATCGCCAAAGTCCACGCCGGGCGGATAGCGCCGTTCGCCATCCCCGTCCCCTTCATCTAGTGGAAAGTCCCAGACCCGCGTCACCGCGGAAAGAGGAAGCGGCCCATAGAGATGAGGAAAGAGATCGCCGCCACGCGAGGGCTCCCACTTGAGCGCTGCCTCGAGCTTGCCCGCATCCACCTCCACAAGGACCAAGCCCTGGGATTCCACGAAATACCGCCGCACCGTTTCGCGCAATTGTTGTGGGGCGGAGAAGTGAATAAAGCCGTCCTCAAGGTCCACGGGGGCGCCGTGATAGACCCCGGCGGCCTCGGCTTCGCGCCACGGGGCGGCCTCGCACACCTTGTAGATGAGGGGGGAATCGCTTGCGGTCATGGACCGTCTGGATACAGAATTTGGGGCGGGCGCGCCAGGACTGGACGTAGGGCGTGGATAAGGTATAATTCCTATAGTTAGGAACGAATACCGGAACCGTGCGCGCCGCCGCCCGAACCTATGCTGACGCATAAGCAGATCTGGAACGCCATCGACCGGCTTGCCGACCGCCGCGGGCTGACCCCGTCAGGGCTAGCGCGGGCCGCGGGGCTCGATCCCACCACCTTCAACAGATCGAAGCGCGAAGGCGCCAACGGCAAGCTGCGCTGGCCCTCGACCGAGAGCATCGCCAAGATTTTGGACGCCACGGGCATCACCATGGATGTCTTTGTGGGGCTGATGGACCTCAGCGGCACCCGGCGTTATTCCACCCGCTATGTGCCGCTGATCGGGTTTGCCCAAGCGGGCGACAACGGCTTTTTCGACGATGGCGGCTTCCCCGCGGGCGCGGGCTGGGACGAGGTCGCCTTTCCCGAAATCGGCGACGAAAATGCCTATGCCCTCGAAATCAGCGGCGATTCCATGCTGCCGGTTTACCGCGACGGGGACATTATCGTCGTCTCGCCCAGCGCCAGCGTGCGCCGGGGCGACCGGGTGGTGGTGAAAACAACAGATGGCGAGATCATGGCAAAGGTGCTGGCGCGCCAGTCGGCCCGGCGCATCGAACTCCAGTCTCTCAATCCGGAATATGAAAACCGCACGTTAGAGCTTGGCGAGGTCGCCTGGATCGCCCGCATCCTGTGGGCGAGCCAGTAACGCTCAAGCAGCAAACTTTCCCGCAAGCGCCCCTTCGATCAGCGCGATGGTTTCTTCAAGCCCGTAAATCTCAACAAAGGAGCCAAAGCGCGGCCCGTGGGTTTGGCCGAGCAGAGTCTCGTAAAGCGCGCCGAACCACGCCCGCAAGGGCTCAAATTCATGCGCCTTGCCCACCTCATAGACCACGGTCTGGATCGCCTCCCCATCCGCGCCCGCGCCGTCCGCGCCATCCGTCAAGAGGCCCTGAAGCCGCGCCTTGAGATCGCTAAGCGCCTCGCGCTCTTGCTCCGTAGGCGGACGGTATTGCTTCGCTGGCTTCACAAAGTCGTGGTAGTAGTTGATGGCATAGCCCACCAGCCGGTCGAGGAAGGGGTGATTGTCGGGGTGCGCGTCCGGGTCATAGCGGTTGATGAACCCCCACAGGATGTCCCGGTCTTCCGCGTTGCTGGCGCTCACGAGATTGAGCAGCAGATTGAAGCTCGCGGGGATGTATTCCGCCGGCGGTTCGCCGTTATGGATATGCCATACGGGATTGGCGAGCCGGTCTTTCGCCTCTTGCTCGGGATACCTGTCCAGGAACGTCACATATTCATCGACCGCCTTGGGGATCACGTCGAAATAAAGCCGCTTGGCCTGGCGCGGGCGCTGGAACATGTAATAGGCAAGGCTTTCATCAGGCGCATAGCGCAGCCAGTCATCGACGGTGATCGATTCATTGCCTTTGGATTTCGAAATGCGCGCGCCATGCTCGTCGAGGAACAGCTCGAAGTTGAACCCCTCTGGAGGCGTTCCCCCCAAGGCCCGCACGATGCGGCCCGAAAGCCTGACCGAGTCGATCAGGTCCTTGCCCGCCATTTCGTAATCGACGCCGAGGGCGAACCATCTGAGCGCCCAGTCCGCCCGCCACTGCATTTTGCAGTTCCCGTCCGTGACCGGCGTCTCCAACTCTTCACCGTCCTCCGAGCGATAGAGGATCGTGCCATTCGCAACATCGCATTCGAGCACCGGCACCTGTTGCACCACACCGCTTTCGGGATGCACGGGAAGGAACGGGCTGTACGTGGCGCGCCGCTCCTCGCCGAGGGTCGGCAAAACGATCTCCATAATCTGGTCATAGACCTGAAGCATCCGCAGCAGCGCCCCGTTGAACCGGCCCGACTTGTAGCACTCGGTCGAACTTAGAAACTCGTACTCGAACCCGAACTGATCGAGAAAGGCGCGCAGCCGATCATTGTTATGATGAGCGAAACTCTCATGAGTGCCGAAGGGATCGGGAACCGAGGTGAGCGACCGGCCGAGATGCTGCGCCAGCATGTCCTGGTTGGGGACGTTTCCCGGCACCTTGCGCATTCCGTCCATGTCGTCGGAAAAGCAAATGAGTTTGGTCGGCCGGTCGCTTAGTGTTTCAAAAGCGTGCCGCACCATGGAGGTGCGCACCACCTCGCCGAAGGTGCCCATATGCGGCAGGCCCGAGGGGCCATAGCCGGTTTGAAAAATAACCGGCCCCTCACCACCAGCCCGCTCAAGGCGCTGAATAAGCTTGCGCGCTTCTTCAAAAGGCCACGCCTTGCTGGCAGCCGCAACGTCGCGAATTTGGGCGTCGGTCATCAGGGATCCGGTTATGGCTAACGATGTCTTACAGGCATTTACGCAATGTTCGGGAAGGAAAGCTAGGCTCGGCACGTAATTGCGTCAATCTTGTCGCATTACATGTGAATTCGGGATCGGCGAACGGGAAGATGATCGACGCATTTTGCAAATGGGCCGAGACCATCGAGGTGTCTTCTTTGGTGACGGCACCCAAGGATGCCGATGCCGCCCCCGCCGCCGCGGTTCTGCCCGACGAAACAATTCGCGAGATTAAAGCCGACCAGGTCGAGCTGCTCTACCGCATGGACCGTGGATCGGGCTTGCGCCCGGTGGTCGTATTTTTTGTCGCGACCGGCGTGGTCGCGGGCTTTGAAAGCGCTATGGCCTGGGCGGCCATGGGCCTCTATTGCGCCGCGTGGACCTGGTATCAGGGCCTTCAACGAACCTTCGAGAAGGCCGCCAAGCGGCGCGAGAACCCCGAGCACTGGGCGCTGCAATTCACCCTCGCCACGCTGTCGCGAGGCCTTGCCTGGGGCCTTGGCGGCGCGGCGTGGTTTCAGGTGAGCGACTTTACCCACCAAGCCCTGGCCACGGTGGTCGTCCTTGGGGTGATCGCCACCAGCGTGATTACCCACGCTTTGCACCGGCCCGCGACATTTGCATTCGTCCTCACCGCGGTCTTTCCGCTGGCCTTGTTGCTTGTCACGTCGGGCACGTCATTTGGATTTATGATGACCGGCTTCGGCATCTTGTTCGTCACCAGTCTGCTTCATTCGAGCAAGAACCTGAACCGGTCGCAGATCGATTCAATCGCGCTCCAGCACCAAAACGAGGCGCTGGTCGAGACGGTCTCGGAGGAACGGCGCATCGCCGAGAAGGCCAAGGATGCCGCCGAAGCGGGCAGCCGTGCCAAAACCGAGTTCCTCGCCACCATGAGCCACGAGGTGCGCACACCGCTTAACGGCATTCTCGGCATGGCGCAGATTTTGAAAAACTCCGATCTGAACGAGAAGCAGACGGAGCAGCTGGACGATATTGTCGAATCCGGCGAGATGCTCAGCACTGTCCTCAACGATGTTCTCGACCTTTCCAAACTCGAAGCCGGGCGGCTCGAAATCGAGCCCACGCCCTTCAACCTGCAGGACGCCGCCGAAAGCGTGGTGCGCCTGCTGCGTCCCGGCGCGCGCCACAAAGGCGTCAAGGTGGAGATCGCGCCCGGCACGGCCGGCAAGGTCTACGCCACCGGGGATACGCACCGGGTGCGGCAAGTGCTTCTGAACCTCATCGGCAACGCCATCAAGTTCACCGAGGAAGGCGAGGTAAACGTCACCATCGCCCCGGCGGGCGCGGCCCAACTGCCCGCGGGCGCCGGGGCGGGCGTGCCCGCGGGCAATGTAGTTGTGGCGATTGCGGATACAGGCATCGGGATCGGCGCTCAGTTCGTTCCTGACCTTTTCAAGCCGTTCCGGCAAGCCGACCAGACGACCTCGCGCAAATATGGCGGCAGCGGCCTCGGGCTTGCCATTTCAAAACGGCTTATGGATGTAATGGGCGGGAAGATCGGGGTGGTGACCCCTCAGAAAACCGGAAGCACGTTCTGGTTCTCGCTTCCCGCGGCGGAAAAACCCTCGAAAGACAGCTTCACGCGGGGGAACGAAAATCCCACCAAGGACGAGGCGGCGCGGCCGTGTTTTATTCTGCTCGCCGAAGACAATGATTTGAACGCCAAGGTCGCCTCCGCGCTTCTGGGCAAAGCTGGGCATGAGGTTATGCGCACCCATGACGGGCTCGAAACCGTGGAGTGGATGCAAGACGCCGTGAGCAATGGCGGGCGCCTGCCCGACCTTATTCTTATGGACGTGCGCATGCCGCACCTTTCCGGGGACGAAGCGGCAAAGACCATAAGAAAAATGGGCGGGGGGGTGGCGCAATTGCCGATCCTCGCGCTGACCGCCGATGTGTCTCTCAGCGAGTTCAAAGATAAAGGCGCGGCGCTTCCCGATCAGTACGAAGGCTGCTTCGACGGCGTGTTGCCCAAGCCCATCACGCCCGGCGATCTCGCGCGCGCCATCGGAAGGTTCACCTGCACCACCGCCAGCCCCCGCACGCTTAAAAGCGCCTGACAGAATCGCGCGGCGCCTATGCTAGGCTGACGCCATGGTCAGCCCCCCTCACCCCGGCCCATCCACCTCAACACCCCTCCGTGCGCTTGTCGCAAAGGCCGGGCACTGTATCGCCGCGCTTGAAACGGGCGAGGTGGAGGAGCTGGACGCGGACGCGGGCGCGCAACTCCTTACGCGAGGACCCGCGCTTGTGTGCCATGCCGGGTTTACGGCGCGGCGGCTGGGGGCCAGGCGCCCGCCCCGGCACGAGGGCCTGTTCGATATCTTGGAACTTTTCGCCTTTGCATTTCCCGCGCGCCAAACCGTGCCGACGCCCCTTGGCCTTGCCCGCACCCTAGGCATGCGCGCGCCCGCGGACGAGGCGGAGGAAGCCGCTTTTCTTCATCTTATCGCCGCGCATATCTTGGGCGCCCTCAAGGGGGCGGATATTCCTTACCCTGAACATGCGGCGGCGCTTGGCTCAACCCTCGCCAAGGCGGGCTGGGCCTGGGGCGCGGCGGTGGAAGAGGCCCTTGTTGGAGTCGGGCGCGGGGGCCTTGAAAGAAGCTCGGGCTTTGATATCTGGCACCGCCTGCCGGAGTGGGAGGAACGCGCGCCCGAGCCCCCTTCGGGCACGCAGTTGGTGAGCGAAGCGGAAACCGAAGCGAGGCTTAGCCTCCTCGTCGGCGCGGACGGCGAGCAGCGCCATATGCAGACCGCCTACGCCAAGCTCGGCGCCGCGGCGCTGGTACCGGCGGACACTGCGGACGGCGCCAATGTGACCCTCGCCGAGGCGGGCACCGGCCTTGGCAAGACGCTTGGCTATCTCGCGCCCGCCAGCCTTTGGGGGGAAAAGAACGGCCCGGGCATCTGGATCGCCACCTTCACCAAGAACCTGCAGCGGCAACTTGATCAGGAACTATCCCGCCTTTATCCGGACCCGGAGGAAAAGGCGCGCTGGACCGTGATCCGCAAGGGCCGCGAAAACTATCTTTGCCTGCTTAATTTTCAAGAGATCGCCACGCGCGCCATGTCCGGGCTTGGCGGCATGGGCGAGGTTGAGACCGGCCTCATCGCCCGCTGGGCGCTGGCAAGCCGTGACGGCGACATGGTGGGGGGCGACTATCCCGCCTGGCTTGAAACAGGGCTTGAACATCAGCTTACCGACCGGCGCGGCGAATGCATTTATTCCGCCTGCCCGCACTACCGGCGCTGCGTCATTGAAAAGTCCGTGCGCAAGGCGCCCCGCGCGCGCATCGTGGTGGCAAACCATGCGCTCGTGCTGACCCAATCGGCGCTCGACATGGCGCTTGCGCCCGCCCGCGCGGGCACCCAGGAGGATAGCACTGAGCGCCAGCGCTTTTTGTTCTTCGACGAGGGCCATCACCTGTTCAACGCCGCCGATGCGGCCTACTCCGCCCATCTCACCGGGCAAGAGACCAGCGAGCTGCGGCGCTGGATCAGGGGCCCTGAAGGGCGCCGCGGCTCCCGCGCGCGGGGGCTTTTGGACCGCATTGGCGATCTCACCGGCGCGGACGGCGATCTTGAAGAGCTTTTGCAAAAGACCGTGCGGGCGGCGCGGGCGCTTCCCGGCGAAAGCTGGACCGTGCGGCTGCAAGACGGCGCACCCCAAGGCCCCGCCGAGGCCTTTCTTGCGCTTGTTCGCGCGCAAGTGACCGCGCGGGCGGGCCAGCGCCCCGGCGGCATTGAAAACTGGGAGACGGATATTCATCCGCTGACGGACGGTCTTGCCGAGGCGGGACTTGAGCTTGATACGGCCCTCGCGGGCCTCGCCGCGCCCATGATGACCCTTGCCAAGGGATTGCGGGCGCGCCTTGACGAAGAAGCCGCTGATCTTGAAAGCACCATTCGTGTACGGATTGAAGCGGCGGCGCGGGGGCTTGAGCGGCGCGCGGCGCTGATGCTGCCCGCCTGGCGCGGCATGCTGCAGTCGCTTGACGATTCCAATCCCGATGGCGAGACCTTCGTCGACTGGTTCGCTGCGGAAAACCGGCGCGGGCGCTTGTTCGACGTGGGCGCGTACCGGCATTGGGTCGATCCCACCGAGCCCCTTGCCCGCGCGGTGCTGGAACGCGCCCAAGGGGTGTTCATCACCTCCGCCACCTTGCGGGACACTTCTGAGAGCGAAGACGACTGGCAAAGCGCCGAAGTGCGCACGGGCACCGCGCACATCGCGGGCGCGGCGGCACGGGCGAGCTTCCCCTCGCCCTTCGACTATGCCGCCAATACCAAGATCCTCATTGTCAATGACATCGGCCGCGAGGACGCAGACCAGGTGGCCGCCGCCTTCCGCGAACTTTTCAAGGCCGCGGGCGGGGGCGCGCTGGGGCTCTTCACCGCCATTCGCCGGTTGCGCGGGGTTCATGAGCGCATTGCCGCGCCGCTCGAAGCCATGGGGCTGCCGCTTTACGCGCAGCATGTGGACGCCATGGACACAGGCACCCTGGTCGATATTTTCCGCAGCGAGGAACATGCCTGCCTTCTCGGCACGGACGCGGTGCGGGACGGGATCGACGTGCCCGGTGCCTCGTTGCGGCTGATCGTCTTCGATCGGGTGCCCTGGCCCCGGCCCGACATCTTGCACCGGGCACGGCGCGCGCGGTTCGGCACGCGCCAGTATGACGATCTCATTACACGGCTGCGGCTCAAGCAGGCCTATGGCCGGCTGATCCGGCGCGAAGACGACCGGGGGGTTTTTGTCATGCTGGACGGGCGCACGCCCACACGGCTTTTGAATGCGTTCCCGCCCGGGGTCGAGACCGCGCGCCTGGGGCTTGCCGAAGCCATCGGGGCGACCGGCGCCTTTCTTGCAGATTGAGATGGCTTAGGGCGGCTTGCCCTTGGCGGGGCGAGCGCCTATGGTCCGCCGCGGCTGAACCCGACGAGTAAGCTAAGCAACCAGGAAAACGGACACCCCATGAGCCAGGAAATCACGCCTCACAAGGCGCTTATCTATCTGATGGTTCTGGTCTCGGCGGCGGACGCCGACATGACCGACGCCGAACTTCTGACTATCGGCGGGATCGTGCGGAAGTTTCCCGTCTTTCGCGGGTTCGACGCCGACCAACTGGTAAGCGTCGCCGAGGAATGCGGCGAGCTGCTCGCCCGCGAGGACGACGGTGTCCAATCGGTGGTGGATATTGTGCGCGAGTGCTTGCCCGAGCGGCTTTACGAGACGGCTTATGCTTGTGCGGTCGAAGTGGCGGCCGCTGACGAAGCGGTGGACCAGGAAGAGCTTCGCGTGCTCGAAGTGATCCGGGATTCGTTGCGGCTCGCCCGGCTTCATTCGGGCGCCATCGAGTGGTCCGCCCGCGCTCGTCACATGACGCTTTAGCGGCCCCTTTTTAGCGAACCCTTTTCGCCAGCTTTTCGAGGAAGGACGCCGCAGCATTCACTGCTTCGGTCCAATTGAGAAGCTCGGTCCGCCCGCTTGACTCGCGCGGCTTGAAGCTGTGATCGCCGTCCTCGAGCCAGCAAAACTCGACCGCGGGCGAGAGCTTGTAGCCTTCAACCTCTTCCCGGGTCCCGAACCGGTCGCGCGTGCCCTGACAAATGAGCGTCGGCGTTTCGATCCCCTCAAGGTGCTGTGTACGGAGGTTTTCCGGTTTGTCCGGTGGATGAAACGGATAGCCGAAAGCAATCGCGGCTTGGGCGCCCGCCGTGCCCGCCAGTATGGTGGCGAGCCGCCCGCCCATGCTTTTGCCCGCAAGAATAAGACGGTGCGGTTCCGCGCCCGCCGCGCTGACCGCAACCCCGAAGGCTTGCGCAAGGTCCGGCACCCGGTCCGGCGGCCGGCGGGTGCCGTCTTCGCGGGTCTTGGCCATGTAAGGAAACTCAAAGCGCGCGACGCGAAAGCCCTTTTCGGCAAGGCCCTGGGCAATGGCCGTCATGAACGGCGCGTCCATGCCGACCCCGGCGCCATGCGCAAAGACGATGATAAAGGCCGCGTCCTCGGGCCCGTCGATCAGAAGGTCCATGGCCCTCACTCTAGGCCGGATTCCCGCCTTGATCGAGAGGGGCGAACGGGCCCAGACTCAAACAGGTACAGGTTACCCGGGAAAGACTAAGGGGCGGCCATGAAGACGCTTTATCTACTGCGCCATGCCAAGGCAGCCGCGGACAGCCCCTCCTCGGAAGACCGGGACCGGGCGCTCAACGCCCGCGGCAATGACGACGCACCCGCCATGGCCGCCGCCATGAAGGCCCGCGGCTATGTGCCTGATCTGGTGCTCTGTTCGAGCGCGCGCCGGACGGTCGAGACCTGCCGCCATGTGCTTGACGTGCTGGGCCCGGACATTCCCACTCTCTTCGAAGACGGGCTTTATCTTGCTTCGGCGGGAGAAATCCTAAGCGCCATCCGCGCCGCCGATCCGGGCGCATCCGCGCTGCTGGTGATCGGCCACAATCCGGGGCTGGAGGAGCTTGCGGGCGCCCTTGGCAAAGATGGCGGGCCACCCAAATTGCCGACCTCCGGGCTTGCGGTGTTCACCTTGGAAAGCGGGGCGTGGGACGCGATTGCCCCCGGAGCCGCGCATTTCACGGACTACCTGACACCCAAACTGTTGAGAGGCTAATTCTCCGCCGCCCGCGCCCCGTCGCCAAGCACAAGATCAGGCCAGCCGAAGGCGATTTCCTCGTGCCGTTCGCCGAAGGTGGTGCGCACGCGCCGCGCCACTTCCGCGCCACCGAGCCGTTCGTAGAACGTCCGCGCCGGATTGCCCGACAGCGCCCAGATAACGGCCGAGCGCTGGCCCGCCTGACGCATGGCATTGAACAGATTTTCCAAAAGCAGCCGCCCCGCGCCATGCCGCTGATGGTTGGGATCGACGTAAAGGGTAAACACCTCCGCCCCGAACGGCAGATCGCGAGTGCGCGAGGGGCCCGCGCTCGCCAGACCAATCACCCCATGGCGGGGCATGGTTGCGACCAGAAAGGCCTCTTTCGCGGTTTGGCCGGAAATCTCATGGGCCCAATGGGCCGCATGACGGTCGGGCGACATGGCAAGCAAGCCGCGGTCGGGGAGCAACCCGGGATAAGTGTCCTGCCATGCGTCCACATAAATGCGGCCCATGGCAGCACAGTCACCTTCCCTCGCTCGCCGGACGGCGATCACGTCGAACCCTCCTCTTAACTCGCGGGCGGAGCAAAAGAACCCCGCAATCGCGTAGGCATACAAATTGAGCACGGATTGTGGCCACTTCCAGGCCGCAATACGCCCCCAACGGGGTACGCGCATCACAAAATTGTTCCGCACTCGAAGAATACTGTTTTTTGCGTTTGCCGACAAGCAAACCACGCTTATGTTCTTCTTAAGAGTCGTAAATCGTGTTTTAATGTAACAGCACCGGCGCAAGAACCGGTGCCATCGGAAGATGGCGGGGCGAGCACCAAGGTAACCTGCGCAGGCAGGTTGGCTTCAGGGGATGGGTGAACGCAAAAGGCTCCGCACGGACCTTTCGATTCATTGTTTCCCCCATCTTAACCTTGGTGCCCGTAAAGTGGGTGCAGGATGAAGCTGGCTTTGCGCGGCGTTTACCTTGCCCGCGAAGCCGGACGGGACGTCAGAGGACCCCACCGAGGGCGTGCGATGGGATCCGAGCCCTGACAGCGGACGCGCCACAGTGACCCCAGGAAGCGCAATAAGCGGCGCGGGCGGGAGGAACTAAGGTGGACAAAGTCATGACCGAAGAACGCGACATCTTCGATTTGTATTCCGAAACCTATGACAGAGTGCGGCACGAAGCGATGTCGCTGCGCGATTTCCTTTTGGCCGCGCGCGACAATCCGATGATGTACGCAAGTTCGGCCGAGCGCATGGTCGCGGCCATCGGGGAGCCCGAGCACATCGACACCTCGAAGGACCCGCGCTTTTCGCGGATCTTCTTTAACCGGACGATCAAACACTATCCGTCCTTCGAAGGCTTCTTCGGCATGGAAGACACGATCGAACGGATCGTGGGCTATTACGTGCACGCCGCCCAGGGCCTCGAAGAACGGCGCCAGATTCTCTATCTCCTCGGCCCGGTGGGGGGCGGCAAGTCCTCATTGGCCGAGCGCCTTAAAGACTTGATGGAGAAAGAACCCATCTATGTGCTGAAGGCCGGCGATCAGGTCAGCCCGGTTTTCGAAAGCCCGCTGGGCCTGTTCCAGCCCAACGGCGAAATGGCCGACGTGCTGGAAGAAAAATACGGCATCGAGCGCCGCCGTCTTACCGGCATCATGAGCCCCTGGGCGGTGAAGCGGCTGGACGAGTTTGGCGGCGACATTTCCAAGTTCGAAGTGGTGCGGCTTTACCCCTCGAAGCTCCGGCAAATCGGCATCGCCAAAACCGAACCGGGCGATGAGAACAATCAGGACATCTCGGCGCTGGTGGGCAAGGTCGACATCCGTAAGCTCGAGCACTATGCGCAAAACGACCCGGACGCTTACAGCTATTCCGGCGGTCTTTCTTATGCGAACCAGGGCATTCTCGAATTCGTTGAGATGTTCAAGGCGCCGATCAAGGTGCTGCACCCGCTGCTGACCGCCACCCAGGAAGGCAACTATATCGGCACCGAGTCGCTCGGGCCGATCCCGTTTTCGGGCGGCGTGCTGGCGCACTCCAATGAAGCCGAGTGGGCGCTTTTCAAAAGCAACAAGAACAACGAAGCCTTCCTCGACCGCATTTGCGTGGTGAAGGTGCCTTATTGCTTGCGCGTGACGGAAGAAACCAAAATCTACGGCAAGCTGGTGGACGAATCCGAACTTGGCGCCGCCCCGTGCGCGCCGGAAACCCTGCAGATGCTCTCGCGCTTCTCGGTGATGACGCGGCTCAAGGAACATGAGAACTCAAACCTCTATTCCAAGATGCGCGTCTATGACGGCGAGAAGCTGAAGGACACCGACCCCAAGGCGAAGTCGCTGCAGGAATACAAGAGCGCGGCGGGCGTTGACGAAGGCATGAGCGGGATTTCCACGCGCTTTGCCTTCAAGGTGCTGTCCGAGACCTTCAACTTCGACACAGAAGAGGTGGCCGCCGATCCGGTCCATCTCATGTATGTGATCGAAAGCGCTATCCGGCGCGAGCAGTTCGCCGATGACCAGGAAAAGAAGTTTCTTGAGTTCATCAAGGCCGAACTTGCCCCGCGCTATGCGGACTTTATCGGCAAGGAGATTCAGAAGGCTTACCTCGAAAGCTATTCCGAGTACGGACAGAACCTCTTTGACCGCTACATCTCCTATGCGGATGCGTGGATCGAAGATCAGGACTACAAGGACGCCGATACGGGCCAGCTCATGGACCGGGAGCTTCTGAACCAAGAGCTTTCGAAGATCGAAAAGCCCGCCGGGATCGCCAATCCCAAGGACTTCCGTAACGAAGTGGTCAAGTTCGCCCTGCGCGCCCGCGCCCAGCACGGCGGCAAGAACCCGGCCTGGACCTCTTACGAGAAGCTGCGCACGGTGATCGAGAAGCGCATGTTCAGCCAGGTTGAGGACCTGCTGCCCGTGATCAGTTTTGAGTCCAAAAAGGATTCGAACATCCAGGCGAAACACGACGATTTCGTCGAGCGCATGCTCAGCCGCGGCTACACCCAGCGGCGCCGAACGTGTGCCCGGTCTCGTCACCTCCTCGGGCGTGAAGGTCCTGGTGCTCGCGGTCATCGTTGGGATCGGCTCGACCATCTTCGGCGAGTTCACCGCCGGTTTCACCGGCGAGCCCACCATCGAAGACGCGATGGCCGTCGTGCTTGCAGCGCTGTCTCTCCTGGCGCTCGGCATCTTCGGCCCTGGCATCGCCAACGGCATCGTCTCCGGCGGCCCGCAGCTCGGTGCCGGGGCAGCCGTTGGAACCGGGTTAGCAGCTGGCGGTCTCGCGGTCGGCGGCGCGATGGCGGGCGGCATGGCGGCTGGAGCGGTCGGCGCAGGCGCGCGAGGAGCGGCTTCCCTCGCGGGCGGCGCCTCGACTGCCTATCGGCTGGGCAGTTCCGCAACAGGAGGCGGCGCGCCCGGCATCGCAGCTGGGATCGCCAGTGTCGGCAAGGCCGGGATGAGCGCGGCGGCGAGCCCGCTCCGCAAGGCCGCCGATGGTCTCAA
>JANQLJ010000057.1 GCA_028280665.1 Alphaproteobacteria bacterium
CCGGGCAGGCGAGGCGGCGCGCGGCGCAACCGCCTATGTGACCCTCGAGCCTTGCGCCCACGAGGGCGAAACGCCGCCTTGCGCAAACAAACTCATCGAAGCGGGCATCAGGCGGGCGGTGATCGCCATTCGCGATCCGGACCCCCGCACCGCCGGTAAAGGCATTGCGGGGCTCAAGGCTGCTGAGATCGAGGTTGCCGAAGACGTATGCGGCGGCGCGGCGCACGAGATCAATCTGGGGTTCTTCTCTGTGTTGCTGCACAAGCGCCCCATGGTCACGCTCAAGCTTGCGACCTCGCTGGATGGGCGCATCGCGACGCATTCAGGGGATAGCCAGTGGATTACCGGCGAGGCGGCGCGCGCGGGCGCCCATTACTTGCGCGCGGAACACGACGCCGTCTTGGTGGGCTCGAACACGGCAATCATGGACAACCCCGAACTTACTTGCCGCCTTGACGGGTTCGAGGACCGCTCGCCCATCCGGGTTGTCGCGGACGGGCGGCTCCGCCTGCCGCTGACCTCAAAACTGGTGGCGACGGCGCAGGAGGTGCCCACCTGGGTGGTGACAAGCGCCGGGGCCGCGCGCGAGCGGCGCAAGGCCTTTGAAGATGTGGGCGTCACCGTTATTGACGTACCGGAGACCGAAGGCCACGGCCTCAACGTGCGGCTGGCGCTGGAAGCCTTCGCTAGGAAGGGCATTACGCGGGTGCTGGTGGAGGGCGGCTCGCACCTTGCCGCGGCACTTCTGAGGGCCAAGTTAGTGAACAGGATCGTGTGGTTTCGCGCGCCGCTGATCCTTGGCGGCGATGGATTGCCGGCGCTTCAGGCGCTCGGCGTCGATAACGTTGCGGAAGGTATTCACCTAAAGTTACTCGGCAAAGAGAAGTTTGGTAAAGACGTTGCGGAAACTTATGCAATTGAGACGACGACCACTGATCAAAATACGATAAGGTGAGGCCATGTTCACAGGCATTGTGACCGACAAGGGCCGCGTGCGGTCCATTGAGAAGAAGGGCGATACCCGTATCGTCATCGGAACTGCCTTTACGGCGGAGACGATTGACATCGGCGCGTCGATCGCCTGTTCCGGCGCTTGCCTGACTGTTGTTGACAAGGGCAACGACAAAGATGGGAACTGGTTCGCCGTTGACGTTTCCGAAGAGACCTTGAGCAAGACCAGCTTTGGCGACTGGAAAGAAGGCGCGGCCGTTAACCTGGAGCGGTCCTTGAAACTCGGCGATGAAATGGGCGGGCACATAGTGCTGGGTCACGTGGATGGTGTGGCGCTGGTGGACTCTGTCACGCCGGAGGGGGACTCGGTGCGGTTCGTTTTCAAGGCGCCCGCGCCACTTGTTCCCTATATTGCACCGAAAGGCTCGATCACCCTCGATGGGGTCTCGCTCACGGTGAACGATGTGGAAGGCGACACATTCGGCGTCAACGTGATCCCTCATACGCTTGAAGTGACCACGTTCGGCGAGGCGACAAAGGGGCAAAAAGTCAATCTCGAAATCGATGTCCTGGCGCGTTACGTGGCGCGCCTTAAGGAGGCCGCCGCATGACCACCTACCGCGATTTTCTCGCGAGCCCCCAGGAAATTATCGAGGACGCGCGCAACGGGCGCATGTTTATTCTGGTTGATGCGGAAGACCGGGAAAACGAAGGCGATCTGATCATCCCGGCGCAAATGGCAACGCCGGAAGCGATTAACTTCATGGCGCGCTATGGCCGCGGGCTCATTTGCCTTTCGATGACGCAAGAACGTGCCAAGGCGCTCGACCTCGAGCTTATGTCGCGCAACAACCAGACTCGGCACCAGACGGCGTTTACGGTTTCCATCGAGGCCAAAGAGGGCGTCTCGACCGGCATCTCGGCCCATGACCGTGCGCTGACCATTGCCACCGCCATCGACCCCACCAAGGGCGCTGGGGACATCGTAACGCCCGGGCATGTGTTTCCGCTGGTGGCGCGGGATGGCGGCGTGCTGGTGCGCACGGGACATACCGAAGCCGCCGTTGATATTGCGCGGCTTGCGGGGCTCAACCCCTCGGGCGTCATCTGCGAGGTGATGAACGACGATGGGACCATGGCGCGCTTGCCGGACCTCGTGAAGTTCGCGCAGCTTCATGGGCTCAAGGTGGGGACCATTGCCGACCTCATCGCTTACCGCCGCAAGCACGACCACTTCCTTCACCGGGCTATCGAGACCACGTTTGAGACCGGCGACGCGGGTACCTTCGACCTCAAGGTCTATATCAACAAGATTGAATACGCCGAGCATATCGCCCTTGTGAAAGGGGATATCTCCGGCGACGAGCCAGTGCTGGTGCGGATGCATGCCGTGAACGTCTTCGAGGACGTGCTTGCGAAGAAAGGCGACCGCAGCCATCAGCTCCGCGATGCCATGCGCATTATCGACAAGGAAGGCCGCGGCGTTGTGGTGCTGATCCGCGACACGCGCAGCACCGTCGTCTCCGACATGCTGCGCGGTCAAAGCACGGCCCCTAATGACGAGCCCCGCCGCCTGCGCGAGTTCGGCGTGGGCGCGCAAATCCTGCTCGATCTCGGCATTTCGAAAATGACCCTGCTTTCAAATACGCCCACCAAAATCGTGGGGCTTGAAGGCTATGGCCTCAGCATTGTAGGACACCGGCCTATCAAAGCTGAGTAGGAAGGCGTTTATGGCAAACGGCCCTCATATCCTCATCGTTGAGGCGCGCTTTTACGAAGACATCGCGGACGAGCTTTTCGAGGGCGCGCGGGCGGTTATCGAAGCCGCGGGCGGTACGTTCGAGCGCGTGCAAGTACCCGGCGTTTTCGAAATCCCCGCCGCCGTTGCCATGGGCCGCAAAAAGCGCGGCAAGTCGCAGCGCGCGTTCGACGGGTTCGTGGCGCTGGGCTGCGTCATTCGCGGCGAGACCTCGCACTATGACGTGGTGGCGAACGAATCCGCACGGGGGCTGACGGACCTTTCAGTGAAGCACGAGCTTGCCGTGGGCAACGGCATTCTGACAGTGGACACAAAAGCCCAGGCCGATGTGCGGGCAAGCCGGTACGGCCGCGACAAGGGCGGCGATGCGGCGCGGGCTTGCGTTGCTATGGTTGAGCTCAAGCGGAAACTGAATTCCTCAAAATCCAAATGACCGGCAAAACGCGATACGAACCCGAAAGCCGCAGCGCCGCGCGGCTAGGTGCCGTGCAAGCGCTCTATCAAATGGAAGCGGCGGCAACGCCGGTCGATAACGTCATCGAAGAGTTTGTGCAGCACCGCTTCGGCTCCGAAGTAGAAGGCGTCAGCCTACCGAGCGCGGACGAGGCGTTCTTTACCGACTTGCTGCGCGGGATCGTGGACCATCAGGTGGATATCGACCGGGCGGTCAATGAAATTCTCGCCGAGGGCTGGAGCCTTGCGCGGCTTGACGCAACGGTGCGCGCCATTCTCCGGGCTGGCGCTTATGAGCTTCTCCACCGCACCGATGTGCCGCCGAAAGTCACTATCGCCGAGTATGTACGCCTTGCCGAAAGTTTCTTCGAAGGTGAAGAAGTGGGTTTCGTGAACGGCGTTCTCGACAAGCTGGCTCATGGATACCGGGCGGGGGAGCTGGCAGGGTAGGGCTTTATGGACGAGTTCGAGCTGATTGCGGACCTCTTTGCGCCCCTTGCTACCGGCCCTGGCGCGTTGGGGCTTACCGATGACGCAAGCCTCATACAGATCCCCCAAAGCCAGGAAGCGGTGGTCACAACGGACACACTCGTGGAAGGGGTTCACTTTCCTGCGGGGACCGACCCCCGCAAAGTCGCGCAGAAGCTCTTGCGCGTGAATCTCTCCGATCTTGCGGCCATGGGCGCGGCACCCCTGGGCTATTGGCTGGGCGTCCAAGTCACCAAGGATGGCGCCCGTGATTGGCTGGCAAAGTTCGTGGAAGGCCTTCGCGCCGATCAGACCGTGTTGGGGATTACGCTCATGGGCGGCGACACGGTGACAACGCCGGGCCCGGTCGCGCTTTCGCTGACGGCGATGGGGACGGTTCCAACAGGCGGTGCGCTTCTGCGCAGCGGCGCCAAGCCGGGCGACCGCATCTTTGTGAGCGGCACAATCGGCGACGGTGCGCTGGGGCTCAAGGCGGCGCGGGGTGAATGCGAAGCTCTCGACGCGGGCGCAAAGGCCTATTTGATCGATCGTCTGGAGTGCCCCACGCCGCGGCTTTCCCTCGGCCAAAGTTTGAGAGGCCATGCCAGCGCTGCGATTGATGTTTCCGATGGTCTTGTGGCTGACGCCTGGCACATTGCCGGGGCCTCGAACGCCCGCCTCGTTATCGACGCTGACAGGGTTCCGTTTTCACCCCAAGCGCGGGCGGCGCTGGAAGGGGGGGGTGCCACGCTTGAGGAACTGCTGACAGGCGGCGACGATTATGAGCTGCTCTTCACCATGCCGCCGGGCGCCGCGGTACCTCAAGGGGGGGATGTAGCGGTCACTGAGGTCGGCGAGGTTGCGGAGGGCGAGGGCGTCCGCGTTATGAAGGGGGGCAAGGAACTCCAATTGGCAAGGCGCGGCTTTACCCACCTCTGAGGCCTGTAAGCTTCTGGCCCGGCTGATTCCAGGCCCGGTTGCCTTTGCAGGGCACATTTGGCATGTTCCCGCCGCTTTCGTTCCGGAATCACGATGAGGGCGGGCCGGGAACGGGCCACACCATCTCACGCCTTCCCAACAAGACAAAAAAGGACATCACAATGAACACGGTTCTGTGGCTTGTGATTGCGTCGGGGTTTGCCGCAATTCTCTACGGTCTTTTCACCGCGCGCAGCATTCTTGCCGCCAGCCCCGGCAATGAACGCATGCAGGAAATCGCGGGCGCCATTCAGGAAGGCGCGGGCGCCTATCTCAACCGGCAATATACGACCATCGCCATTGTGGGCGCGGTCGTCTTCGTCGTGATCATGTTCCTGCTCGGCTGGAAAGTTGGCGTGGGTTTCTTGATCGGCGCGATCCTTTCGGGCGCTGCGGGCTATGTCGGCATGCTCGTGTCGGTGCGGGCGAACGTGCGGACCACGGAAGCGGCCCGCCAAAGCCTTGGCGCGGGCCTTTCCATTGCGTTCCGTTCAGGGGCGGTGACGGGAATGCTCGTCGCTGGTCTCGCGCTCCTTGGTGTCGCGGGCTACTACATGATCCTCACGGGGCTTCTCGGCATCAACACCAATGACCGCACGCTGGTGGATGCCCTGGTGGCGCTTGGCTTCGGCGCCTCGCTCATTTCCATCTTCGCCCGTCTTGGTGGGGGCATCTTTACCAAGGGCGCCGACGTGGGCGGCGATATGGTGGGCAAGATCGAAGCGGGCCTGCCTGAAGACGATCCGCGCAACCCCGCGGCCATCGCCGACAATGTGGGTGACAATGTGGGCGACTGCGCCGGTATGGCAGCCGACCTTTTTGAGACCTATGCGGTGACCATCGTTGCCACCATGGTGCTCGCCTCTATCTTCTTCTCCGCCGTCAACCTGATGATCCTGCCGCTGGCGATTGGCGGGACGTGCATCATCGCCTCGATCATCGGCACGTTCTTTGTCCGCTTGGGCAAAAGCCAGAACATCATGATGGCGCTTTATAAGGGCTTCATCGCCAGTGCCGTCTTGTCGCTCATTGCGCTTTACTTCGTGATCAACGCGGTGATTGGCCTGGGCCCGATCGGCGGTGCTGAGTTCAGCGGCATGGACCTTTACATCTGCGGCATCGTCGGCCTCGCGGTGACGGGCCTTATTATCTGGATTACCGAGTATTACACCGGCACCGGCTTCCGCCCGGTGAAGTCGGTGGCCAAGGCTTCGGTAACGGGCCACGGCACCAACGTGATCCAGGGCCTTGCGGTTTCCATGGAAGCGACCGCGCTGCCGGCCATCGTGATTGTCGTGGGGATCATCACCACGTATTCACTAGCCGGGCTCTTCGGGATTGCTATTGCGGTGACGACCATGCTCGCCCTTGCGGGCATGGTGGTGGCGCTCGATGCGTTCGGTCCTGTAACCGACAATGCGGGCGGCATTGCCGAAGGCGCGAACCTCGATGAGTCGGTGCGCAAAACCACTGATGCCCTCGATGCGGTGGGCAACACCACCAAGGCGGTGACAAAGGGCTATGCCATCGGCTCGGCAGGCCTTGGCGCGCTGGTGCTCTTTGCCGCGTACACGGAGGACCTGCGCCACTTTGCGGGACATGCCTCGTCGGATCAGTTCAGCTTCTTCCTGGGCGTTGCACCGAACTTCTCGCTGACCAATCCGTGGGTCGTGGTGGGCCTCTTTGTTGGTGGCTTGCTGCCGTACCTGTTCAGTGCGCTCAGCATGCAGTCCGTGGGCCGCGCCGCCCAGTCGGTGGTCGAGGAAGTGCGCCGCCAGTTCAAAGAGAAGCCGGGTATCATGAAGGGCGAAGACAGGCCCGATTACGCCCGCGCGGTGGACATGCTCACGCGCGCGGCCATCCGCGAGATGGTGGTGCCGTCTATGTTGCCGGTGCTTTCGCCCATCGTGCTGTTCCTTTTGGTGAACTGGGTAGCGGACAAGTCCGCGGCTGTGTCCGCCGTGGGCGCCATGTTGCTCGGGGTGATCGTGACCGGCCTCTTCGTGGCGATCTCCATGACCGCCGGGGGCGGTGCATGGGACAACGCCAAGAAGTACATTGAGGACGGCAACTTCGGCGGCAAAGGCTCCGAGGCGCACAAGGCGGCGGTCACCGGCGATACGGTCGGCGATCCCTACAAGGACACCGCCGGCCCCGCCGTGAACCCGATGATCAAGATCACCAACATCGTGGCGTTGTTACTGCTTGCGGTTCTCGCGGGGCTCTAAGGGTAATCTCAAACAAACAAAGGCCGCGACGGGAAACCGCCGCGGCCTTTTTTAATCTGCTAAAACCTATCTAGGTACCCGATTAAGGTCCTATGGGCACCGTGGACCGGCCCACGTTTCCGAGAAGCTGTTCAAGGATTGTAAGTTCGCGGCCGCGCGTGGGCGTTTTGCGCGTGGAATAACTCACCACCATGCCGTCTTGAAGGCCGTAATGGGCAATGTCCTCGACCCGGTCCTGATCATCGAAATAGATGGCAACCACTTCGCGGGCGACCACCTCTTCCTCGAAGAAGGCCATGCGTTCATGGCGGGAGCGGATGTAGTACCAGGCATCGTCGTCAAAGGTGCCAACTGTTGACGGCGAGCCGAGGCTATCCCGAACGGAAAGTTTGTTGTCGGTTCCAATGGTAATCTCGGCAAGGTCCGAGGCGTCGGGCACGTACCCGCGGCTGCGCTCGATTTTCGAGCAGCCCGCCATGCCGATCGACCCGGCAATGAGGGCCGCGAGCACCAGTTTCACTCCCCGTTCCGATCCCTTGCTCATACCGCTTCACTCCCCTGGAATACTCACGGGCGTTGACCTAGCGTGCCTGCTCGCCTAGTTCAAGCGCGCTATTTCCCCACCTTTGGCGAAGCGGTGTCAAGCCATGCTCGGTTTTCTGCGGGTTTTCTCAAAAACGCACCGGCGAAACCGGCGGACCGCGGACGCCATCTTGCGCGCTGTTCTGACCCAGGCGCGCAACACCAGCTTCTATGAGGCCGGCGACGTTGCCGACACGGTCACCGGCAGGTTCGATTTACTGGCGCTGCATGCGTTTCTCGTGATGCGGGCCATGCGGCATGATCCGGCGCTCAAGGACCTCAACCAAGCCTTCCTCGATGCGTTGTTTGCCAATATCGATACTTCCTTCCGCAACATGGGGGTAAGCGACCCGCGCGTGCCCAAAAAGATGCGCCAGGCGGCGGAAGCCTTTTACGGGCGTCTCGCCGCGTACGAGTCCGGCCTTGCCGATGGGGGCCTCGCCGGTCTTGAGGAAGCGATTGAGCGGAACCTCTACCGGGGGGCAGGCCCGGGGCCTCGGGTCATCGAAGATGTGGCGCGGTACATGATCGGCAGTCTTGGCACCCTTGCTTTGCTCGATCACAGAACATGGACGCGGGGGAAGCTGGCGTTCGCATCCGTTGAGTTTGGAGCACGGTTATGAGCGCGCTGGAGCCCCAAGAACTATCGCGTCCGGTGCGGGTGAATGAGGTCGGCAAGGGCGGGCTTGAGTTCACCGTCGAAGCCGATGAGGCGGAGCGGGCAGCAATCGCGGGACGCCTCGGCGTCGAGAGGGTCGGCGCGCTGACCGCGCAAGTGACCGTCAAGCGCTGGCGCCAAACAGGCGCGCGGCTGACCGCTCATGTGAACGGCACCATGACCCGCCGCTGTGTCGTCAGTCTGGACGAGTTCGAAGCTCCCATCGATGAACAGTTTGAAGCGCGCTATGCCGATCCTGATGATGAAATCGCCATGGCGGCGCCTGAGGAGGAGTTGGTGCTCGACCCTGAGAGCGAGGAGCCGCCGGAGATTCTCGAAGGTGGGGCTTTCGATGCGGGGGAGGCCATCGTCCAGCATCTGGTGCTGGGCCTTGATCCCTATCCCCGCAAACCTGGTGTGGAATTTGAGGAAGTCCGCGAAAGTCCCGGAAAAATCTCACCGTTTGCGGTTCTTTCCGGGCTCAAAAAAGGCGCTTCTCCGCCCGAAGACAAGGGTTGAAGCCGCCCGCTGCGGGAGGTGTTGTAATCGGCGGCAAAATCGGTATGTTCCCCCGCCTGTGCCGTCCGGCGGCCGCCGGGTCCACGGCAAGTCAGAGAGATAGCGAAATGGCTGTACCCAAAAGAAAAACAACGCCGTCACGGCGCAATATGCGCCGCGCCCATGATGCGCTGAGAGCAAATGCCATCAACGAATGCCCCAATTGCGGCGAGACCAAACGGCCGCACCACATTTGTGCATCTTGCGGGTATTATGACGGCCGTGAAGTCGTTGAGGCCGAAGGCTCTGTTTAGGGGCTAACGGCTCGCCTGAGGCAATACGTGAGCCAAACCGTCAACATAGCCGTCGACGCAATGGGGGGCGATCATGCCCCCGGCATCGTTATCGATGGCTGCGCTCTTTCCCTTGAACGTAACCCCCACGCGCGCTTTTTGCTGTTTGGCGACGAAGCGAAGATGGCGCCGCACCTTGCCCGGCATGACGCGCTTGCTGCATCTGCTGAAATCCACCACACACCCGATGCGGTTCCCATGGACGCCAAGCCCGCCCAGGCCGTGCGCCAGGGGCGCAAATCGTCCATGGCGATGGCGATTACCGCAGTCAAGGTAAAACGCGCCGAGGCGGTCATATCGGCGGGCAGCACCGGCGCGCTGATGGCCATGTCGAAGATCCAGTTGCGGACCTTCCCGGGCGTTGCGCGCCCGGCCATTGCCGCGATTTGGCCGACCGTCAGCGGTGAGGCCTTGGTGCTCGATGTGGGCGCTAATGTGGATTCGGACATCAAGCAGCTCGTTGACTTTGCCATTCTGGGTGAAGCGTTCGCGCATGTGGTGCTTCATCGCCAGCGCCCGCGCGTCGGTCTTTTGAACGTCGGCTCGGAAGACGTGAAGGGCAACGAGGCGGTAAAGGCCGTCGATGCCCTGCTGCGCGCGGCGGACCTGCCCATCGATTATGTGGGCTATATCGAAGGCGACGATATCTCCGCGGGCGAGGTTGATGTGGCGGTGACCGACGGGTTTACCGGCAACATTGCGCTAAAGACCGCGGAAGGTACGGCAAAACTTGCGGCGCACTATCTGCGGGGCGCGCTTACAAGCTCGCCGCTTGCCAAACTGGGGGCGCTGCTTGCCTCTGGCGGGCTCCGGGCCCTGCGCGACAGGATGGACCCGCGCAAAGCCAATGGCGGCGTTTTTCTGGGGCTCAATGGCCTTGTTGTGAAGAGCCATGGGGGCACCGATGCGCTGGGGTTTGCCGCGGCGCTCGACCTTGCCATCGATCTTGCGGGCAGCGATTTCGGCGAGCAGATCACGACCGCTCTTGAGGCGGTCCACGACAAGGTGACGGCGGCGGACGAGGCCCTGAAGGCCGAAAAGCGCGCCAAGAAGGAAGCGGCGGCCCAGTGAGCACGACAAGATCGGTACTT
>JANQLJ010000120.1 GCA_028280665.1 Alphaproteobacteria bacterium
AGATCGCCCATGGGCAGGCCGTAATTGCGGAACTTGGTCGCCATGGAAATAACGAGCCGCATATAGGCTTGTGTCAGCTCGTGCAGCGCCCGCTCGTCGCCCGCCTCGCGCCAGCGGCGCGCGAGCTCAAGCTCGTGGCTTGCTTCCAGCACCGGCGCCTTCATGGCGGAGCGGATGAAGCGGCGATTGGCTTTCAGGGTCTCGGGCGTGTCGATAAAGGCCATGGCTTACGTTTTACTCACTTTTGCGTTTATCTCCCAGATATGCACTCTTTACGCGCATTCCTTTATTTGGAGAGATTCTAAAACACAAAATAGGTGACTAAATTAGTCAAGTAAAGGGGTGGGGTCCGCAAAGCTGCCATGCGCCCATCACATTCGGTTTAGAGATGGGTCAATCTGGTTTAGCGCAAGGTCAAAGATGTTGAATCTTGGTTCAATGATAGGTCAACAAAAACGGCCCGCGCCGGGGATAATTCCCGCGCGGGCCGCTTGCTTATCCCCGGGGCTTCCCCGCGGTTTGCCCGTTTCTCAAGCTGCGTCCTTGTGAAGCACGCTTTCGAGCTTTCTCACGGCCGCGTCCTCGCCGATGCCGTCGGCGGCGGCCACTTCCCGGGCCATGCGGTCGATGGCGGCTTCATAAAGCTGACGCTCGGAATAGGACTGTTCGGGCTGGCCCTCGCCGCGATGGAGATCGCGCACCACCTCGGCAATGGAAATCAGGTCGCCCGAATTGATCTTGGCCTCGTATTCTTGGGCCCGGCGCGACCACATGGTGCGCTTGATGCGGGCCCGGCCCTTGAGCGTGGTGAGGGCGTTTTTGATCACGTCCGGCCCGGAAACCCGCCGCATTCCGACCGCCTTGGCCTTGGCGATGGGCACCCGCAAGGTCATCTTGTCCTTCTCGAAGGTGATCACATAAAGCGAGAGGTTGATCCCCGCCACTTCGCGGTCTTCGATATCGACGATCTGGCCC
Organism: Alphaproteobacteria bacterium; assembly: GCA_028280665.1. Taxonomy (GTDB): domain Bacteria; phylum Pseudomonadota; class Alphaproteobacteria; order JAJFIK01; family JAJFIK01; genus JAJFIK01. The sequence continues at coordinate 976 of JANQLJ010000120.1, forward strand.
ACCCCGTGCGCCGGATAGACGATGTGTTCTTTCTTCTTGAAGTCGGGCTTGGCCGGTTTTGCAGGCGCTGCCGCCTTTTTCGGGGCTACGGGCTTGGGGGCGGGCGCAGCCTTTTTGGCCGTGTCCTTCTTGGGCGCGGGGCTGGCGGCTTTCTTCGCTACCGGCTTTTTGGCAGGGGCTTTAGGGGCCTTTTTCACTGCGGCTTTCTTCACGGGCGCTTTCTTCACCGGAGGTTTTTTCGCCGCCGCCTTCTTCGCGGCGGCTTTGGTTTTCGCGGCGACCGAGCTTTTCGCCGCATTCTTTGCTTTGGTTTGGGTCTTAGGTGCTTTTCGTTTCGTCGCCATATTCACTTCTCAATCGCGTTTCATGGGTGCGATGGGGCCCTTTTTGCGGGCCGCTCATCCGGCCCGCTCCCAGTCGCCATTTCTCCAACCCCTTGTTCCGCCTTCTTTTTTAAAGTGCGGACCCTTTAGCCTTGCCGGGGTGCGAAACGTGGGGCCCGTGAGGACACGCCCCCCGGGCTTTCTCGAACCCCTCCGCCCCCGAAACAGGGGGCCACGCGGCTTTTCAACAGGCCAAGCCGGTACCTTTCATTTGTCCCAGCGGATCCGGGGGTTCCGGACCTTCCCTAGCTACCGGCCGGCAAGGCAACGCCCGCCCCCCTGCACGGGGAAACGGGCGGCGTACCCTCTAAAAGGGCAGCTATTGTGTAATAAAATTAGCACAAATTGGCCGTGGAGGGAAGCAAGCCTGCTGCGGCGCAAAAGGCCGCTGAAATGCTACGATTTTATGACCCTTCGCCGGGCTTGGGGCTGAAGTATTTCTGGTATTTCCCGGCCTCGCTCTCGTATTGCTTGTGATCTTCGGGGGGTTCGCCTTTTAGGGTGATATTGGGCCATTTTTCGGAATATTCCCGGTTCAGCTCGATCCACCACTCAAGATCGCCCTCGGTATCGGGCTTGATGGCCTCGACCGGGCATTCGGGCTCGCAGACCCCGCAATCGATGCATTCATCGGGGTGGATCACCAGCATGTTTTCGCCCTCGTAGAAGCAATCCACCGGGCACACCTCGACGCAATCCATGAGTTTGCACTTGATGCAAGCGTCCACCACCACATAGGTCATTTGAAGGAATCCTGCGCCTTCCTGGGTTACGCGGGGCCGAGCCCCAGCCGTTCGGCCACCCGCTTGCGCGCTTCACCGCGCTCGCGGTCGGTCACGTAAATGAGCCCGGCCACCCGGCGAATCAAGTGGTCCTCATAGGCGTGGATCTTGCCGTCGGCGAAGGCGACCTCCCACAACAGCTCGATCAGCCGGATGCGGTCTTCCTCGGACCAGTTGTCCTTCACCGTGGAAGTAAAGCGGTGAAGATTGACGCTGCCTTCGGCGCGCTCCTCGGCAAGGGCCAGCAGGTCAGTCACATCGCCGTCGCTCATGTGAAAGCGGTATTTCAGAATCTCGGTGATGCGCGCCTTGTCCCCGCTCGTGTAGTCCTCGTCGGCGCGGGCGGCATCTACCAGAAGCACCGCCGCGGCAAGCCGTGTGTCGAGCGCATCCTTGTCTATGACGGGCTTCTCCGCGCCAAAGATGGACTTGAGTTTGTCGAGCATGACCTTTGCGCCTTTCCCCGCGCTTTGCCCCATCGATGGGCCCCTTCGGTGAGCCGCCTCTTAAAGCTCCTTCTCCTCGCCCGGGTCAACCCCGCGCAAGCGGTCAGTGGCGCGGCGCTCTTTCTTGGTGGGACGGCCTGCGCCCGGCTCCCGCGTGGCGACGGGCCCTGCGCGCTTTTCCTTACGCTTTTCTTTGAGCGGCGGGGGCGGGATCAGATCCTCATAAAGGGCTTGCGCTTCCGCCGCCGGGCCCCGCCGCACTGCCAGCGCCGTAACGCACACGATGCGGATGAGGCGGCCTTTGGGAAAGGTAAGCGTGTCGCCCGGTCGCACCTGGTGCGAGGTTTTGGCAACGCGCGCGGTCTTGCCGTTGCGGGTTAGCCGCACCTTTCCCGCGCTCACCACCGCCGCAGCGAGGGTGCGTGTCTTAAAAAGCCGCGCATGCCAAAGCCACGTGTCGATACGCTGACCATCGCTGCTTAGACTTCTTGCCGTCACGACTTCATGTCGTCCTTGAGCGCGGCGAGCACGGCGAAGGGGGAATCGGGATCGGGTTTTTTCTCCCGCCGCGGCGGACGGCCTTGATAAGCACCCTTTTGCTTGCCCTTGCCTTTCGCGCCTTTGGGGGATGGGCCTTTGTGGCCTGCGCCTTTGCCGCGCGGACGGCCCTTACCTCCGTCCTTCACGGCTTTCCCCCGCGGGGGCCGAGGCGCCGTGCGCCACACAGTCAACTCTTCGTCATCGGCACGAATGGTGTGGGTTTTGTATCCCAGCGCACGCAAAATCCCCTCAAATTCCTCGCCTGAACAGCCGACAATGGACATCATGTCCACGCTTGCTTCGAACATGCCGGCGGGAATTTTCGGTTTGGGCGATGCAGTTTCCTCCGCCGTATCAGATTGTTCGGGTACGGACGGTTCAGTGGGTGTTTGGGCGTTTGGTGGTTGCGGTTGATCCTCGCCTTGAGAGGCATCCAGTTTTTCTTCGCCGCGCTTTGTGTGCTTTTTCTTAACTTCCACCTGAACCTTGGGAGCATCGGATGTACTCTCGTTGGTTTTAGGTTTTGCACCGCCCGGGTTGCGGGCATCGCGGATCATCTGGCCCAGGCGCTCGAGCATGTCGACACGCACGGCCCGCGGGCCGCACACGCGAAAGCCCGCAGCGCCATAAAAGCCTGTGGGCAAATCCCGGTCCCGCAGCACCGATGTAAGACCAGGCGCCGGGAGCGCGGGCGCCGGGGCCTCGGGGTGCGGCTCATCGGAGAAACGCTCATTGTGAACCCCCCAAAGCACGGCGAGCAACTCAGCCGGAGAGGGCTTCAGCATGGACGGGATGTAGAGCGAGAATTCGCCGAAGCGCACACCGAAGCGCCGTAGTTGCGCGCGGTCCGATTGCTCAAGCGCGCGCACGTCCTTGGCGTGGGCGCGGCGGTCGAGCACCCCGAATCCTTCGGCAAGCTGAAACCCGATACCGCGCGCAAGGCCTGCAAGCGGCACTGCCCCACCGATGACCGAGGGCGCGGCGCTTTGCGCCCGCGGGTCGTTGGGTTTTGCTTCAGGCGCGGGCTCTGCGGAAGCAGAGTCATCTTCGGGTGTTTCGGTCTTAGTATCGCCGTCGCCATTCGCTGGCGGTTTGGCGGATGCCGCGTCGCGCAAGGCAATGAGCGGCGGAAGGATGCGCTGGATGTGGTCTTCCATCCAATTGCCGAGTCGCGCGGCAATGCGGTCCTTGTATGCTGCGTCCAACAGGCCGTCGGCGATAACTACGACGCGGGGGGCGAGTGGGTCGCCACCTTTGCCAAGCCGCGCCACGGGATGGCCTTCCCACCAAATGCGTCCGTGATCGGTCAGGCGAAAGGCGGTGGCGGGCGCGGCGGCAAGCGCTTCGGCGCGGGCCGCCATCATGGCGCGCACGGCTTTGTCGGCGGCGCGGGCCACGGCCTTTGCGTCGAGCCCGCGGGCACGGGGGTCGGCGATGAAGCGAAACCCATGAAGCCGCCCAACGAACTCGCCTTCAATGGTGACTTCGCCTTCGCTGTCGATTTCGGCGGAAAGGTCTTCGTCCTGATGAAGGCGTTTCATCAGTACCGAGGTGCGCCGGTCGATGAACCGCTGCGTCAGCGCTTCATGAAGGGCATCGGAAAGCTTGTCTTCCACCTCGCGGGTGCGGGCCTGCCAGGTAGGGGCATCGTCGATCCAACCGGCGCGGTTCGCCACGAACGTCCAGGTGCGCACATGGGCAATGCGTTGGGCCAGCGCATCGATGTCGCCATCTGTGCGATCAACGCGCTTTATCTGCCCTTCCAGAAAATCATCCGGCAGGCGGTCGCTATTTTCCTTCAGGGTACGGATAATGGTTAGAAGCAGTTGCGCGTGTTCTTCCGGTGAGATGTTGCGGAAGTCGGGGATTTGGCAAACCTGCCAAAGCCGCCTGACTTCGTCTTCGCCAGCAATGGCGGCAACATCGGCCTCAGCCGCGAGCCGCTGCAACGCAAGAAGGTCGGTGGCCGCGCGCGAGCGCATCAGCGACTTGTCGTCCGGCGCGGCTTCGAGGCTCTGGATGAGCGCATCGATGCTAGCAAACGAAAGCTCGCTGTTGCGCCATTGGGTCGTGCGTACGGGATCGAAGCGGTGCAATTCGATTTGCTCCACCAGGTCCGCTTCGAACTCGCCCGCGTCGCCAGTGGTGCCGAAGGTGCCGTCCAAGACGTAGCGCCCGGCGCGCCCGGCGATCTGCCCGATCTCGTGAGGCTTGAGCGCGCGCATGTTGCGCCCATCGAATTTCTGACGGCTTGCAAAGGCAACATGGTCCACGTCCATGTTGAGGCCCATGCCAATAGCGTCGGTGGCCACCAGGAAGTCCACCTCGCCTGACTGGTAAAGCGCCACTTGCGCGTTGCGGGTGCGGGGGGACAGCGCGCCCATCACCACCGCCGCGCCGCCGCGCTGGCGCCGGATGAGTTCCGCAAGGCCGTAAACCGCATCGGCTGAAAAGGCGACCACGGCGGACCGGCGCGGCAGGCGGCTCACTTTCTTGGGGCCTGCATATTTGAGTTCGGAAAAGCGTGTGCGCGTGAGGACGCGCACATCGCCTAAGAGCTGTTTGATCAGCCCCCGCATCGTTTCCGAACCCAGCAGAAGCGTCTCATGAGTACCGCGCGCATACAGCAGGCGCTCAGTGAACACATGGCCGCGCTCGGGGTCGGCGCAAAGTTGCACCTCGTCGACCGCAAGAAAGTCGACCTTGCGGTCAACGGGCATGGATTCTGCGGTGCAAATGAAATAGCGCGCGCTTTCGGGCGCGATCTTCTCTTCGCCAGTGATAAGTGCCGCCGCCGCTTCGCCCTTTTCCTCGACCACCCGGTCGTAGATCTCGCGCGCGAGCAGGCGCAACGGCAGACCGATCATGCCCGTCTCGTAACCGAGCATGCGCGTGACCGCATAGTGCGTCTTGCCCGTATTGGTGGGCCCCAGAACCGCAGTGACCCGCTGGCTCGGCGCCGGCCGTTTCGATGACTGATTGTTCATTCGGGTCGTTTTGCCCTTGTGCTCCGCTTCGCCCCCGGCGGCATCGGGGACCTTGCGCCCCCGCGGAGGTGTGCCATTTTATGGGGCTGTAGTGCAAGGGATTGCTCGCCCTTGCCGGTTGGCCTAGGGCGGGGCCGCGGTTTATACTGGCCGTGCAAGACGGGGTGACGGGGAGGATCGCGCAATGCATCCCAATCAATTTCGGCTGTTGGTCATTTTCAGTTTTTTGACCAGCGCCGCCAATGCCTGGCTGGGCTTTACTTTCGACAACATAGAAGTTCAGCAGGTCGATGGCGGATACTTTGTAACCCCCACCGCCGTCGGCTTCGGCATCATTATGGTGCTGCACGGATTTCTGTTCTTCTTCTGGAACCCGGCGCGTTACATTCTCGCCTTTCTTCTCGCCGTGTTTGTGGCGGTGGCTTATCTCGGCATCTGGCCCCGGCCCGATGACCTGACCCAACTCACCATCGGTATGGTAGTGCTAACGGCGATCATCGGCGGGGCCATGACTGCAGTGGCGTTCTCCGGTGATATTGGCGACAGGTTCAGGCGGACGTAAGGCGAGCCCCCGCGCTCTCGTTTGACCCCCTCCCGCCTTTCCGCGATATTGCGCCCGCGAAAGGGGCAAGGATTGGCGCATGGCCGATTTTGACGATTGGAAAAAGCTCGCGGAAAAGGAGCTCAAGGGAAAACCCCTTGAGGGGCTCACCTGGGCGACGCCTGAAGGGATCGATGTGAGGCCGCTTTATACCGCCGCGGACCTTGAAGAGACCGGCTACCAGGAAACGCTGCCCGGTTTTGCGCCCTATACCCGCGGCGTGCGCGGCACCATGTATGCGGGCCGCCCTTGGACCATTCGTCAGTATGCGGGCTTTTCAACGGCGGAAGAGTCGAACGCTTTTTACCGCAAGAACCTTGCCGCCGGGCAGATGGGCCTCTCGGTCGCGTTCGATCTCGCGACCCACCGAGGCTATGACAGCGACCACGCCCGCGTTATCGGCGATGTGGGTAAGGCAGGGGTCGCCATCGACAGCGTCGAGGATATGAAGATCCTCTTTGATGGCATTCCCTTGGACAAGATGTCGGTCTCCATGACCATGAACGGTGCGGTGATCCCCACGCTTGCCAGTTACATCGTGGCGGCGGAAGAGCAAGGGGTGGCCCACGAGCAGCTTTCCGGCACCATCCAGAACGACATTTTAAAAGAGTTCATGGTGCGGAATACTTATATCTATCCGCCCGGACCTTCCATGCGCATCGTCTCGGACATTATCGAATACACCGCCAAGGAAATGCCGCGCTACAATTCGATTTCGATCAGCGGCTACCACATGCAAGAAGCGGGCGCGACGCAAGTTCAGGAGCTCGCTTTCACCATCGCCGACGGCATCGAATATGTGCGCTCGGCCATGGCCAAGGGATTGGAAGTGGACAAGTTCGCGCCGCGGCTGTCGTTCTTTTTTGCCATCGGCATGAACTTTTTCATGGAGATCGCCAAGCTCCGCGCCGCGCGCACATTGTGGGCCGAGATCATGGCGGGCTTTGGCGCCAAGGACCCGCGCTCGCTGATGCTCAGGACCCATTGTCAGACCTCGGGCGTCTCGCTCACTGAACAAGACGCCTACAACAACATTGTGCGCACGGCGTTCGAGGCCATGGCGGCGGTGCTGGGCGGCACGCAAAGCCTCCATACCAACAGCTTTGATGAAGCGGTGGCCTTGCCGACGGAGTTTTCCGCCCGCATCTCGCGCAACACGCAACTCATCCTCAATCATGAGACGGGCATAACAAACGTGGTCGACCCGCTGGGCGGGTCTTATTACGTGGAAGCGCTCACCCATTCTCTCGTCACCGAAGCCAAAAAGCTCATCGACGAAGTGGAAGAAATGGGCGGCATGACGAAGGCCGTCGAAAGCGGGTTTCCCAAATTGCGCATCGAAGAAGCCGCCGCCCGGCGCCAGGCCCGCATCGACCGGGGCGAAGAGGTGATCGTTGGTGTCAACCGCTATGCGCCTGAAAACGAAGAAGCCTTCGAAGTGCGCGATATTGACAACACCGCCGTGCGCGAGGCGCAGATCAAAAGGCTCAATGATGTCAAAGCCGCGCGCGACCCGCAGGCCGTGGAAGCGGCCTTGAAAGCGCTGACGAACGCGGCGGCGGGCACCAGCAATTGGGACAACAATCTGCTTGCCCGGGCGGTGGAGGCGGCGCGCGCCCGTGCTACGGTGGGGGAAATCTCAAGCGCCATGGAAAAGGTCTTTGGCCGTCACAGCGCGGAGATCAGATCGATCACGGGGGTGTATGGATCGGTGTACGAAGGCGACGAAGACTTCGCGGAGATCCGCGAGGAAGTGGAAAAGTTCGCGGCTGAGGAAGGGCGCCGCCCGCGGCTGATGGTCGCCAAGCTCGGCCAGGACGGCCATGACCGCGGCGCCAAGGTCATCGCCACCGCCTTTGCCGACATGGGCTTTGACGTTGACGTGGGGCCCTTGTTTCAAACGCCTGAGGAGGCCGCGAAACATGCGGTGGAAGCGGACGTGCACGCGGTCGGCGTCTCAAGTCAGGCGGCGGGGCATAAGACACTTGTGCCCGAGCTTAAAAAGGCGCTGGAGGCAGCGGGCGCCGACGATGTCCTGATCATCTGCGGCGGGGTGATCCCGCAAAAGGACTACGCCTATCTCACGAAGCACGGGGCGGCGGCGATCTTTGGTCCGGGTACGAACATTCCAAAGGCCGCCAAAGACGTGCTTGATCTCATTCGCAAGGCAAAGAGAGCGGCTTAGGCCATATTGTTTGTCATGCTCCGGCTCAGCTAGCCCGCGACCCGTCAGTTAATCGGAGCGGCTGCAGTGGTGTCGGAAGCCTCAGCAGCCTCGGCGCCGACCGGCTCGGGTGTTACGTCGCGTACGCGCATGAACGTCGCCACCATAATCAGCGATCCAATGGGCGTGGGCGCCCGCACCCGCACCGGCACGAAATAACCTTCGTCGAGTTCGGCAATGAAGGCGGTCATGGGCGGGCGGGGCAGCTCGTCATCTTCGGGCTGGGGCTTGAAGCCGGCGACCTCCTCGTAGTTGAGCTGACAGACCAGCGTTTCGCCGTTCCAAACCTCGCCGCCGCGCACGCGGATGTCCCGATAGCCTACATGCTCCATGACGATGTCATAGCGGCGGCGCCCGTCAAAGACACGGATGCGGTCGCCGCACGGCGCCTCTTCCGAGAATGACATGCCGGAGACGAGGTGCATGGCGGCATTGAGCGGGTCGTAGGAATTTTGCCGTTGTTCTTCGGTCACCGGAAAACGCTCGAGCCGATGGCCGTAAGAAGGATCGGAGGCAATCAGGTAGGGCGTGGTGTCGTTGTAGCCGATGCGCACGATTTGATAATCGCTCTGGCGGCGGCCACGAAAATCGGAGTTGTATTCGTGGGGCAGAATGCCTTCGCCTATGCGCGTGCCCCGGCTGGTATTCTCATAGCGGGATTCGAAAAGCCATTCGGCCAGCCCCGACGTACGAATGGTAATTCGCGTGTCATACGCCGCGTCGGTGAAATTTGCGCGCAAGCGGCCTTCGCCGAGTGTAAGCCCGCCCATATTGACATCGTAGTTGACTGCCAGTTCCTCAATGGGCGTAAGCGTTGACGTCTCTTCCGCCACCGCACCGCCGCCGGCCAAAAGCGCGGCTGTCATTGCAAGACAAATGGATCGTGTCATGACCATAGTTTGGGCCTTCCCACCTCACGCGCCATCAGGCGCAGATTACCAAATCCCGCTTGCCCGTGCTCTGTACCTTATGCTTGCCCGTGCTCTGTACCTTATGAGCGGCGCCTGAACGATGGCTGAACGGCATGTGGTAATGGCGCGCGCACGAGACTAGGCTTAATGTTCCCGATTCCCTTGTTGATTGCACCCATGGCCCGCAACTCCCGCCCCGATCTTGGCGATCTTGATGATCTCGCCGCCCGCGTGAAGGCGGGGGAACGGCGCGCGCTCGCTAAGGCGATTACCCTTGTTGAATCTTCCAAACCCGCTGACCACGAAGCGGGCGAGGCATTGCTGACGGGGCTCTTGCCCTCTACGGGAAGGGCCCTGCGGCTTGGCCTTTCCGGCGCGCCGGGGGTGGGCAAGTCCACCTTTACCGAAGCCTTCGGCACGTACTTGACCGGGCGCGGCCTCAAGGTGGCGGTGCTCGCGGTTGATCCGTCTTCGGCGCGTTCGGGCGGCTCGATCCTCGGCGATAAAACGCGCATGGAAAAGCTCGCCCGCGACCCGAACGCCTTTATCCGCCCCTCGCCAGCGGGCGGGACATTGGGCGGTGTCGCGCGCCGGACCCGCGAGGCCATGCTTCTTACGGAAGCAGCCGGCTTTGACGTGGTGCTGGTGGAAACCGTGGGCGTGGGCCAGTCGGAAATCGCCGTCGCCGATATGGTGGACATGTTCTGCGTGTTGCTCGCACCCGCGGGCGGGGACGAGCTTCAAGGCATCAAGCGCGGCATTATGGAGCTTGCCGACCTCATCATCATTAACAAAGCCGATGGGGATCTTCTAAAGCCCGCGCGGGTGGCGGCCGCCGATTTCAAGGCTGCCCTTGGCCTGATCCCGCCCAAGTACAAGACCTGGACGCCGGATGTGCGCCTCGTCTCTTCCCTGGAAGGCGCAGGGGTTCCCGAGATTTGGGAGGCGGCGGAAGCCTTCCGCGCGGCCCTTGCAAAAACCGGCGAGGGCGAGCGGCTGAGGCAAAGCCAGGCAGGCGCCTGGCTTTGGGCCGAGTTGCGCGAGGGGCTTACCGATGCGCTTACGAGCGATGCGTCCCTCAAAAAAGCAGTGAAAAGCGCTGAAGCCGCGGTGGCCGGGGCCCGCGAACTTCCGCCCGCCGCCGCACGTGCCCTATTGGCGGAGTTTCTGGGCCGCTCGCGGTCTTGACGGGCCGGGCCCGCCCCCTTATAGGTGCGCGCCTTCGCGAGGCCCGCCGAAATCGGTGGCGCCTGCGGATTGCTCTTTGAAGCCTCAAAGGAGATCTCCGATGGCCCGCCGTTGCGAGCTGACCGGTAAAGGTCCTGTGGCCGGCAATAATGTCAGCCACGCGGTCAACAAGACAAAGCGCCGGTTCCTACCGAACCTGTGCAACGTGACGCTGCATAGCGATGTGCTGGGCCGGTCGGTCAAAGCCAAAGTCAGCGCCTATGCACTGCGTTCGGTGGATCACGCGGGCGGTCTTGACGCCTTTCTCAAAAAGGCGAGCAAGGACGACCTTTCGCTGAGCATGCAGCGCCTGCGGCGCGAAATCATGAAGGCCGAGGCGGCGAACGCCTGACGGCGGGGCGCGGCGATCCAAACCATTCCAAAAGCGGGCGTGAGGCCCGCTTTTTTCATGCGCATGAGAGATTTTTGTGGCGCGGGGATTGCACCCTTGCGGGCAAACGGGGGACATCGCCTATAGTTAGTCAAAGGCGCGTCTCCAACCCGAGTGCCAACAAAGGAAGCCGCGGGTGGCCATGGAGGTAACAGCGCCGCAGGTGAGGCCAGCAAGACGAGGTCAGCCTTTGCGCTCCATTTTGACCAGCTTCATGCGTTTGATCCTGCCAGCGGGTCTGCTGGTCGTGGTCTATGTGCTCAGTTTCTATTTGCTTGAAACCAGCGTTGGGTTTTCGACAGGCGCGGAACAGGCGCTGGCCGATCCCGCTTGGTGGATGAGCTGGGGTCACCTCACCCTTGCGCTTGCGTTTTTTCTGGTGGCGCTGACGAACCGCGCGCGCGGACCGTTTTTGGCATTGGGCCAAGTTGTCTTTGCCTGGGCCGTGATTGCCGGACTGCTCGTCTTTGCGGGCAGTCTTTACGGCTTTAGCGAAGTCCGGTCGGAACTCATGCCCACGCAAGTTATGTGGGCGTTTACGATCGGGCTTTTGCTGGGGCACACCGTTGCCATTTTCGCGTTCGATTGGCAACGCGGGGTCCCTTGGTGGAAGGCGCCGCTGATTGCCGCGCTTTTGGGCCCGCTCGTTTTTACACTCATCTTTTATCCCTTTGGGTATTTCGGTGCGGACGTGCCCTGGGGCACATGGCTCTGGATGCACTTTGTGGCGCTTGCGGGCACGGGGCTCGTCTTGCTGCTTCCCTATGCTATGCTCAGGAAGACGATCAAGCCCGCACCGGGCCTCGGTGGCGCTTAGATGACGTGAGTCACTGCTTTGGCCGGTCCCGCGGGTGACGACACAGGGGAGGGTCCAATGCGTAATCTGTCTCGTTTCATGTTCGCGTTTTCCGTATTGACGCTGGCCGGTTTTGTATCCGGCGCCATCGCTCAGCCTGCGGTAATGGAGCGCCCGCGCACCGTGAGGGCGGACGTCTGCCCGGCGCCGGAACTGGTCAACGCGCATATCGTGCTCGACCCCAATCATCCGACCCAGACCTATAGCGGCCCCATTATGGCCGCACCGAATTTGAGCCGGTTGCCCGGCGGCGGGGGCGCAAGCAACACGCCCACCATTATCCCTGATGAGCCACGCGACAGCGATGAAGTGCTCGAAGACTTTCGCCAGGACTATGGGCTCAATGTTCCGGCGTCGGAGTTTTTGATGGCTTCTCTCCAACCTGACGGGGCGGTTTTGTGCATTTATCGTTCGGATGTAGTGGAGCCGGAGATTTCCATCCGCACCAATGCAACGACTTGCCGGTCCGTGTCGGGCTCGTGGGCGCCCTATGGCGGTACGCAAAGATGTGACGCCAGCCGCCGAAGCTGCATGTTCCACTGCCCCAACTAAGCGCGGAAAAGTTTTTGCGCCATCGCAAGCAGCGCCTCGCTGTATTGCTCTTGCGACCAGCCGCTTTGCCGGGTCAGGTGCTCCCAATTGCGCACCGATAAAAGCGTCCACAGAAGGTCCGTCGCTTCTTTCGGTGTAAAGTCGGGCGTGAGCGTGCCGTCGGCGGCAAGCGCGTTGATCGCCGCTTCGCACCCTTCGCGCATGTCCTCCATCCGCTGGGACCAGGCCGCGCGCGCTTCATCGTCCGTCTCCGCCATGGTCATGAGAGGCCGCCCGAAGGGATAAATCTCAGGGATGTATGCGGCCCAGGCCCCCACATAGGCATCGAGGCGCTCAGTCCCCGTTTTCGCCGCGCGGCTGGGGGCGAGGCGCTCCTCGGTTCCTTTGAGATCGTCGAGATAGTGGGTGACGGCGATCAGCAGCTCGGCTCGGGTGGCAAAATGCAGATAGAGCGCCTGCCGGCTCACCCCGGCGCGGGCCGCAATATCGCTCATGCGCACGGGCGCGCCCTTGCTTTTTTTCAGCAAGAACGAAGCGGCCTTGAGGATTTTTTCCCGGGTGTTCAAATTCTCTCTTGACATGGTGTCAAGTAGCACTTACTTGTCATGCTGTCAACTTGACACAGTGTCAAGTGATCCGAATCCAAAGGAGCGGAAAAATGAAAGTGGTTGTGTTTGGCGCCAGCGGCAGCATCGGCGCCCATGTCATCGAACAGGCCCTGAACCAGGGCTATGAGGTCACCGGCTTTGCGCGGCGGCCCGAAACCTTGGGGATTTCCCATCCCAATCTGAAACTGGTGTCAGGAGATGTCTTCGACCCGGACACGGTGGCGGATGCTATCGAGGGCCAGGAGGCGGTGATTGTCGCCCTCGGCGCGGGGCGCAAGGGCAGGGTGCGGGCTCAAGGCACGAAAAACGTGATCGCGGCGATGAAACGTCACGGGGTGCGGCGGCTTGTCTGCCAGTCCACCTTGGGGGCGGGCGACAGCCGCCCGGCGCTCAATTTCTTTTGGAAGCACATTATGTTCGGCCTGCTTCTGAAGGACGCCTACAAGGACCATCAGGAACAAGAACGGTTGGTGCGGGAAAGCGGTCTTGACTGGACCATCGTGCGGCCCTCGGCCTTTACAGATGGCCCTGCCTCGGGTGAGTACCGGGAAGGTTTTCCGCCTACGGAGAAAGGCTTGAAGCTGACCATCCCCCGCGCCGATGTAGCAAATTTTCTGCTGCGGCAACTGACGGGCAGCACCTACCTGCATCAGGCTCCGGGGATTTCGCTGTAGCGTAGTGGTTATTCTTCAACAAGTTCAAAGGCCATCAAGATGGTGCGTTGAAGCGGGTTTTGGTTGTCATCGGAGATAATGAAAATCTCCGTGCGGTCGTCCCGCGCGCGCACGGCGATGCCTTCCATGTTATCAACCGTGTAGTCCGCGCCCATGCTCGCAAGCTCTTCGCCGTCAAGAAGCGCGCTTGGCGCTATGCGCGCGGCGGGAATAAGGCGCAGGCGCGCGCCGACACCGCCCACGGGCGAAAACCGGCGCTCAAGCGTCACCACATCGCCGCCGGGAAGGGTCGCAAGGTCGGTGAGCTTGTAAGGGCTCACCGCAAACAGCGCGAGGCTCTCGGTGCTTCCATCGGCGCTCATAAGCCAGCCATCGAAGGTACTGTCATCGTTTGGTTCTTCGGCGATGGCGAGCAGGCGGCCACTGGCGAGGAGGGTAAGGCCTTCAAGGCTTCCGTTGTTTGCTTGCGCGCCGAATGTTGCGGCATCACGAAAGCGCTCAGGACGCGGATTATCGCTTCCCATCAGGTTGCGATAGACATCGATCCGATGCTCTCGTTCAAACCCCACATAGGCCGCATCGCCGATCAGGGTAAGGCTTTCGGCGTCATAGGCCGGGCGCCGCAGGCGCGCGCCGGTCTCGTCCAGCATGGGCCAGACGTAAGCCTCGCCCGCGCCCACAAGGCGCTCGCCCTCGAACAGAGGCGCGAACGAAATCCAATGCCCCCGGTCGCTAATGGCAAGCAGGCGCGCGCCTTCATTTACAAAGCGCAAACCGGAAATGCCGCTGAAGCGCCCGTCCGGACTGCGCAGCACGATGCCGCCGAGATAGCGCAAGCGCCCCACGCGGATCTCCTCCGGCTCGCGCGGGCGCAGGTCAACGGCGAAGGCCGTGAGTTCAACGCGCTCCGCATCCACGGGCTGGGCCGTTGCCTGGAAAGGCGCAACCATCAGGACGGCGAGTGCCACGAGGAATACTGCGCGCATCAGGATCTGCCCGCTGCTGCGCGAAGGCTTTGAAGGCTCGTTTTTCGTTGCCCGGAAGCGCCGTCTTTGCTTTTGCGGGTGCGCCGCCTTCCGGGCCGTCCGCTTTCTTCTTCAAAAAGCGCGGCGAGCTGATCGGTCATGGCCCCGCCCAATTGTTCGGCATCGACGATGGTTACCGCGCGCTTGTAATAGCGCGTGACATCGTGGCCGATGCCGATGGCGAGCAGTTCCACCGGCGATCTTTCTTCAATGTAAGCGATAGTCTCGCGCAGATGCCGTTCAAGGTAGTTGCCGGAATTGACCGAAAGAGTTGAATCGTCCACTGGCGCGCCGTCGGAAATCACCATCATGATGCGGCGCTGTTCAGGCCGCCCCATAAGGCGATTATGCGCCCACAACAGTGCCTCGCCGTCGATGTTTTCTTTAAGCAGCCCCTCGCGCATCATGAGGCCGAGATTACGCCGCGCCCGGCGCCATGGGGCGTCGGCGGCCTTGTAGATGATATGGCGAAGATCGTTGAGCCGCCCGGGCTTTGCGGGCTTGCCAGCGGCCAGCCATTCCTCGCGGGAGGCGCCGCCTTTCCAGGCCCGTGTCGTAAAGCCGAGGATTTCCACTTTCACACCGCAGCGCTCAAGCGTGCGCGCCAGAATATCCGCGCACATGGCCGCCACGGTGATGGGCCGTCCGCGCATGGAACCGGAATTGTCGAGCAAGAGCGTCACCACCGTGTCGCGGAACTCCATGTCCTGTTCCATTTTGTAGGAAAGCGGATGCACGGGATCGACAAGAACGCGGGAAAGCCGCGCCGCGTCGAGCAGTCCTTCCTCAAGGTCGAATTCCCATGATCTGTTTTGCTGGGCGAGCAGGCGGCGCTGCAAGCGGTTGGCAAGCCGCGCGACAACGCCTTGAAGCGCGCGCAGTTGCTGGTCAAGATAGGCGCGCAGGCGGGTGAGTTCTTCCGGGTCGCACAGGTCCTCGGCGTCGATTATCTCGTCGAACTGGCTCGTGAACACTTTATACGGCGGGTCGTGCGGGCTGTCGGGCCGGGCATCCGGGTTGCGCCAGGGCATGTCGCCGTCGCTTAGATCGTCCACGTCGGCGTCTTGGGGAATGTCGTCGGCCTCAAGCTCGATGGTCTCGCCTTCTTCTTCCTCCTGGCCTGCCTCCATTTGCTCCGTCGTCTGACCTTCAGCCTCTTGGTCTTCGCTGTCGTCGGCGTTTTCGCCTTCGCCCATTTCATTTTCGTCGGACTGGTCTTGCTCGTCGCTTTGCTCACCCAGCTCGTCGCCAAGGTCGAGATCGCGAATGAGATCGAGGGTCAGCTCGGCGAAGGCTTCTTGGTCCTCGACATTGCCTTTGAGCTGGTCGAGGCGCTTCCCCGCCTTTTCCTCAACCCAAGACCGCCAGGTGTTCACCATGGCGCGCGCGGAGGCAGGCGGCTTCTCCCCCAAAATGCGTTCGCGCACCATATGGCTCACCGCCTCGGCAAGGGGTGCGTCGTCCCGGCTCGTCATTTCGGAAAAGCCGCGCTCGGTGCATTGCTTTTCAAGCCGCGCGCGCAGGTTCTCGCCCACGCCTTTCATCTGCAGCGCGCCGATGCATTCGACGCGCGCGCTTTCAACCGCGTCGTAGATGGGCCTCGCGATATTGCCCGCCGGCTGATGGCCCGCGTGAATGCGTTCGTCATGATGGGCGATGCGCAAGGCAATGGCGTCCGCTTCGCCGCGCACGGAGACGACACCTTCCGCGCCCGTTTCCGGCGTCAGCAAGGGCAGGCGCACCTGGCCGCCCTGAGCGCCCGGCGGCTCGGTGCCAAAGCTGACCGTCAGCTCGGGCTCCTCGGCGATGGTGCGCACCGCCTCTTCGATGGCGCGTTTGAAGGTGTCGACCGCGTCCTGCCGTTGTTCGCTGGTGAGGTTCGCCATCGGCCTTTCCTCAGGAGGCGAGGATGCTCCCCGCCGATTCGGGCAGCTCTTCGCCAAAGCAGCGCTGATAAAACTCCGCCACCGTGGGGCGTTCCAGCTCGTCGCATTTGTTAAGGAAGGTCACCCGGAAGGCAAAGGCGATGTCGCTGAAGATCTCGGCGTTTTCCGCCCAGGTCAGCACCGTGCGCGGGCTCATCACGGTGGAGATGTCGCCGTTCATGAAGGCTTGGCGCGTCAGGTCTGCAACCCGCACCATGTTGGAAATGGTCTCGCGGCCGTCTTCGTCGTCGAAGGCGGTGCATTTCGCGAGCACGATGTCCATCTCGGTGTCGTGTTCGAGATAGTTGAGCGTGGTCACGATATTCCAGCGGTCCATCTGGCCCTGGTTGATCTGCTGGGTGCCGTGATAGAGCCCGGTGGTGTCGCCCAAACCCACGGTGTTCGTCGTCGAGAACAGGCGAAAGGCCGGGTGCGGATGAATGACGCGGTTCTGATCGAGCAACGTCATTTTGCCTTGGACTTCAAGAACGCGCTGGATGACGAACATTACATCCGGCCGTCCTGCGTCGTATTCATCGAAGACGAGCGCCGTGGGATGCTGGATCGCCCAGGGCAGAATGCCTTCGCGGAACTCGGTCACTTGCTTGCCGTCTTTCAGAACGATGGCGTCCTTGCCGATCAAATCGATGCGGCTGATATGGCTGTCGAGATTAACGCGGATACACGGCCAGTTAAGACGCGCGGCCACTTGTTCGATATGGGTTGACTTGCCCGTGCCGTGATAGCCCTGGATCATGACGCGGCGGTTGTAGGCAAAGCCCGCGAGCAGCGCGAGGGTGGTCTCGCGGTCGAAACGATAGGTCTCGTCGATATCGGGCACATATTCATCGGCCTCGGAAAACGCCGGCACTTTCATGTCGATGTCGAGGCCGAAAACCTGCGCCGCCGATACGGTGATATCGGGAAGATGGGTGTGTCCGTTTACTTGCTCACTCATGCCTTAATGCCTGTTCGTTTTCGGCCCAATTGGGTTTCCGTGCCGAAAGGGACGCTCAACGTCCTTAGG
This sequence comes from Alphaproteobacteria bacterium, assembly GCA_028280665.1. Taxonomy (GTDB): domain Bacteria; phylum Pseudomonadota; class Alphaproteobacteria; order JAJFIK01; family JAJFIK01; genus JAJFIK01. The sequence continues at coordinate 18,135 of JANQLJ010000120.1, forward strand.
TGATAAATGTGGCCCTGCTTTCGCAAACTGCTTTAGCAAACTGCAAGGGCGGGTCATAGACTGCCCTAGCGGAAGTTTGCCGCCCGCAAAGTCCTATAGGCGTTGATCACGTCCCGCAAGCGGTCCTCGGCGCCCCGGTCGCCGCCGTTGGCATCCGGGTGGAAGCGCTTGACCAGTTCCTTATAGCGCTGGCGCACATCGTCCATGCTGGCGCCTTCATCGAGATGAAGCGTTTCCAGCGCTTTCTTTTGCAGTTTCGGCACATGCCGCTTGCGTTCGGGCTTGGCGCCCGGGGCATCTTCGCCCAGGAAGCCGTAGGCATCGCCCGTGCCGCTCATACGGGCCCGGTCGCGGGGCTTTGATTTGCCCGGCACGAAGCCCGGCGGCGGCCCGCGCCGGCCGCCCCGTTCCCAGGCATTTGCGCCCATGGGCCAGGTGGGCCGGTCCCCCAGCATGGTGGCGGCTTGGTATTCGGCCACTTCCTCGTCGTTCATGTCCTCGAAGAAGTTCCAGGCGCGATTGTATTCCCGCGCGTGGGTCTGGCAGAACCAGCGATAATCGTCGAGCTTTCCGGGCGTTTTGGGAGCTTTGTGAGGTCCCGGCCGGGTGCACCCCGCCCACTCGCACGAGCGGTCCGCCCGCATCTCTTCGGGGTCGGTGGGCCGTTCGGGCTTGACGCGGATGTCAAATCCCAAAGGCGGCTTATATTCGTAGGACCTGGACATAGCCGGGCAGTATGCAACTTGAGGCATGACAAAACAATTAGCGCGTACCGCCCCCCGGAAAGAAAGTAGTTAACGCCCATGGGCCCTATCGCCGAAGCAATCCGCCAAAAACTCACCGAGGCCTTTGCCCCCCGGGCCCTTGAGGTGATTGACGAAAGCGAAAAACACCGGGGCCACGGCGGCTGGCGCGAAGGGGGCGAAAGCCATTTCCGCGTGGAGATCGTGGCCGCCGCCTTTGAAGGCCAAAGCCGGCTTGAGCGCCAGCGGGCCATCAACGACGCGCTCGCCGCGGAACTCGCGGGGCCCGTTCATGCCTTGTCCATTAAGGCGAAGGCGCCTTCGGA
>JANQLJ010000001.1 GCA_028280665.1 Alphaproteobacteria bacterium
CCGAGGTCCAAGCCGCCGCCGCCGACACGGCGGTCGAGGCCGCGCGCAAACTGATCGCGGAAAAGATCGACGCGGGCGCCGACGCAAAGCTCATCGACAAAGACATTTCCGAACTTGGCGGGAAGCTGAATTAGGCCGCCACTCTTAGCCGTGTCACATGTTAGGCGGACTCTTTAACTACTCCGCCGCTTCGGCGGGCTGTTGAGGCTGTGTGTAGCGCAGCACCGGCTTCCGCGCCGCGCCCGTCTCGTCAAGCCGCGCGCGGGGGGCGAAGTAAGGCGCACCTTCAAAGCGCGTCTTGTCGCCTGCCTTTGCTTGTTCGGTTAGCCCCCGCATGGTGCGGATGAAGCGGTCGAGGCTTTCCTTGGATTCCGACTCCGTTGGCTCGATCAGCATCGCCCCGTGCACCACCAGCGGGAAGTACATGGTCATGGGGTGATAGCCCTCATCGATCATGGCCTTGGCAAAATCGAGCGTGGTAACGCCGGTCCCGTCGAGGAACTTGTCGTCGAACAGCGCTTCGTGCATGCACGGGCCCTCGAACGAGGCACTCATGACATCTTTGAGGGATGCGAGAATGTAATTGGCGTTGAGCACCGCATCTTCCGCCGCCTGGCGGAGCCCATCGCCGCCGTGGCTCATCATGTAACTAAGCGCGCGCACGAACATGCCCATCTGCCCGTGGAACGCCACGAGCCGCCCAAAGGGGTTTTCGCCTTTGGTCTGGCTTTCGTCTTCCACCAGCTCAAAGCCATCGCCCGCGCGGCGCACGAAGGGAAGCGGCGCGAAAGGCGCAAGCGCCTCGGACAGCACCACCGGCCCCGCCCCGGGGCCCCCGCCGCCGTGAGGCGTCGAGAAGGTCTTGTGCAAATTGATATGCATGGCATCGACACCGAGGTCGCCCGGCCGCACCCGGCCCATGATGGCGTTCAAGTTCGCGCCGTCGCAGTAGAAATAGCCGCCCGCATCGTGCGTTGCCTCGGCGATCTCGATGATGTCGCGCTCAAAAAGTCCGCAGGTGTTCGGGTTCGTCAGCATGATGGCGGCAACGTCGGGGCCGAGCTTTTCCCGGTAAGCGGCCAGGTCGACGCGGCCGTCCGCGGTGGCGGGAATCTCGTCCACCTCATAGCCGATGGCGGCGGCGGTGGCGGGATTGGTGCCGTGCGCGGATTCAGGCACCAGCACGCGGGAGCGCTTGTCGCCTTTGGCCTCGAGCGCCGCGCGGATCGCGATAAGCCCGCAAAGCTCCCCATGGGCGCCCGCCTTGGGCGAGAGCGCCACCCCCGGCATGCTGGTAATCGTCGTCAGCCAGTGCGCCAGCTCTTCCATCAGCTCAAGCGCGCCTTGCACGGTGGAGACAGGCTGGAGCGGGTGAATGTCGCCAAAGCCGGGCAGCCGCGCCATCTTCTCGTTAAGCCGCGGGTTGTGCTTCATGGTGCACGAGCCGAGAGGGTAAACCCCAAGATCAATGGCATAGTTTTTTTGTGAAAGCCGCACGAAATGGCGAACCACTTCGGGCTCGGAAACCCCGGGCAGGCCGATGGCGCCATCCCGTTCCAGACCGCCAAGGCGAGACACAATACCTTTATCGGGCGCGGGCAGATCGACGCCGCAGATACCGTCCCGGCCAATCTCGAAAAGCAGCGGCTCGTCCTGCTCCAATCCCTTGTTGCCGGAAAAGGTCTCGGGCGCGGCGGAGGGGCTGGGCGCGCCGGCACTGGTGGGCCGTCCTTGGCGGTTCATTGCAGCACCTCCCGCAAGGCAGCGGCGAAGGCCGCGCGGTCCGCATCGGTGTTTGTTTCCGTCGATGCGACAATCAAAAGGTCCGCAACGCTGTCATTGTCGGGCATGAGGCGCGATGCGGGCACCCCGCCCAGAACGCCCTTGCCCGCCAGGGCCTCAACAACCTCGCCCGCAGGGTTTGCCAGCCGCACAGTGAATTCGTTGAAGAAAGATGGTGTCAGCACATCCACGCCCGGTATGCCTTCAAGCGCTTCGGCGGTCTTGACTGCGCTTTCGTGATTGAGCTTTGCCAGCCGCGTAAAGCCCTCCTCGCCCAACAGCGCCATGTGGATGGTGAAGGCAAGACAGCAAAGGCCTGAATTGGTGCAAATGTTCGAGGTCGCCTTTTCCCGCCGGATGTGCTGCTCGCGTGTCGACAGCGTCAGCACATAGCCGCGCTTGCCGTTCGCATCCACGGTTTCGCCCGAAAGGCGTCCCGGCATTTGCCGCACGTATTTTTGGCGCGTGGCGAAGAGCCCGAGATAAGGCCCGCCGAAGCTGAGTGCATTGCCGATCGACTGGCCCTCCCCCACCACGATGTCGGCGCCCATTGCGCCGGGGGACTTGAGGAGCCCCAGCGACACCGCCTCGGGCACCACGACGATCAGAAGCGCGCCCTTTTCATGGGCCGCGCGGCCAAGGGCGGACAAATCTTGAATGTCGCCGAAGAAGCCCGGGTTCTGCACCACAACGCAAGCTGTTGTGTCGTCTATTTTGCCGATCAGGTCTTCCGCGCCACCGATGACGGGCGGGCAGACGACCAGCTCGTTATCCGCGTCGGCATCGAACCGTTCCATGGTCTCGACCACCGCGCGGTAATGGGGGTGAAGCCCGCCCGAGAGGATTGCCTTCTTCCGTTTGGTGATGCGGAACGCCATCAACACCGCTTCGGAACACGCGGTGGACCCGTCATACATGGAAGCGTTCGCCACCTCCATGCCGGTCATCAGCGCCACCTGGGTTTGAAACTCAAAAAGCGCTTGCGTGGTCCCCTGGCTGATCTCCGGCTGATAGGGCGTGTAGGCGGTGAGAAATTCAGAGCGCTGGATCAGATGATCGACCGTCGCGGGCACGTGATGGCGGTAAGCGCCCGCGCCGATGAAAAAGGGCACCGACCCGGCGGCGACATTCTTGGCCGCCATTGCCGAAAGCCGCCGCTCCACCTCCAGCTCGCCAGCGTGGTTCGGCAAATCGACGGGGCTTTTGAGCCGTGCCGCCTGGGGCACATCTTTGAACAGCTCATCGATACCGCCCGCACCGATCACGTCCAACATGTTGGCCCGGTCCGCGGGCGTGAGGGGAAGGTAACGCATGGCTTACTCCAGTCCAGCCACAAAGTCCTTGTAGGCCGCTTCGTTCATTAGCTTGGCAAGCTCGCCTTCGTCCGCGAGTTTGATTTTAAAAAACCACCCGTCCCCGTCGGCGCTTTCGTTCACAAGCGCAGGGTTTCCTTCAAGGGCGTCGTTGACGGCAATGATCTCACCCGAGACGGGCGCATAAACCTCGCTCGCCGCCTTGACTGATTCCACCGTCGCCGCTTCGTCGCCCGCCTTGAAAGTCTTGCCCACCTCGGGCAGTTCCACATAGACCACATCGCCGAGCTGCTCGGCGGCATAAGGCGAAATACCCACCGTTGCCTCACCGCCCTCGACGCGCGCCCATTCATGATCTTCCGTATACTTCACAGTCATCGGTCTCAGGTCTCCCTACCTTTGAAACTCACTATTTCTCGTAACGCTTCTGAATGAACGGCATTTTGGCAACGCGCGCGCTGCGCACCTTGCCGCGCACATCGAGGCCCACGGGCGTATCCAGCTTGGCGTATTCCGCCGCCACATAGCCCATGGCGACCGGCGCGCCGACGCTGGGGCCGAAGGTGCCCGAAGTCACCTCGCCGATCTCATCGCCCGTTTCGTTCAAGATCACGGTCCCCTCGCGCGCGGGGGCGCGGGTCCCGAGCACCAGGCCCACGCGCTTGCGCGGGGCCCCGTTTGCAATTTGATCGAGGATTTTTTCCGCGCCGGGAAAGCCGCCTTCTTCGCGCCGGCGCTTGCCGATGGCCCAGGTGAGCGCAGCTTCGACCGGGGTGGTGCTTTCGTCAATGTCGTGGCCGTAAAGGCAAAGCCCCGCTTCGAGGCGCAGGCTGTCGCGCGCGCCAAGGCCGATGGGTTCCACATCCGGGCTGTCGAGCAGCGCGCGGGCCAGCGCCTCGGCCTGATCGCCGGGCACGGAAATCTCAAAGCCGTCCTCGCCCGTATAGCCAGAGCGCGAGACGATGCAGCCCTCGATGCCCACCACTTCCATGCGGCGGCCGTTCATGAAAGAAAGGTCTGCCACCTCCGGCGCAAGTTTGGAAAGCACCTCCACAGCTTTCGGGCCCTGCAGGGCGAGCAACGCTTTTGAGTCCGCGATGTCAAGCTCAAGACCACCTGGCAGGTGCGCATTGATATGGGCAAAGTCCGCATCCTTGCAGGCGGCGTTGACGACAATGTAGATCCAGCCCGCGTATTCTTCCGAGCCCGCGCGGGTGATCATCAAATCATCGAGAATGCCGCCCTCATCATTGAGCAGCATGGAATAGCGCATGCCCCCGGGCGCGAGGCCCACAATGTCGCTGGGCACGAGGGTTTCCAGAAATCTGGCGGAGGTTTCGTGATCCGGGCCGATGATAAAGGCTTGACCCATATGAGAGACATCGAACAGCCCCGCCGCCTCGCGCACCTGAGTATGTTCGGCCAGGATACCCTTGAACTGCACCGGCATTTCGTAACCGGCGAAGGGCACCATCTTGCCGCCGCATTCAAGGTGCAGCGCATGGAGCGGCGTTTTCTTAAGGCTGGCCGGCGTTTCGCCCATTTCTCTCGTCCCTTACGACACAGGTTGGCAAGGCGTCCCGGATACATCCGTTCCGCGCTCGCGCCCCCTCTGTCATGGGACCTGAGAGATTTCGTTGCGGCCAAACAAAGCCGCACACTTACCCCTTCGGTGGGACAGGACCCCCGTCCGCTTTCCAGAGATGCGTGTCCCCCTCGCGGTCCTTTTGCCTGAGAGTTTCCGGGGCGGTTGCTCCTTCGGCGCCGGATTTGATCCGGTCTCTCCCGCGGGGGAGTGGCAGTTGCATATCGTGCTTCGGGCCGAACTCAAAGCCCTTGGTAGAGGGATGGTACGGGGGGCGGGGCGAGAGTCAATCGCGCGCCTAAGCCCTTACATTCGTTCAGGAATTTCAATGCCCAGGAGGCCGAGCACCAGCTCAAGCTGCCGCAGGGTAAGACGGCAAAGGGCAAGGCGGCTCGCGCGCACGGCACTCTCTTCTTCGCGCACCACCGGGCAAGCGCTGTAAAAGCCCGAGAAGGCTTGCGCGATGCCATAGACATAATCACACAGGATATGCGGCGCGCGTTTGTCGTAGGCGCCTTGAAGCACTTCATTGAGCCCGGAGAGTGCAAGCACGAGCGCGCGTTCTTCGTCCGCGCCGATTTTGACGGGGCCTTTTACGTCGCGGTTTTGTTCTTGGGCGCGCTTAAGGATCGATTTAATCCGTACTGCCGCATATTGAAGATAAGGCCCCGTCTTGCCCTCAAAGGCTGCGAAGCGGTCGAGATCGAAGATGTAATCAGTCATGCGGTAGTTCGAAAGATCCGCGAACTTGACCGCCGCAAGACCCACCTGCCGCGCAATCCCGGCACGCTCAGCTTCAGGGTATTCCGCCGCAAGGCCCGCTTCTTCCAGCCGTTTGCTGGCGGCATCCGTTGCCATGCGGATGAGTTCTTCGAGCCGCATGACACCGCCTTCGCGGGTCTTGAAGGGCTTGCCGTCGGGCCCGTTCATGGTGCCGAACCCGATGTGCTCCATCTCCGCCTTGCCGCTCAGCCCGCCCTTGCGCGCCGCGCGGAAGACTTGCTCGAAATGCAAGTGCTGACGTTGGTCCACCACATAGAGGATCAAATCAGGATCATGGCTGCGCACCCGGTCGACAATGGTGCCAAGGTCGGTGGTCGCGTACATGGCCGCGCCGTCGGATTTGAGCAGGATAAGCGGCGGTATCTCAGACTTGTCGTCGTTCCGTTTGACGTGGACGACAAGCGCCCCTTCACTTTCTTGCGCGACCGCATCTTTTTTGAGTTTGTCGATCATGGCGGGAATGAAAGGTGCGGCGTCCGCTTCTCCCTTCCATTCATCGAACTGGGCGCCGAGCGCATCGAAGCCTTGCTTGATCGCCTCGACCGAGACCGCGCGCACCTTGCGCCACAGACCGTAGTGGGGCTCGGCGTGTTCCTGCAGCGCCGCGGTGATTGCGCGGCATCCTTCGAGCACTTTTTCATCCGCCTTCGAGGCGGCGCTGACGGCCGGGTATATCTGTTCAAGCTCCTCAAGGCTCGGGATGCCCGTCACGGGAACGCCGCCCACATCCGGATGCTCAAGGCCATAAAGTACCTGGCCCATCTGAAGGCCCCAGTCGCCTAGATGCACATCAGAGGTGACCTCATCGCCCATAAAACGGAAGAGCCGCTGCAGCGCATCGCCGATAATGGTCGAGCGCAAATGCCCCACGTGGAGCGGCTTGGCCACATTGGGCCCGCCAAAATCAATCAAAACCGTCGATGAGGGATCGCGGGGTGCAACGCCCAAACGCTCGTCGTCCGCGACCTCATTGAGGCTCGCTTCGAGAAACTCGTCCGTAAGCGTCAGATTGATAAAGCCAGGCCCGGCAAGTTCCACCTTGGCGAAGACCGGGTCTGTCTCGATCCGGTCTTTGACCCTTCCCGCAACGGCGCGCGGGTTTTCCTTTGCAGCTTTGGCCGCCGCCATGGCGCCGTTGCACTGAAACTGCGCCAGATCGGGCCGGTCGGAGACCCGCACTTGGCCCAAGCCCACATCAAGCCCCTCGGCGGCGAAAGCCGCCCCCAGCTTCGCGCTCAAAAGATCAAGCAGGCCGGACATAGAGTTCTTAGGTTTCTTCTCGGCGGCGGTTGTAGTCGAGCTGATCGGGGGTCAACTCGAACCCAACGATGATTTCATAAAAGCCGCCATCGGCAACGGTCTCCACTGGGATGGCGATACGGTCGATCGAATCCTCAAGGCTTACGGAACGGCGGCTGGGGTCAAAGGGTGCCCGCAGCGTATAAACTTCTTTGACGAGGATCGTCTGCGTCATGCGCTCCACCACCGCCACGAAATAAGGAATCTCGACCGGGTCGGGGCGCGCCGCCGAACCCAACCGCGCAGTGACATCTAGCCGCACCCGCGAATAGACGTAGCGCTGGCCGCCCGCCCGGCCATAGTCGCAGTCCGCGCGCGCGTCATTGATCTCGGCGGAATAGCGGATATCTGGCAGATCGCGGCCCTGGCTGTAGAAGCTGGTCATACGGTGGGCATCGGCGAGTATGCCGATAAGGGGGCACGCCCCTTGGCGCGATTCGAAAAGGTTGCCGCCCGCATTGCTCACCGCCCGGCCGGCCCCGCACGCCGATAACGCAAGCGCGGAGATCAAAACAAGTATATGAGCCAGTCGGTGCATGAACGTCCTCGCGGGGTGCAGGGGGTGAAAACGGCAATCGAGGGGGCGGACTGTAGCGGCGGCGCCTCTTGCTCGCAAGGGAGCCCATAAGGCGTCTTGCGCGGGTGGACCTTTGGGGCCGAAAACGCCACATTCCGTTCATGACCGCGCCCGTGAAAATCAGGCTTGCCGCCCCGCGCGGGTTTTGCGCCGGGGTGGACCGCGCCATCCGTATCGTCGAACTATCCCTCGAACGCTTCGGCGCGCCGGTCTATGTGCGCCACGAGATCGTCCATAACCGGTTTGTGGTGGAGCGGCTCGAACGGCTCGGCGCCGTCTTCGTGGACGAGCTGGATGAGGTGCCCGAGGGCGCGCGGGTGATCTTCTCCGCCCATGGCGTTCCCAAATCCGTGCCCGCCGAGGCCGAGCGGCGCGAGCTTTTCTATCTCGACGCCACCTGCCCCCTCGTTTCCAAGGTGCATGTGGAGGCCGCCCGCCATCACGACCGGGGGCTTGAAATCGTCCTTATCGGTCACGCGGGCCACCCGGAGGTGATCGGTACCATGGGCCAACTGCCCGATGGCGCGGTCAGCCTGGTGGAAACGGTTGAGGACGTGGCGGTCTTTTCCCCGCGGGACCCTGCCCTGCTCGCCTACATCACCCAGACCACGCTTTCGGTGGATGATACGACCGGCATCGTCGCGGCGCTCAAGGCGCGGTTCCCGGGAATCGTCGGCCCCCACAAGGAAGACATTTGCTATGCCACCACGAACCGGCAACTTGCGGTCAAGGAGATCGCCAAGGGCTGCGACGCGGTGCTGGTGATCGGCGCGCCTAATTCGTCAAACTCCATGCGGCTTGTAGAGGTGGCGGAACGCGAGGGCTGCCCTTACGCCGCGCTGGTTCAGCGGGCGGACGATATCGCCTGGGAGCACGTAAGTGGCGCGCGCGTCGTGGGCGTCACCGCCGGTGCTTCCGCGCCTGAAGTATTAGTCGAAGAAGTGATCGAGGCGTTTCGCGCGCGCGGGCCCGTCGAAATCGAGGAGGTGCGCGTCGAGGACGAGGACATCGAGTTCAAACTTCCCCGGGCGCTGACGGTCTGAGCCATGGCAGTTTACACCCATGTCAGCCGCGCTGAGCTTGACGCCTTTATGGGGCCGTTCAACATTGGCCGGGTCGAGCGCTTCGCAGGGATCGCCGAGGGAGTGGAGAACTCCAACTACCTTGTCGAGGCGGGCGGTACCAAATACATCCTGACGCTTTTTGAAAAACGCGTCCGCGCGGACGACCTGCCGTTCTTTCTTTCGCTTATGGAGTTTCTCGCGGTGCGCGGCGTTAAAAGCGCCCAGCCCATTGCGGCAAAGGATGGCGCGGCCTTGCACACCCTTTGCGGCAGGCCCGCGGTATTGATCGAGTTTCTCGCGGGTAAATCTACAGACAATCCGTCCCTCACCCAGGCGCGCAATGCGGGCGCCGCGCTGGCAGAGCTGCACCTGGCGGGCGCCGGTTTCAGCAAAACGCGGGCCAATGATCTTGGACCCGAAGCATGGCCCGTGCTGTTTGAGGCGGTGGCGGACCGCGCGGACAGGGTTCAGGAAGGCCTTGAAGATTTGCTGCGCCGCGAGCTTGCCACGAGCTTGGACGGCTGGCCCGCCGGGCTTCCCAGAGGGGTGATCCACGCGGACCTTTTCCCCGATAACATCCTTTTTGAGGGAGACGAAGTTTCCGGGCTGATTGATTTCTATTTTGCGTGTACGGATCAGTTTGCCTACGATTTAGCGGTAATGATCAATGCCTGGTGCTTTACAGGCGACGGCGCGTTTATCCCTGAGCGGTCCGCAGCGCTTGTGGAAGGCTATGCGCAATCAAGAGCGTTGTCGGATGAGGAGCGCGCGGCCCTGCCGCATCTTGCGCGCGGCGCGGCGCTGCGATTCATATTGACGCGCCTTAACGATTGGCTCGATCATGATCCCGCAGCGCTGGTCACCCCCAAAGACCCCCGCGCGCTCTTGCCTCACTTGCGCTTTCATGCCAAGGCGGGGTCACCATCCGTTTACGGAGCATGAGCGTGGCGAAGGTCGAGATTTATACGGACGGCGCGTGCAAAGGAAACCCCGGCCCTGGCGGGTGGGGCGCGCTCTTGCGCTGGAACAGCCACGAGAAGGAACTGTTCGGCGGTGAGGCCGAGACCACCAATAACCGCATGGAGCTGATGGCGGCCATCATGGCCATCGAAGCGCTCAAAGGCGAAGCGGAGGCTGCGCTCTATACCGACTCAAAATACCTGCGCGACGGCATTACCGAGTGGCTCCCCCGCTGGAAACAGAATGGCTGGAAGACGGCGAAAAAAAAACCGGTAAAGAATGACGACCTGTGGCGGCGGCTCGATGAGGCACTCAGCCGCCACCGCATCAGTTGGCACTGGGTTAAGGGACATGCGGGCCACCCGGACAACGAGCGCGCCGACCGGCTTGCCAATCTGGGCCTTGAAGAAGCGCTGGGCCGCTAGATCGCCTCGAGCATGGTTTCGGCGCTGGAAACCTCAAGCCCCGAGCCCGGCTCCACATTGAGCGCCTTCACAACACCGTCCTCCGCATAAAGCGCATAGCGTTGCGAGCGCAGGCCCATGCCGAAGCCGCTGCCGTCCATCTCAAGGCCGACGGCTTTGGTGAAATCACCGTTGCCGTCACCCACCATGGTGACTTTGCCGCCCGCGTTTTGATCCTGGCCCCAGGCGTCCATGACGAACGCATCGTTTACGGAAAGGCACACCACGTCATCAACGCCTTTGGCCTTGAATTGATCGATATGATCGACAAAGCCGGGCAAATGCTTGGCCGAGCACGTGGGCGTGAAGGCCCCCGGCACAGCGAACAACACGACCTTCTTGCCGCCAAAAAGCTCACCGGTGGTCACCGGTTTGGGGCCCTCGCCGGTACCGATCATAAGGTTTGCGTCGGGGAGTTTGTCGCCAACGGAAATGGTCATGGGAAGGCTCCTAGAAGTTGGGAACGGTATTCCCGCACTCTCTAGCAGGTCGCCCCGTGAAATGGGACCACAAATTCTTTGCGGGTATTCGGCGTAGCAGCCAAACGGTTTATGGCGCGGCGGCGAGACTGTCGTGGCCGTCCACGGCAACAATGGCGTCCAATGTGAACTCCGCGGGGAGGACCCCGCCAATCAGTGTAACAACCACGGCCTCGCCGATGGGCGCGGCGGCCCCTTCATCGCGGGCCACGGGGATGATGGCATCGAGCAGGTGGCTCCCGCCGCTGAGCGTCAAGGCGGGGCGCCCAAAAGTGACGCCCTTGGGCCCTTCGACGATGAGATAAGGCTCATCGAAGGCCGTCTCCGATTGAAGCGAGAGCCGCAAGACGTGGGAGCCGTCTTCAAGGCGCGCGAGTTCCGCGGGCGGCGGCGTAAGCCCGGCGCTTTCAAGATCGCGGACGGGCACACGCGCGAGCGCCCCATGGATCCAATCGCGGTAGGCAAGTTCCGCCTGGCTCGCGGTCTCTTCCTCCGGCAATCTCAGCGACAAGAACCCAAGCGCAGGGATGCAAACGGCTTCGCAAACCGCATAGCCCACCGCCAGATTGATTTGCGCCGGGGCGCCGGGGGCGTCACGGGTAACGAGCATGGGCAGTAAAAGCCGGTCGTAATAGCCGTAGGCCTCGTAGTCGCCGTAGGCGATGTACTGCGGAACCGGCCATTCAATGTCCACGCCGCGCACATTCTGCGAGCCTTCCCAGTTAAAAGTGGGTGGCAGGCCCGCGACGCCGGGACTGCGCCAATAGGTGTGCCAGCCCTCGTCCAGCTCAATAATCAAGGCGACAAGGTCCCGCCCGTCCTCCGCAAGGCCGCCGCGGACGAGGCGCACGCGGGAATGCGCCGCCGCGTGCCAATGCGACGATGCTTCGCGCGAGGTGGCCGGATGGTCTTGCCCGGCCTCGATTGCCGGTGCGGCAAGCAGAAGCACCGCCCCAAGCCCGGACGCCCAAATGAAACGGATCATGCTCATAAGTTCAGCCATATAGGCGATTGCGCCCCATGTCGAAAGCTTCCGGCGCTATGGGGACGCTCAGAAGTCCGTGAATGCCAATAAGTTGCACCAAAGCCATATTTGGCCGTCCCCCGAACACAAGATAGACTCCCCCCATGACCTTGGACGATTTTCAGAACGGACCGGATGAAGGCGGCAATCTTGCCGGTCAGATGCTCGTGGCCATGCCCGGCATCGGCGATCCGCGCTTCGACCGCACCGTCATCTACCTTTGCGGCCATTCCGACGACGGCGCCATGGGGCTGATCATCAACAAGCCGGTGGATGACATCACCTTTCCCGAGCTACTCGAACAGCTGGGGATCGAGGGCGGCGCCGGCCGTCAAATCCGCGTGCTCTTCGGGGGGCCGGTGGATACCGGCCGCGGCTTTGTGCTTCACAGCACCGACTACAACGTGACCGGATCGACCTTGCAGGTAAGCGACGACATCGGACTGACCGCGACCATCGAGATTCTCGAACAAATTGCCAATGGCGAGGGGCCGGCGCGGTCGCTGCTGGCGCTCGGGTATGCGGGCTGGGCGCCGGGCCAGCTTGAAGAGGAAATCATGTCCAATGGCTGGCTTCACTGCCGCCCCAGTTCGGAGTTGCTGTTCGGAACGTCTGACGAAACCAAATGGGAACGCGCCCTGGCCGAGCTGGGGATCGACCCCGCTCAGCTCTCGGGCGATGCGGGCCGGGCCTGATTTTCTTCCCCCGGTTCGGGCGCTATGGCAGCTTCTTCAAGCGCCGCGTCTTCAAGCGCCTCTTGTTCGGGCGCCATCTGTTCAGCCGCCCCATGCCCCGCCGCCTTTTCGTGCAGCGGTTCTTCATACGGCACCTCTTGTGGCGGCTCTCCTTCTATCGGCGCGCTTTCGTATGGTCCCTCTTCGGGTGGCACGCCATGGGCTTCGCCCGGTTCCGCAGCCATTGGAACCTCAGCGCCGCTGCCTTCCATCCGCACTTTTTGATCCTCAATGATCATGCGCTCGGCTTCCGCGGCGGACATGGGCATGCCGAACATATAGCCTTGCGCGCAGTCGCACCCAAGCTCGTGCAGAATACGCAACTGCTCTTCGTTCTGGACCCCTTCGGCGACAACCACCTGACCCAGATCGTTAGCAAGACCGATAACCGCCCGCACAATGACCCTGGCGCTTTCGTCGTCCGTCACGGCTTCGATAAATTCGCGGTCGATCTTGAGGGCATTGAAGGAAAACCGTGCCAGATGGCTGAGCGATGAATAGCCCGTGCCGAAATCGTCAAGCGCGAGGCCCAACCCCTCGCCGCTGAGCGCATAAAGGCGCCGCGCGGCAAGCTCGGGGTTTTCCATCACCATGGACTCGGTGACTTCGACAACGAGCGTGCGCGGTGCGGGATTGGTGTGCGCGAGGATTTGCTTCACGTCGCCCGCCAGATCGTGATGCAGGATTTGCCGTGCCGAAAGATTGACCCCGACAAACAAGGGCGGATCGCGCTGGTAGATGGTCTGCCACGCGACAAGCTGGGCCGCGGCAATCTCGACCACGTAACGGCCAAGCGGCACAATGGCGCCGGTGTCTTCGGCCAAGTCAAGGAACTGATCGGGCGACAGTTGACCGCGCTCGGGATGGTTCCAGCGCATCAGCGCCTCAAACCCCACAAGGCGCCCGTCCGCCACGGTGAAGACAGGCTGATACAAAAGCTCGATCTCACGGCGTTCGAGAGCCCGGTTAAGGCCGGTCTCAAGCGAAAGAAGCTCGCCTTTCCGCTTGGCGAATTCAGGCCGGAAGGATTCGATGCGCGCGCCGCCCGAGCGTTTGCCGTGATACATGGCGACCCCGGCGCGCCGCAGAAGCGGCAGCTCCCCTTCGCCCGAGCTGCCCGCAAAGGCGATGCCGAACGAAAGCGCCGGGAAAATTTCCTCGCCTTCGATTTCCAGCGGCTCGCACAAAATATCGCGGATGGTTTCGCAAAGATCGTGGACCTGGCCGGGATCGGTATTGTCTTCAACGATAACGCCGAATTCATCCGCCCCAAGACGGCCCGGAAAGGCCCGCTTGGGGACAGCACCTTCGAGACGGCGGGCAAGAACGATCAGCAGCGTGTCCGCGCCGCCATGCCCCACCCCGTCGATGACCGACTGAAAGCGGTCCACATTTGCGACAACAACAGCGGGCGGGCGGCCATCGCGGCCGCGTTCTTCCGCTTGCATCAACCGGTCCATAAAAAGCGCGCGCCCGGCAAGTCCGGTGAGCGGATCGTTGAGCCCATCGCCGCCGCCCATGCTGGATCTTGCGTGTTCGGCGGTGACATCCGATAACAGACCCACCACCCGCGCGCCGGTATTGGTGGTCCCGCCGGTAACCTCCGCTTCAAGGCGCAGCCAGCGATAGGTTCCGGATTCATTCATGACCCGCATGTCGTGCTTGAAGTGACCCGAGCCCCGGTCGATTTCCGTGCGCAGTTTATTGCGGTAGGCGTCTTGATCGTCGCCGTGCACACGCGCGAAAAAGGCTTCTTCTTTTCCTTCGCCGCCTTGCGAGGGGAAACCCAAAAGCGTCATGGCGCTGCCCGAGAGATAAAGCCGGTCGCCGTGGATCTTCCAGTCCCACACGCCCTTGCGCGCGCCGGTGATGGCTTGCACCACACGATGGTCTGGCCCGCGAGCCGGTTCAGGTTCGCTCGCGGGCGCAAGCGCGCCTGCCATGGGGATTGTGGTCAATCTGCCAATGGAAAGCGTCGTGGCGAGAGCGCCCGCAACAAGAAGGCCGTGGACGAGAAGCGTGCCCTCGGCCGTTACCCGCGGGGCGCCAAAAAGGGCGAAGCCCGCCGCCGAAATCCCTGCGATGACAAACAAGAGCCAAGGCCCAAGAATGAGCTTCGGCCCGTCCACGTTCTGGCGTGTGCCTTCAATGACCACGACACCGGTTACGAGCGCGGCAAGAACGGCAAGCGGCGCGGTCACCGCGGTTATGGGCGGCGAGGCAAGGGACGCGGCGCCCAGCGCCAATGCCAAGAGAATGAACAAAAGCCCCACGCGGTTGGGCATGGGGCTCAAGTATTTAAGCTCCATGGCGCGGCGGGCAAAGTCGAGACCAAAGGCCACCAGGACCATCAAGGCGGCGCCCTTGGCGCCGTCAAAGCCGCCGGGCTCAGGCTCGAGCCATGCCACATGCCAGCCCGCATTGGTGACGATGGTCCCCGCAAGGCCCAGGGTGAATAGAAAGCCCGAAAAGTAGAGCCACTTGCGGTTCAGAAGCGTCTGGCCAAACATAAATGCCAAGAGCAGCAAAACAGCGCCGAATGTGACGCCGCGAAGCCGCGCCTCGCGCGCCAATTGCGCGGCAAACCCATCGGGCGTCGCAAGCGCCACCGCCAGCCGCCCGCTGCCCGGCGCAACGCCAATGGCAATGCGCACGGGCTCGTTGGCGGGCAGCATCAAATCCGCCGCCCAGCGACCGCCGAGCGCGCGGGTTGCCAACGGGTCGGTCATCGAAGGATCGGTCGCCGCGCCGCTGCTGTCTTGCGGAAGGCGGTAAACCACTGGCGCGGTATCCATCTGACGGCCATAGGCAAAGAGCCCGCCGCCGAACGTGCGCGCGGGCGCAATAACCAGCATGGCCGCCGCGGCTTCGCGGCTTGAGCGGACCTCAACCCCGCGCCAGGTCACGTCGTCGCCTTCGTCGATGGCAAGCTCAAGGGGGCGGAGGTCGCTGCTCACGTCTTGAATGCCGCCTGCCGCGGCCAGGTCGATCCGCGTGGCGCGGACCCTTTCGTTTTGCGCCAGCACCGGAACGGCAATGCCAATCGCCGCCGCCAGGATGGCCAGGGCCGCCAACCAGTGCATCGTTCGCCTACGGAGCAATGAGCGTCCTATCGCCACGGATCGTCCTCAACCAGTGCAAAGAGAATGTGATCCTGCCACATTCCGTTGATCTTCAGGTATCTACGGGCATGACCTTCTTCGGTAAATCCGGTCCCCGCAAGCAGCCGTTTTGACGCTTCATTGGTGGGGATGCAAGCGGCCTCCAGCCGGTGCAGCTTCAGCGTATCAAAAACGTAAGGAAAAAGCGCTTTTACGGCGGCGCTCATATAGCCCTTCCGCGCGTGGCGCTCGCCCACCCAATAGCCAAGCGAGCAAGCTTGGGCCACGCCGCGGCGGATGTTTGAAATGGTCGCCCCGCCGATGAAGGCGTTGTCCTCAGCCCGGAACACGAAAAACGGATAGGCCAGGTCTTCCTTAATATCGTTTGCGTAACGCCGAAGCCGCCGCCGGAAGGCGATGCGCGTAAGGTCGTCCGGCGGCCAGGTTGGCTCCCACGGCTCGAGAAAGCCGCGGCTTTCTTCCCGGACCTCAGCCCAAGCCGCGTAGTCCGCCTGTTGGGGGTAGCGGAGATAGACCGCCCCGCCCCGCAAGACAGGGCCCACACTCGACCAGTCCGTGTTACGCAGTACAGCCATCGGCCGTGGATCCCTCCCCAGGGCTCAGGTGGGTTTTGGCGTCCCGAACATTGCCGCAAGGCCCTCATAAGATTCAAGGCCGCCGGTGGGCCCAACCGAGGCGCAGCTTAGCGGCGCAGCCAGTATGGCGGCCGCCGCGCGTTTTACGTCCTCGCCGCTGATCGCTTCAATCCGGGCGATCACCTCCTCAGGCGGGACCCACCGTCCATAATGAAGGAAATCGGTGGCCAGGGCATCAGCCACCGCCGCGGGCGATTCAAGCGCCATCAGCACCGAGGCCTTCACCTGCGCTTTGGCGCGGGCGAGTTCGGCAGGGGTGACGTTCCCGCTGAGGTCCACAAGCTCGCCCGCGCTGCGCGCCGCCACTTCTTGGGCGTCCTCGCTCGCGGTGCCCGCGTAGATGACGAGGGTGCCCGCCGCCGGATAAGCCCGGTAGCTCGAATGGATGGCGTAGACGAGCCCGCGCTCCTCGCGGATTTCCTGAAAGAGCCGCGAGGACATGCCGCCCCCGAGAATCTCGCTCAGGATCCAGGTCTCGTAATAACCCTCCGCCATGGCCGCAGGCGCTTTGAACCCGAAGGCAAGATGGGCCTGTTCAAGGGGCCGGTCCTGGCGCCGCTCACCGCCTTTATAGTGTGGCGGCGCGGGCGCCTCAGTAGTGCGCGTGGGCGGCAGATCGCCGAAATGCGCTTCCGCAAGATCGACAAGCCGGTCATGGTCCACATCGCCCGCGGCGGTAATGATCATATACGGTGCGGCGTAATGATCGGCCAAGAACCCGCTCAGGTGCTCGCGCCGCACCCGCGCAAGACTCTCGGCGCGCCCCAACACGGGCCGGCCCATAGGCTGGTCGGGAAAGGCTGCTTCTTGCAGCATGTCGAACACAACATCGTCGGGCGCGTCCTCCGCGGCGCCGATTTCTTGCAGCACGACACCGCGCTCGCGTTCGATCTCGCTTTCGTCGAACAGCGAATTGCACAGGAGATCGGAAATCACGTCGAGCCCGAGGGCAAGATGTTCCGACAGCGAGCGCATGTAATAGCTCGTCATCATGCGCCCGGTGAAGGCGTTGAGATCGCCGCCGACCGCTTCCACCTCCTCGGCGATGGCGCGGGCGGAACGGCGCCCGGTTCCCTTGAACGCCATGTGCTCCAGCAAGTGAGCGAGCCCGTTGAGCGCGGCCGGTTCATTCACCGCGCCCGCAGCAACGCTCGCGCCGAACGCAACGCTGTGCAGGTGCGGCATGGTCACGCTGGCAACGCGCAGGCCCGAAGGCAGTGTGGTGACGTCCGGCTTCAAATTGAACCTCGATGCGGTTTGCGCGCCTGTTCAGATGCGGGCGCGAACATAGGACATGATCGCCGCCTCGTCAGGGGGCAATCGGTCGAAACGCTCGGGCGCCGTAAGGCGCGCGGCAAGCGCCGGGGGGACCTCCAGGGTCTTGCCGGTTGCACTTTGAACGGTCCCGGCAAACTTGGCGGGATGGGCGGTGGCAATGACCACGCGGGGGAAGCCCACGTCCTTAAGAACCGAACGCGCGGCATAAAGGCCCACCGCCGTATGGGGATCCACCAGAACGCCATGCGCATCAAAGGTGCGGCGGATCTCCGCAAGGGTTTCTTCATCGCTCACCCCGCAACTGCGGAAGACGGCGCGCATGGCGGCAAGCACCTGCTCAGGCAAAACAAGCTCGCCGGTCTTGGCAAAGCCCTCCATCAGGCGCGCAAGGGATGCTGTGTCCCGGTCCAGGCACTCAAACAACAGGCGTTCGAAGTTCGACGCGATCTGAATGTCCATTGCCGGTGAAAGCGTCTGCCGGGCGGTCTCGGATTTGTAAACGCCGGTACTGAGCGCGCGGTGCAGAATGTCGTTCACATTGGTGGCGATAGCGAGGGGGCCCAGCTCCGCCCCCATCTTGCGGGCAACAAAGCCGGAAAAGATGTCGCCGAAATTGCCCGTGGGAACAGCGAACGCCGCGGGGGCCCGGAGCCGCGCAAGGGCCCACAGGTAATAAGCGCATTGCGCCATGATGCGTGCCCAGTTGATGGAATTGACCGCGCCCAGCGAGACCTCGTCACGAAAGCCCGCATCGGCAAAAAGCGATTTGAGGATGCGCTGGCAATCATCGAAGGTGCCGCCCACCGCAATGCTGTGAATGTTCTCCGCCTCAATCGCCGTCATTTGCCGCCGCTGGGCATCGGAGATGCGCCCCTCGGGGAACAGCACAAACAGGTTGATCCGCTCCCGCCCGGCGAAGGCCTCGACCGCCGCCCCGCCCGTGTCGCCGCTGGTGGCGACGATGATCGTACGCCGTGCGTTCTGCTTCTGCAGCGCGATCTCGAAAAGATGCGCGAGCACCTGCATGGCGAAGTCTTTAAACGCAAGCGTCGGCCCGTGAAAAAGCTCAAGCAGAAAAAGCCCGGGCTCAAGTTCCCGCAGCGGTGCGATGTCAGGGTGGTCAAAGGGCGCATAGGCCTTGCGGATGGCGGAGCGAAGCTCGTCCTCGCTGATACTCGCGCCGGTAAAGGCCCTGGCGGCCAGCAGTGCGAAGTCCTGAAATGATGCCCGCTTCATTTCCGATTGCCAGTCCGCGGGAAGTTTCGGCCACGTCTCCGACATGTAGAGCCCGCCATCGGGCGCAAGACCTTGCAGCAGGGCCTCGTCGAAGGGAACCGCCGGCGCGGCGCCCCGGGTGGAGATGTAGTTCAGGACGGGCCTCTCCTTCACGCCGCGTCCGAAAGGTAGCGGCGGCGCAAGTGGGCAAGGAACGGCGCAGCGGTCAGCGGCGCACCCGTGGCGTGCTCGATCAGCCCGTCGGGTGTGAACCGGCAACCCAGGCCGTGCACGTTCTCGCGAAGCCAGCCCAGCAGAGGCGCCCAGTCGCCATGTTCGATCTTTGCAAGCACATCGGGCACATCGCGCCGCAAGGCCGTGAAGATTTGCGCGGCAGTCATGGCGCCCAAGGTATAGGTCGGAAAGTAACCGAAAATCCCCTCGTACCAATGGACGTCCTGCATCACGCCATCCGCGTCGCTGGGTGGGCGAATGCCGAGCAGGTCTTCCATCGCCTCGTTCCAGGCGGCGGGCAAGTCGCCGACCTCGATCTCACCTTCAATCAGCGCTTTCTCGAGCCGGTATCTAAGCATCACGTGCAGGGGATAGGTCACTTCGTCCGCATCGACGCGGATGAGGCT
Organism: Alphaproteobacteria bacterium; assembly: GCA_028280665.1. Taxonomy (GTDB): domain Bacteria; phylum Pseudomonadota; class Alphaproteobacteria; order JAJFIK01; family JAJFIK01; genus JAJFIK01. The sequence goes on from JANQLJ010000001.1 coordinate 18,956, forward strand.
GGGCTCCACGCGCTGATAGAGGCGCGTGAGATTTTCCGTATCCCAACCATCCCCTTCCCCCGCAAGCTCGGCGCGGGCGATGGGCGCAAGAAAAGAAATGAACTCACGGCTGCGGGCCGCCTGCATTTCGAAAAGCAATGACTGGCTCTCATGCAGCGTCATGCCGCGGGACCGGCCCACCGGCTGATAGGCCCACGCCTCGGGAAGGCCAGATTCATACTGCGAATGACCGGTCTCGTGGATGGTGCCCATGAGCGCCTTGGTAAAGTCCGTCTCGTCATAGCGCGTGGTGATGCGCCGGTCGCCGGTGGCACCCCCCGAGAAGGGATGCGCGCTTACGTCAAAGCGGCCCTGGTGGAAATCGAACAGCAGTATCCGCATGATCTCCTCGCCCAGGCGGCGCTGGCGCTCGACCGAAAACTCCCCCGTCAGCGCAAGGGGCGCGGGGCCTTTTGACTGGACTTCAAGTACTTCTTTAAGAAGCGCCGGTAACTCCCGGGCAAGCTCATCGAACAGCGCGTCGATCTGCGCGGACTTGCGGCCCGGATCGTATTGATCGACCAGGGCATCATAAAGCGGCAGCCCAAGACCGTCCGCCTTTGCCTTGGCCGCCTCACGGGCGAAATCCACGAGTTTGGAAAGCGCTGGCACCACGGCCTTCCAGTCGTTTGCCGGGCGCGCCTTGCGCCAGGTGCGCGCGCATTCTGACCGGGCGTGCTGCATGGGCTCGACGAGCTCCGGCGGCAGCGCGGTCGCATGGGCGTAATCGTGGCGCATCTCGCGCACATTCGCGGCTTGCCATTCGTCGAGGGATTCGCCTTCGGCGGCATCCAGAAGCGCGCGCCATTCAGGATCGGTTTCGAACTCGTGGATGACTTTGGCCATGGTCGCCATTTGCATGGCCCGGCCCGGGCTTGCGCCGTCGGGCATCATCACCTCTTGGTCCCAGGCAAGAATGCCGAGCCCGTCGCCGAGCGCCGATATGCGCCGCGCCCGCGCTTCCAGTTCCGTGTACGCCCTGTTTGTCTTAGCCGTCATGTCCCGCTCCGCCGCAGGCCAAGACGGCCCGCCCCAATGTGGACGGCAATGTAGACCGCGAGCAAAGCCCCCGCCAACCCGTACCAGGTGAGCGCATAGGCCAGATGAGGATTGCGGAAACTCACCCTCGTTTGCCCCCCCAGGGGCCAGCCGCCGGGATTGGGTGCGGGGCCCGCGTCGACAAAAACAGGCGCGACGGAAGGCTCGTCCAAATGGGCGGCCATCTCATCAAGGTTCGCCACGAACCACTCGTTCGCCTCCGGGCGGTTTGCGGGCTGAAAGGGCGCGGGCGCGCGCGAGGTGCGCACAAGACCGGTGACGATCACCGCGCCGCTCACCTGCCCCTCGGGCCGGGTGGCCGGGTCTTTGAGGGGCATGGGCACGAACCCGCGGTTTACAATCACGGCCGCGCGGCCCTCGCGGGTGAGCAGTGTATAAACGAAATATCCGGGCACGCCATTCAAGTCTTGTCCAAAGACGTGAATCTCCGAAGCGTGGCTAAATTCACCGTGCACCTCGACTGGCGTATAGGCGATGTCCTCGGGCGCGGCCCCGGAAAGCGCCTCGTCAAGCGGCACCGGCGGCAATTGGCTGCGCGCTTCAACTTGAGCAATCAAGTCTTCCTTCCACGCAAGCCGCCGCATCTGCCAATTGCCCAGCGCCACAAGCACGATGAGCGCCAAAATCGAGGCGACGGTCATAACCGGGTAGGGCCGGAGAAAGAGCATTGTCTTAAAGGCTATTCTTTGAAGCTCGCTTCGGCGGCATTGTGCACAAACTGCTGGGCCACCATCCATGACTTGATGGGCCGCAACAGCGCCAGCGCCCACGCAACCGTCCAGGGCAGCCACAGCGCCGCATGGATCCAGTAAGGCGGGCGGTAAGCAAGCTCCACCGCCAAGGCGGGGATCACCACCAGAAACCCGACAATGAACATAACAAAGACGGCGGGCCCGTCCGCTTGATCGTAGGCGGTAAGATCAAGGCCGCAGCTCCCGCACTTGGGCGCAAGTTTCAGATATCCCGCATAGAGCCGCCCCTCCCCGCATTTGGGGCAACGGCCCTTGAGCGCTGCCCTATGGGGGGACGGTGCCGCGGGCTCAGGCAAGGACATGTCTCATGGGTTTCGGCCTAGTGGGCGATGGTGCCGCCGCTCGAGCCCCATACGTAAATGGAGGCAAAGAGGAACAGCCACACCACGTCGACAAAGTGCCAGTACCAGGCCGCCGCTTCAAAACCGAAATGCTGCTTGGGGGTAAAATCGCCCGCAAGCGCGCGCAACAGGCAAACCACCAGGAAGATCGTCCCAACAATCACATGGAAGCCGTGAAAGCCCGTCGCCATGAAGAACGTGGCGCCGTAGATGTTGCCGCCAAACTCGAACGGCGCGATTGAGTACTCGTAAGCCTGGATCGCCGTAAAGACGAGCCCAAGGACGATAGTCAGCACCAGGCCCCACTTGAGGCCCTGGCGGTCGCCATGGATGAGCGCATGGTGCGCCCAGGTCACCGTCGTACCCGAGGTGAGCAGGATAACCGTGTTGATCAGCGGGAAGTGCCAGGGGTCGAGAACCTCGATCCCCGCCGGCGGCCACTCAGCGCCGGTGAAATAGTTGCGCGCGACTTGGCCACCCTCCATCACAACGCCTTCGAGATAGCCCGCGGTCAGGGCCACGTCGCCGGTAAGCGCCTCGCCCCCTGAAAGCATGAAGGCCTGACCGCCCGCTTCGGGATAAAGCGCCGCGCCGAAGAACGCCCAGAACCAGGCAACGAAGAACATCACCTCCGAGGCGATGAACAGCACCATGCCATAGCGGTAGTGAAGCTGAACCACCGGCGTGTGGTGGCCCTCGTGCGCCTCCTTGATGACATCGCGCCACCAGCCGAACATGGTGTAGAGCACGATGGCGAGGCCGAGGAGAAAGATAGTGGGACCGCCGCCGAGAAAAATATCGTGCATCCAATTGATGAGGCCAATGGCCATAAGGAACCCGCCGGTTGATCCCACCAGCGGCCAGGGGCTGGGGTTCACCAGGTGATAGTCATGCTGTTGAGCGTGCGCGCCGGACATGGCGGTACCTCTTTATCTCTCGCAAGCGAGCCCTCACGGCAGGCCGCTCAATCCCCTTCTGATCCGGGCTCCGTGTGCCCCATATTCGTATCCAATGCAACGGACGCAACGTCGCGCTCGCCTTCGTCCGTCCACGCCGTCTCGATCGGAAAGAACGTGTAAGACAAGGTAATCGTGGTGATGTCGTCGAGGGTGGCGCGGCCCGCGATGTCCGGATCGACATAATAGTAGACCGGCATTTGCGCCGTCTCGCCCGGCGCCAGGGTCTGCTCGTTGAAACAGAAGCACTGAATCTTGCTGAAATAGAGCCCGGCGTCCTGGGGCGTCACATTAAAAGTGGCGATGCCGCTCGTCAGCTGATCGGTAACGTTGGTCGCGGTGAAGAAGGCAAGCCCCACCTCGCCCACGCGCAAGGTCTGGCTCAACTGGCTCGCTTCAAACTCCCACGCGAGGCCTTGCGAAATGTTGGTGTCAAAGCGGACCGTCATCTCCCGGTCGAGGATTACCTCCGGTGCGCCGCTTGCGGTTTGTGTCGTGCCGCCATAGCCGGTCACCTGGCAAAATAACTGATAAAGCGGGACGGAAGCGGCGGTCAGCCCGCCCATGACCATAAGCGCGCCAAGGCATAGGAGCGCAACGCGCATGTTCCGTTGATCCATGGGAGTGGCGTTGCTCATCCTGCCCCTCACATCGGCCGGTCAAGCACGCCCGGGCCCAGGCGCACAATGGTGATCACGAAAATCAAAACGACAAACGCCGCCAGCGAAAGCGCGATGGCAAGGTTGCGGGCCTTGCGGTTCTTTTCGAACTCGGGCGCCCGGGTCACGTTTTGGCTATCGGTCATAGGAGCCACCCCGCAACACGCTCGGCCAGAAGCGCAAAGAACAGAATGAAAAGATAAAAGATGGAATAGGCAAAAAGCCGCCGCGCGGCGCGGTCCGCGCGCTGCTCGTCCTTGCGGCCCAGGCGCCACACCTCGCCCGCAAGGCTTACAAAGATGGCGCTCACCGCTGCAGCCGTAACGCCATAGGCAAGCCCCGCAAAACCGAGGAACCAAGGCATCAGGGTAATAGGCGCCAGCAGCAGCGCATATAGAAGGATCTGCGCGCGCGCCGATTGCTTGCCCGCCACCACTGGCATCATGGGCACGCCGGCTTTTTCATAATCGCCATTGCGGTAGAGCGCGAGCGCCCAAAAATGCGGCGGGGTCCACATGAAAATAATGAGAAAGAGCACCAGCGGCTCGACCGATACCGTGCCCATCACCGCTGCCCAACCAATCACCGGGGGAAGCGCGCCCGCTGCGCCGCCAATCACGATGTTCTGGGGCGTGCGGCGCTTGAGCCCCATGGTGTAGATGAAAAGATAGAACGCAATCGTAAAGCCGAGCAGCGTGGAAGCCGCAAGCCCCACCGCGAGCCACATGATGAGCACCGAAGCTACTGACAAGATCACGCCGAAGAACAGCGCATCTTCGCGGGCGACGCTGCCGCGCGGAATGGGGCGCTTCCGGGTACGGATCATTATGGCGTCGATATCGGCGTCGTACCACATGTTAAGACAACCCGCGGCGCCCGCGCCCACGGCAATGGCCAGCAGCGCAACCGCGCCCAGCAGCGGATGAATTGCACCAGGCGCCAACACCATCCCCACGAGCCCCGTGAAGATCACCAGCGACATGACGCGCGGCTTTAAAAGCTCCACATAGTCGCGCCAGCTCGGCGCGGCGGCGTATGCGCCCTCGCCGAGGTGTTTGCCATCTTGCACATGGACCGAAAGGTCGGTCACGGGGCCCGCTCCTCTTTATCCCTTACTCTTTTTCCTTACCGAACGACCGGCAGCTCATTAAACGTGTGGAACGGTGGAGGCGAGGTCAGCGTCCACTCGAGCGTTCCCGCATCGCCGCCCCAGGGGTTGTCCGCCGCCTTGCGCCGGGCGAGGAAGGCCTCGGCCACGGTCACGAAGAAGAAGATCGCACCGAGGCCTGCGATCAGCGCGCCCCAGGAAGAAACTTCGTTCCAGCCCGCATAGGCGTCCGGATAATCCGCATAGCGCCGCGGCATCCCGGCGAGACCCAGGAAGTGTTGCGGAAAGAAGATGAGGTTCACGCCGATGAACGTCACCCAGAAGTGCACCTGCCCCATCCATTCGCGGAAGGTGTAGCCGGTCATCTTGGGGAACCAGTAGTAAAAGCCCGCAAAGATCGAGAACATGGCGCCCATGGACAGCACATAGTGGAAGTGCGCCACCACGTAATAAGTATCGTGCAAAGACTGGTCGACACCGGCGTTCGCCAGCACCACGCCCGTCACCCCGCCAATGGTAAAGAGCGAGATCACGCCGAGCGCCCAGACCATCGGCGTCTTAAATTCAAGAGACCCGCCCCACATGGTGGCGATCCACGAGAAGATTTTAATCCCCGTCGGCACCGCGATCACCATGGTCGCAAGCACGAAATAGACCTTGAGATTGAGGCTCATGCCCACGGTGTACATGTGGTGCGCCCACACGATAAAGCCGATAAACCCGATCGCCACCATGGCGTAGGCCATGCCCAGATAACCGAAGATGGGCTTGCGCGAGAACTTCGAAATGATCTGACTGATGATCCCGAAGCCCGGCAGGATCATAATGTAGACCTCCGGGTGACCGAAGAACCAGAAAAGGTGCTGGAACAGAAGCGGGTCACCACCGCCCGCGGGATCGAAGAATGTCGTGCCGAAATTGCGGTCGGTCAGCAGCATGGTGATGGCGCCCGCCAGAACCGGCAGCGAGAGCAGCAGCAGGAACGCCGTCACCAGGATCGACCACACGAACAGCGGCATTTTGTGGAGCGTCATGCCCGGCGCGCGCATGTTGAAGATGGTGGTGATGAAGTTGATGGCGCCCAAGATCGAGCTTGCCCCTGCAAGGTGGAGCGAGAGGATGGCGAAATCCATCGCCGGCCCCGGGTGCCCGATGGTCGAAGAAAGCGGTGGATAGGCGGTCCACCCCCCGCCGAAACCGTTCGAGCCCGGCGCGCCTTCAACGAAAAGCGAGATGACGAGCAATGACAATGCCGCGGGCATAAGCCAGAACGAGATATTGTTCATGCGCGGGAAAGCCATGTCCGGCGCGCCGATCATCAGGGGCACGAACCAGTTGCCAAAGCCCCCGATCAGCGCGGGCATGACGAAGAAGAAGACCATCAAAAGCCCGTGGCCGGTCACCAGCACGTTGTAGAACTGATAGTCGCCGCCCAGGATACCGTCGCCCGGCGCGCCGAGTTCCCAGCGCATGAGCATGGACATAACACCGCCGAGAAGCGCGCCGATGACGGCGATGATCAGGTACAGCGTGCCGATGTCCTTGTGATTGGTCGAAAACAGCCAGCGGTTAATGAACCCCTTGGGCGCACCGTGATCGTCGGCGTGAGCAATGGCGTCTGCGGTTGCGTCTGTCATGTCGTTCCCCTCAAGCCTTAATCTTGTGCCGTGTCTTGCGCCGCGACGTCGATTGTCTCGGCCTGCGCCAGCACCGTGCCGCCCTGGGCGCGCACCCAAGTATTGAATTCCCTTTGGCTGACCACGCGGACCTCAATGGGCATAAAAGCGTGAAGCTGGCCGCAAAGTTCCGAGCACTGACCGTAATAAGTGCCTTCTTCGAGTGCCTGGAACCAGGTCTCGTTCATGCGGCCGGGCACCGCGTCCATTTTGATCCCGAACGGGGGCATGGCCCAGTTGTGCAGAACATCGCCCGCGGTCACGAGCAGGCGCACCGTCGCGCCCACCGGCACTACCACCGGATTGTCGGTGGCGAGCAGCCGCGGCTGGCCTTCGGCAAGCGCTTCCTCGGGCACCATGTTGGCGAAGTATTCGCCAATGCCGTGGTCGGGATATTCATAGCCCCAGTACCACTGATAGCCGGTGGTCTTGATGGTGAAGTCCGCTTCCGGAATCACGTCTTGCAGGAAAAGCAGGCGAAGCGAAGGAATAGCGATCAGAACGAGAATCAGGATCGGCACGGCGGTCCAAATCACTTCAAGCAAGGTGTTGTGGGAAAACTGCTGCGGCTCGGGGTTGGCGCGGGCGTTGAAGCGGATGAATACATAGATCATCAGCAGCAGCACGAACGCCGCGATGGCCGTAATGATCCAAAGCAGAAGCATGTGGAAGTCATTCGTCTCCTGCATCACCGGGGTGACCGCCGGCTGGAAATTCATCTGCCAAGGCTCGGGCCCGGTGGCAAACGCCGCGCCGGCCGTGATCAGAAACGTAAAGCCGATGAAACAGAACTGCTTGAGTGTCCGCGAGAGGCTCACCTGCATCCTCCTTGAAGAAATTGGGAGAAAGGCAGGCTTTCCGCCCTCTTCCCCCCGCGCGCGGTAGAGATAAACCAGGCGTCCGCGCCCGGCCATGGACGTATTGACGCAGGAAATCCCTCCCGTCAACAGAGCCCCTGAAGAGAGATTGGCGGCCTCGATCCGCGCCCTATCCGCTTGCCCCGGCGGGCAAGGATCATCGCCCTTGTTTCATTGAGGAAATTCAAAAAAAGAGCCGCTTTCCCGCTGGATCGGCGGGCCCCCGCGGCTATATTCATGCGCTCCGGTTCGGAAGATATACCACTGGGCGCGAATCGGGACCGCATATCAAGCGGCGGGCGAAATTCAGGAGACCGGCATGGCACATCAGGCGGACGATCTTTTTTTCACGCGGACCGGCATGGACCGGGCCCGCGTCGAATCGCAACTGGGCGAGACCCTGAAAGACGCCGACGATGGTGAGCTTTATCTCGAATACGCCCAAAGCGAGAGTTTCGTCTTCGACGACGGGCGGCTCAAGAACGCGAGCTTCGACACGGCGCAAGGGTTTGGCCTGCGCGCTGTTGCGGGCGAGGCGACCGGCTTTGCCCATTCATCGGAGCTTTCCGAAGACGCCCTCAAACGCGCAAGCGATGCGGTGGGCGCGGTTACCGCCGGGCACACAGGCACCTGGGCGGACGCGCCTGCGAAGACCAACCGCCATTTTTACACGGACGAAAGCCCCCTTCAGAGCACGAGCTTCGAGGCCAAGGTCAAACTGATGCAAGACATCGACGCCTACGCGCGCGGGCTCGATGCCCGGGTGCGGCAGGTCTCCGCCTCTCTCTTTGGCGAGTGGCAGGCCATCGAGATCATGCGTGGCGACGGCGAGGCGGTGCGCGACATTCGCCCGCTTGTGCGCCTTAATGTTTCCGTGGTGGTGGGCGAAGGCGACCGGCAGGAAACCGGAAGTCACGGCGCGGGCGGGCGCGGCGCTTTCGATCTTTACATGCAGCCCGATCACTGGCAGCGCCAGGTGGACGAAGCCTTGCGTCAGGCGCTGGTGAATCTTGAAAGCGTAGACGCGCCCGCGGGCGTCATGGACGTGGTGCTTGGCCCCGGCTGGCCCGGCGTGATGCTGCACGAGGCGGTGGGCCACGGCCTTGAAGGCGATTTCAACCGCAAAAAGACTTCCGTGTTCTCAGGCCTCCTCGGCGAACGGGTCGCCTCCCCCGGTGTGACTGTGGTCGATGACGGCACCATCCCCGACCGGCGCGGCTCGCTGACCGTGGACGATGAAGGCACGCCCACGGCCGAGACCGTGTTGATCGAGGACGGCATCTTAAAAGCCTACATGCAGGACCGGTTGAACGCCCGGCTCATGGGCGTCGCGCCCACCGGCAACGGGCGGCGCCAGTCCTTCGCCCACGCGCCCATGCCGCGCATGACCAACACTTTCATGCGCGCCGGAAACGACGATCCCGCCGAGATCATCGGTGCAGTCAAGAACGGCGTTTATATGGTCAATTTCGGTGGCGGCCAGGTGGACATCACCAACGGCAAGTTCGTCTTTAGCTGCACCGAAGGCTACTTGATCGAAGACGGCAAGATCGGCGCGCCGGTCAAGGGCGCGACACTGATCGGCTCGGGCGCCGAAGCGCTTACACAAATCAAGATGATCGGCAACGACCTCGCCCTCGACGAAGGCACCGGCACCTGCGGTAAGAACGGCCAGGGCGTGCCTGTGGGCGTGGGCCAGCCCACCTTGCTCATCAGTGGACTGACGGTCGGGGGCACGGCGGCGGCCTGACCCGCTCTACGCCCCCAGGATACTGGCGAGCTTTTCAAGCTGCGCCTTTTCCTTTCGCGCCAAGCTCACCCCAAGCTTTTTCAAGGCGGCGAGACTTTTCTCGTCCGCGTCGTCCATGTCCTTGGTCTCGTCCGTAAGAGGCGATTGGAAGCGGAAATAAGTCTGGGGCCTTGCGGGTTTGGCGTGCGCGCTATCCACCAAAATTTGTTGCAGTTGGTGATCAACCGTGTCGGCCACCCCGTCCATCATAATGTTGATGGCGGGCCGGGCCCAGCCGATCACGCCCCAACCCTTGGCTTTTGTATGTTTGTATTTTTGCCAACTTGCGGGCTTGCCCATATCCTCATCCCCCGTCCCCAACGAAACAATCAGAATGTCTTGCAACGGTTTTTTCAGTTTCATGGCTTCGGCATAGGCGCACATGGCGGGGTTGTTGGCGAAGACGCCGCCATCCACCAGGCTTTTCGCGGGCGCCGAAGGCGGCCCTTGCATCTGGTGCGGCTCAAAATAGGTGGGCGCGGCGGAGGTGGCGCGGGCAACCTCCCACAAGGGATGATCCCGCCTGGGCGCATCGGCTTTCGCTTTGGAGCGTTTGAAAAAATAAGGTTTGCCCGCGTGAAGGTCATAGCTCGTGACCAGAAGTTCCGTCAGCGCGTCTTTCAGCCTCGCCTCGCTAAGTTTTTTCTTCAGTATCTTTTGCAAGGGCTTGTGGTCGTATTTGCGCTCCACAAGATCGTCGAGATGGCTGAGGCGCTTGTAAACCGGCGAATAGAAAATCGCGCCACCGTCATTCATGTAGAGGTCCACAAGGTCCCCCGCGGAAAAAGCCGCCCCCCCGCCGCCGGGCGCGGGCGCCGTAAGGCCCACCGCGATGATGCCGCCGGTCGAGGTGCCTGCGATGAGATCGAACTGTTTGTGAAGCGGGCCCACCAGGGCTTCTAACTTTGCCAGAACCAGCGCCGGGATCAGCCCGCGAATGCCGCCGCCGTCAATGGAAAGAACCTTGAAATAACCGGCCATGCCGCCTTCCTCCCCGGAAACACTCTGATGGTCAAAGCGGTACGCGCCGTGCCACCATCGAGTTTAGGGGAAAGCTGCAAGGTCTACAATCTGAAATTGAAGCGGCTCAATCTTTCGCCAGCCATTCCGACAGCTTGCGCACCTCGCCGCCTTCCAGGTCGTGAAAGGTCATGCCGCCTTCATACTGGATCGCAACCTTGCCCAGTTCGGGGAAAGTGGCCACTTCGGTTGAAGTGCGCTCGCCGCCCATCAGGCACACAAGATCTTCGGTACCCGTATTACGCAACGCGTGCGGCGTGCCATCGGTGGGAAAACCAAGATAGTCGCCGGGGCCGACAGCCACATCCTGATCGCCGATGCGCGCGGTCCCTTTGCCCGACAGGACAAACACATATTCCTCCTGCAAGGCGTGGCTATGCACCGGAAAGGCAATCTTGCCAGGGGGCACGCGCGCGAGGTTTAAGTGCGCCCGCACCATGCCGACCCCACTGCTAAGGGGCGTCCAATAAACTTCCGCATCCTCCTGCATGGGATGGCGAATGTGATAGCCGCCCTCCCGGCCTAAGCCGGACGTGCGAACCAAGTGTTTAGAGCTATCCGCCATGAAACCTCCCTGCCATTTCAGCCAATCGCCGCTAGCGATGGGATTGGTGCCGTAAACCCTGCGGGTTCTATTAAGTAATAGGGCTTAACCGTCTTCCGCAAGCCGCTCGAAAATGCGTTGTCCCATCACCGCGTGGCGCGGGGTATCGGGGAGGTTGCTCATCGGCTAAAAGAACGCCCGTTCTTCGAAGATGGGTTCGATGGACCCGCCCCATTCGTTATGGAACTTGCCGAGCAGAACCTCGGCGGGGGTCAGGCCGCTTTCGACAATTGTGCGGAGGGGCAGAAGAAAGCCCGTCTCGTCGGCGCTGACGTCCGCCCGGCCACGGGCAACGAGGCCGTCCCAGGAAAGATCTACAAGTTCGCGGGCGATGTCCTGAACGCTCCGCCCACGGATTTTTGCCTTAAGCCCCTCCTTCGCCACACCCCGGCGTAAAGTTTCGCGCTCCTCTTCCGTCCAGTCCTTGGCAATGTCCCAGGCCGCATCGAGCGCCGGGCGGTGATAAATAAGCCCCACCCAAAGCGCGGGAAGCCCGCAGATATTGTCCCACGGGCCGCCGTCCGCGCCGCGCATTTCTATAAAGTTCTTGACCCGCGCCTCGGGGAAGATGGTGGTCAGGTGGTCGGCCCAATCGTCAAGCGTCGGCTTTTCCCCCGGCAAGACCGCGAGCCTGCCATCGAGAAAATCGCGGAAGGAAAGGCCGGAGGCGTCAATGTATTCACCATCGCGGTAAACAAAATACATGGGCACATCGAGCGCGTAGTCCACCCAGGCCTCATACCCGAACCCATCTTCAAAAACAAAGGGCAAAAGCCCCGTGCGGTCCGGGTCCGTGTCGGTCCAGATGTGGGCGCGGTAGGAGAGATAACCGTTAGGCTTGCCGTCCAGGAACGGCGAGTTGGCAAAAAGCGCGGTGGCGATGGGCTGGAGTGCTAGACCGGTGCGCAGTTTCCGCACCATGTCCGCTTCGTTCTCAAAATCGAGATTGACTTGAATAGTTGCCGTACGGAACATCATGTCGAGGCCGAGGCGGCCCTTCTTTTTCATATAATCCATCATGATGCCGTAGCGGCCCTTGGGCATGACCGGGGTTTCATCGCGCGGCCATTTGGGCGAGGCGCCAAGGCCCATGAACCCGACGCCCAGTTCTTCGGCAACCTCACGAACCTGCGCAAGGTGGGTGTGAACCTCGTCGCAAGTTTGGTGCAAATCATCGAGGGGCGCGCCGGAAAGCTCGAACTGCCCGCCGGGCTCAAGGCTGATGGACGCGCCTTCGAGCGAAAGCCCGATAATGTTCTCGCCTTCATAGACCCCTTCCCAGCCAAAGCGCTTGAGCCCTTCCAGCATGGCACGCACCGAAGCGGGCCCGTCGTAAGGCAGCGGCTTGTTGCCTTCGACGATAAACCCAAATTTTTCGTGCTCGGTGCCGATCTTCCACGCGCTCATGGGCTTTTCGCCCTGGCGCAGGAAGCCGACGAGATCGTCGTAGGACTCTATGGGGCCGCCGCCTTTTTGGGGAATGGACATGGACGCTTCAATCCTTCGGGCCGGCCTTAGGCACGCTAGGCGCGCGCGGCATGTGCATGGCGGCGCACCTGTTCCGCCCATTTAACCAGCCAGGATGGGGCGGGCAAGCGGGAATGCGCTCAATTCTTGGTAAAGCGGACAACCTCACCAATCGCCCAGCTGCGACTGCCACAAGCTCAAGGCGGCTATGGCGGCGGTATCGGCGCGCATGATGCGCGGGCCCAAGCTGACCGCGACAACCCTGTCCTGCGCCTGAAGCATGGCGCGCTCGGCGGGTTCAAAGCCGCCCTCGGGGCCAATGAGGACGGCCCAGGCCCCGCGAGATTCGCCTGTCAACGCCGCGCGGGCGGGCGGCGCGTTCCCCCCTTCATCGCAGAACAAGAGCTTGCGCTCACCTAGCCTCGAAAGCGCCTCGGCGAGATCCAATGGCGCGAGCACATCGGGGACGGTAAGGCGGCCGCATTGTTCCGCCGCTTCGATAACGGTTGCCCGTAAGCGGTCTTCGCGGACCTTTGTTGCTATAGTGCGCCTCGTCAGCACAGGCCGGATGGCAGCGGCCCCAAGCTCGGTTGCCTTTTGCACAATCGCATCCGTGGCCGCACGCTTGACCGGCGCAAACCAGAGCTCGAGGTCGGGCACATAGTCTTGCTCTCTCGTCTGTGTACGGAGGGATAGGACGCAGACCTTCTTTCCGGTTTTGACGATTTCTGCCCGCCATTCCCCGTTCCGTCCGTTGAAGAGAAGAACCGCGCCGCCTTCCTTCACGCGCATGACATTGAGGAGGTAGTGGCTTTGTTCCCGCGTAAGCGCGACCTCCGCGCCCGCTTGCAGCGGCGTTTCCACATAAAGCCTGATCTTGCCCGTGGCGCAGGCGGGGTTTTCGTCTTGATCGCCCATGGATTGAGGGATAGGCCTTTAGCCATGGCAGCGCAATCGTCTCCCAAGTCGAAAATCATCAAGGACGCGAGACCCACCAATTGGGTTGACCGCTCGGCCCCCGCCTTCGCAAGACCGTACTTGAAGCTCATGCGAGCGGACCGGCCCATTGGCGTGTGGCTTTTGCTGTGGCCGTGCTGGTGGGCGCTGGCCATGGCCTCCCCCGCCTTCGAGGGGCCGCTTCTTTCTCTTCTCGGCATGTTCGCGCTCTTTGCCGTGGGCGCTTACGTCATGCGCGGGGCGGGCTGTACCTATAACGACATTGTGGACCGCGACTTCGATGCCAAGGTGGACCGCACCGCGCGGCGGCCGCTTCCTTCCGGGCAAGTGACACTGTGGCAAGCCATTGCGTTCCTGGCGCTGCAACTCCTCATCGGATTTTTGGTACTGGTGCAGTTCAATCTCTTCACCATCTGGCTGGGCGTGGCGTCGCTTGGCTTCATTGCGCTTTATCCCTTCATGAAGCGGTGGGTGTGGTGGCCGCAAGCCTTTCTCGGTCTCACCTTTAACTGGGGCGCACTCATGGGCTGGACGGCAATTACGGGGGAACTCGCGCCCGCGCCGGTTCTTCTTTTTGTTGGCGCGTTCTTCTGGACCCTCGCCTACGACACCATCTACGCCCATCAAGACAAAGAAGACGACGCGCTGATCGGCGTTAAATCCTCGGCAAGGGCGCTGGGCGAGAAGACCATGCCGTTTCTTGCCGTCGCCTACACGCAGGCGGTGGTGCTGTTCGGTTTGGCCGGGTACTTCGCGGAAATGGACTGGATCTTCTACATCTTCCTGGCCTTCTTCGCCGCCCATCTCGCCTGGCAGGTGCGGCGGGTGAAGATCGACGATCCCGTGATATGCTTGTCCGTGTTCAAATCGAATCGGGACGCGGGCGCCATTTTGTTTATCGCATGGTTCCTCGGTGCCGTCCCTTAGTCCCCCATCCTTTAGAAAAACGGAAGGCACATATCATGTCTGCCCCTCTCGTCTCTCTTGTATGGTTTGCCCTTTGGGCCGTCCTTCTTGTGATCGTCGTCGTCGGCTGGCGCGTTGCCGATGTCATGCGCGGCAAAGCCAAGGCCGACGGGTTCACGCCCGGTGAAAAGCATGGGTCCGACGCCTATTGGCGCGCCAACCGGGCGCAGTCCAATGCGCTCGAAAACCTGCCCATCTTTGGTGCGCTGGTGCTGGCCGGGGTTGCCAGCGGCGTCGATACGGGCACGTTTTCCATGCTCTGTGTCGTCGTCGTCATTGCCCGGATCGTGCAGTCGGTCATCCACCTTTCCTCAGGCTCGGTGACTGCGGTCAATTTCCGCTTTGCGGCTTACGCGGTGCAGCTCGTCTGTTTTGTCTGGATTGGCTTGCATCTGCTGCTTCACTTCTACGGCATGTAGGGCGTGGCGAAACCCCAGGACACAATCGAAGGCCATCGCGCCTGGCTGGCGCAAGTCACCGAGCCCACCATCGATGCGGACCGGCCCATTGTCGATCCGCATCATCATTTGTGGCGTCACAAGACGAAACCCTATCTCCTGGAACAGCTTTGGGAGGACACGGAAACCGGCCACAATATCGAGGCCACCATGTTCATGGAATGCGGCAGCGAATACCGCAAAGACGGCCCCGAACACTTGCGCAGCGTGGGCGAAACCGAATTCGTGGCAAACCTCGCCGATGAGGCGGCGAAGGACCCTAGTAAAGCGCAGATCATTGGCATTATCTCGTGGGCCGATTTGCGCGATACGCGCCTTGACGAAACCCCCAACGCGCATGAGGAAGCCGCCGGCGGGCGCTTCCGCGGTATCCGCCACCGCGCGCCTTATGATCCGCTGATCGAGGAGCCCCATTCAAAGCGCCAGAGCGAGCCTGATCTTTACACGGACGAAAAGTTTCTTGCCGGCTTAAGACATCTGGGCACGCGCGGGCTCACCTTCGACTTCTGGTGCTATCATGTGCAAATCCCGCAAGTGACGGCGGCGGCCCGCGCGGCGCCGGAGACCGCCATCATTTTCGATCACTTCGGCGGGCCCCTGGGCATCGGGCCTTACGAAGGCCGCCATGACGATTATTTCGATGAGTGGAAAGCCCACGTGAGCGAGCTTGCCCAATGCGAGAACGCCTTTGCCAAGATCGGCGGCATGGCCATGACCATCAACGGCTTTGGCTGGGACAAGCGCGCGGCCCCCGCCACCTCGGACGAATTCGTTGCCGCGCAGCGCGATTGGTACATGCATGTCATCGATTGCTTCGGCCCCGCGCGCTGCATGTTTGAAAGCAACTTTCCCATGGACCGGCAATCGATCTCCTACCCGGTGCTGTGGAACGCCTTTAAAAAACTCGCGGCGGATTTTTCCGAAGACGAAAAAGACGCCCTGTTTCAGGGAACGGCGAGGCGGGTTTACTCTTTGGGCTAGTAGTGCGGTGAGACTAGCGTTCCCCTGCGTTAGACGCGCCCGCTTCGCCTTGCCCGGCGCATTTGCTATACTCCCACCCATGCTCAAGGAAGCTCAAGGCATATTGACCCCCGAGGAGCTGGCCGCCGTGCGCAAGCGGTCGGACCTTATGGGCCTGTGGGGCGCCCTATCCTGCTGGGGGATCATCTTCGGCGCCATGGCGCTTTTTGCCTATTGGCCGAATCCGCTCACGTTCCTCATCGGCGTCGTGGTGATCGGCGGGCGGCAGCTCGGCCTTGCGGTGCTGATGCATGACGCCGCCCACGGCATCATGTGCAAGACAAAGGGGCTTAATGACTTTCTGGGCAAGTGGCTGTGCGGCAATGCCATCGGCGTTTCCATCGACGGCTACCGCGACTATCACCTCAAGCACCATTTGCACACCCAGCAGCCCGAAGACCCCGACCTTGTGCTCTCGGTGCCCTTTCCCATCACCAAGGCCTCACTCCGGCGCAAGATCATCCGTGATCTGACGGGGCAGACGTTCTGGAAGCAGCGCAAGGCGCAATTCCTGGGCGGCATTGGCGAACACGGCATGCCCATCGCTCAGCGTGCGGACTATGCGCGCACGCGGCTTGGCTCATACATTCTGGTGAAC
Source organism: Alphaproteobacteria bacterium (assembly GCA_028280665.1). Lineage (GTDB taxonomy): Bacteria > Pseudomonadota > Alphaproteobacteria > JAJFIK01 > JAJFIK01 > JAJFIK01. Next base: position 35,282 of record JANQLJ010000001.1, read on the forward strand.
GGCATTTTGTTCGTGAGCCTCGCGCTTGCCGGATACTGGTGGCTTTATCCGGTCATGTGGCTTCTGCCCATGGCCACCTTCAACATGCTGATCACGCGCATCCGCAACATCGCCGAGCACGCCGTAGTGCCCGATAATGACGATGTGTTCCGCAACGCGCGCACCACGCTGACGGACCCACTGACCGCGCTCCTGATCGCGCCCTACGGCGTCAACTACCACGTGGAGCATCACCTCTTCATGTGGGTGCCGTGGTACAATCTGGCGAAGCTGCACAAAATCCTGCTTAAGAAGGGCTATGGCGAACGTATGGAAATCCAGCCCAACTATCTCGAAGTGCTGAAGCTCGCCACCGCGAAGCCCGAAGCTGCCCCTACAGCAGCGTGAATCCACCCCATAGCGCCGCCGCCAAGGCGGCGAACACCGCCGCATAGAGCAGCAGCAATAATCCGTTGCGCCGCATCATCTTCCGTCCCTCGCCCGTCCCTTTTGCCCGCATCGCGGCGGACAAACTTCAAGTCTAGCCACGGCACCGGGCGGCGGGAGCACAAAACGGACGCGCCTTTTTGCTGGTGCTTGGGCGCAATGCAGAACCCCTGTGACGCATCGCGCCTTAAGGCTGTTCGGGCCAAAATCTCTGCTATAAGAGCGCGGCACCAAGGGAGCGGACATGGCCTACAGGTCGTTACGGGAATTTATCGGCAAGCTGGAAGCGGCGGGGGAGCTTGTGCGCGCCGCCGAGCCCGTCTCCTCCGTGCTTGAGATGACCGAGATTCAGACCCGCCTTCTCGCCGAGGGCGGCCCCGCGGTTTTGTTCGAGAACGTGACCCGCGCGGACGGCGCACCCTCGCCCATGCCGGTGCTTGTGAACCTTTTCGGCACGGTCCGCCGCGTCGCCATGGGGGTGACCGCCGACGGCAAGGAACGCATCACCGCCCACGATTTGCGCGAGGTGGGCGAGGTGCTCGCCTTCCTGCGCCAGCCCGAACCGCCCAAGTCGCTGGGCCAGGCGAAAGACCTTCTGCCCCTTGCCAAAACCGTCATGGACATGCGCCCTTCGACACGCGGCAACGCCCCCTGCCAAGAGGTGGTGCTGACGGGCGGCGAAATCGACCTTGGTGAGTTACCAGTGCAGACCTGCTGGCCGGGGGAGCCCGCGCCGCTCATCACCTGGCCGCTGGTGGTGACCAAGGGCCCAGGCGAGAGCGCGCTCGATGACTACAATCTCGGCATTTACCGCATGCAGGTGATTTCCAAGAACCAGACGCTTATGCGCTGGCTCAAACATCGCGGCGGCGCGCAACACCATCAGCGCTGGGCCAAGGAAAAGCCCGAGCCCCTGCCCGCCGCCGCCGTCATCGGCGCGGACCCGGGCACGATCCTCGCCGCCGTCACGCCGGTGCCCGATACCTTGAGCGAGTATCAGTTCGC
>JANQLJ010000025.1 GCA_028280665.1 Alphaproteobacteria bacterium
ATTTGTGGGCGGGATTGACCACTCGGCGCTCGCGGCCCGGCGCACCCAGCGGCGGCTGGCCCGCGCCATCCGCGAGGGCCGGGCGCAAGTGTTCGAAGCGGGGGTTTCCCATATGCCGTTCAAGGATGAATTCTTTGACGGCGCCTTTGCGGTCAACAGCTATCAGTTCTGGCCCGATCTTGTGAACGATCTTGTGGAGGTCGCACGTGTGCTGCGCCCCAAGGGACGGCTTGTGCTCACTCAGCGTACGGCGAACGACGACGTGAAGATGGACTTTGCCGGCGCCAAGGGTGGCTGGGCGCGCATCGATGCGGGTGCCGACGCGCTTCCCAAAGCGGGCTTTGAGGTTATCGAAGTGGTGGACCGCCCGGTTGGGCGATTGATCGCCGCCTCCATTGTGGCGAGGAAAATCTAGCCCGCGGCGCGCGGCTCGACCCAGAGCGCCTCGGACTTGGCCTTGAGAGTTCCGCTTGCATCGAAAAGAGCGGTCCCCGCCCAGTGCTTGCGGCCATCGGAGCGGACCTGCCAGCCGATAATCACATGGCGCTCGCCCACATGAACGGGAGCAACCTGTTCCGCCGCCATGCGGGCGGTGAGAATTTTTTCGCCCTTGCTGCCCACGGCGTTGATCACGGCGAAATAGCCGGGGCAATCGAGCGCTGCCCAGACAAACTCTGGCAGCACGTCGCCGTCCGCCGCAAGCTCTTCACGGGGTGTCCACGGCGCGGCCACGAGTTCCGTCCCGTCGATGGGGCTTGCGAAAATGCGCAAGCCGTCGCCTTCCTCGCGCGCGGGGCCGCAGACGAAACAGGTTGGCAGTGCGTGAAAGGCAAAGCCCGCATATTTAGGCTGCGCGGCCACCACCTCGTCATAAGCCGGGCAAGGCGGCACATCCATTTGGACACGGGCCCCCTCGGCCTTTGCGACCAGCGTGCCGTCTTCAAGTTCAAGACGGGCTTCGCCACCCTCCCGCACAAGCCGCAGCGGCACGTCCAGCGGCGTCGCCATACGCAACGACACCGAAGCGCCATCACCCATTCCAGTGCCCAATCCGGTGGCGAGCCGCCCGCTCACATAACCGCCATTGCCAGCGCCCGGCGGGCCGTTAAAGCGGCGGGCAATGGTGATGGTCTCGCTCATCCCGCAAGGGCATCCATTTTTTGGGCCAGCGTAACGTCAAGCTCCGTAAGCCCGCCCGCGTCGTGGGTCGAGAGCGTCACGTCCACTTTGTTCCAGACGTTGAACCATTCGGGGTGATGGTTCATTTGCTCGGCGATGAGCGCCACGCGGGCCATGAAACCCCAGGCCTCATTAAAGTCGGTGAACTCAAATGTGCGCGTTATGGCGTCGCGCCCGTTGACGTCCTGCCAGCCAGGCAAGCTCGCGAGCGCTGCTGCGCGGGCCTCTTCGCTCAGTTTTTCCGCCATGGGTCTCCTCCCGGTGGCGCCCTTTAAGGGGGCTCGAAACATCAAGGCCCGCACCCTACATTGAGACGATGCGCTCGTCACATCCGCCCACACTTGCCGAGTTCGACCAGTTTGCGCGCCGGGTTTTTCAAGCGATGCCGCCCGAGTTTCGCCAGATGTGCGACGGGCTGGTGATCCAGACCGCCGACTGGCCGGATGAGGAGACCCTTGATGCCATGGGGATCGACTCCCCTTACGGTTTACTCGGTCTCTATCACGGGGTGGACCTGACCCAAAAGTCGATCATGAACCCGCAACCCAGCCATGACATGGTGTTTTTGTACCGCCAGCCCATTCTTGCCTTCGCGCGCCACCGGGGCGAGGAGCTGGGACGCGTCATCGCGCACGTGCTGATCCACGAGATCGGCCATCACTTCGGGCTTTCGGACGAGGACATGCACGCGCTTGCAGGCGATTAGCGGATCACGTCCTCAACCCATGTAGGCACCACTTCGCTGGCGGGGCCGTAGCGCCGTTCTTCGAACATAAAATCCCCGGACGAAGGTTCGAGATTAAGCTCGACCGTATGCGCGCCCGCCTCGCGGGCCATGGCGACAAAGCCAGCGGCAGGGTAAACCTCGCCGCTGGTGCCGATGGACACAAAGGTGTCGCACTTGGCAAGCGCGCGTTCAATTTCATCCATGTGATAGGGCATTTCACCGAACCAAACCACGTCGGGACGCATCTGCCCCTTGGTGCCGCAGGCGGGGCAGACGCTTGCCGTGGTCAGTGCATCGCCGGTGGGCCCGCGGTGTCCGCAATTGTTGCAAAGATCGCCGTCCATGATCCCGTGCATGTGCAGCACGTTTACGCTGCCCGCGCGCTCGTGCAGCTTGTCGATGTTTTGCGTGACCACAAGAACGTCGCCCGCATGTTCCTGTTCCAGCTTGGCAAGGGCATAGTGGGCGGGGTTGGGTTCGGCGTTCGCGCCATTGCCGCGCCGCGCGGCGTAAAATTCGAGCACAAACTTGGGATCGCGGGCAAAACCTTCAGGCGTTGCCACGTCGCGAATGTCATAGCGCGTCCACAGCCCATCTTTGTCGCGGAACGTGCCAAGGCCGCTTTCGGCCGAAATGCCGGCGCCGGTCAAAATCACGATGCGTCCGCTCACAGGGTGGCGCTCCTTAGAAAATGTAGTACCGCTCGGGCGTATAGACCGCGCCCTCGGCGCGGGTTTGCGAGGAGAATAGCACAAGGCGCGTGACCTCGAAGGCGGGGCAATCGAGTTTGCCCTTCTCCTCGATCCACTTGGCGACCTCTTTGTTGGAGACGTTCCGTGTGCGCCCCAGGGTAATATGCGGCGTGAATTTGCGCTTGTCGGCGGCAAGCCCGAGTTGTTGAAAGGCCCGTTCGATTCTCGCGTTGAAATGCAACAGCGGCTCGCAAGGCGCAAGACCCGCCCAGATCGATCGCACGGCTTTGCTGTCGCCGAAGGACCCAAGGTGCATCACGCGAACTTCGAACGGTTTCATCCTAAGACGGGCCAAGGCGTGATCGACCTCCTCGGCCATGCGCTCATCGACGCCGCCGATAAACCGTAACGTGACGTGAAGGTTTTCCCGCGCTACCCAGCGCGCGCCGGGCATGCCCCGTTGCAGCGGCGTGAGGCACGCGGCAACCTCGCCTGGCACTTCGATGGCGGTGAAAAGCCGGATCATGCGGGGAACTGTGTGCGAGCCGGGTGCCCAAGCGCAAGGCTTAGAATCGCAACACCATCATCAGCTCGCCATCTTCGTCTTTCTCGCCCGTGTGCGTGAACCCCAGCGCACCGTAAAAGGCGGCGGCCTCTTGGTTGTCCTCCACATGGGAAAGCCACAGCGCATCGGCGTTGGGCAAGAGCTTTACGTACTCGACGATTTTCTCCATGGCCACCTTGCCGTAGCCTTTGCGCTGATGCTCGGCGGCGATCATGAAACGCCAGACATAATATTCCGCCTTATCCTCCATGATCGACAGCATGACGAAGCCGACCGGCTCCTCGCCTGCATAGATGCCGCGATACCAGGCGTCGTCGTGATATTCGCCTTGCGCGATGGAGGACCCGTTGGGCGCAACGAATTCCTCTTGTTCCGACCGCACCTTCATGCGGAGGAACTGGATCAAACTGTCTTTGGTGATTTGGCGTAAGGTGATGTCGGTCATCGCGCGGGGTTCGGCCTCCAGCGGTGGATTTGGCTGATCCCTTTAGCCAACTCCTCGGTTAGGTCAAGATCGAAAGCATCGATGTCGGCTTTAAGCTGGTCGAGACTTGTGGCACCGAGGATGGTCGATGTGGTGAAGGGGCGGCTGTCCACGAACTTGAGTGCCAATTGCGCGGGATCGATCCCGTACTCCTCGGCAAGTTTCACATAAGCGTCAATTGCTTCCTGCGCGCCCTCGCTTTCGTAGCGCTGCATGCGGTCGTAAAGGGTCTTGCGCGCGCCCTCGGGCAGGGCGCCGCCGCGGTACTTACCGGTGAGATAACCTTGCGCAAGAGGGGAATAGGCAAGCAAGCCCACTTTTTCGCGGTGGCAGACCTCTTCAAGGCCAAATTCGAAATTGCGCACCAGAAGGCTGTAGGCATTCTGAATAGATTGCACGCGCGGCAGGTCATGGGCGGCGGCCTCATGCAAGAAGGACATAACACCCCAAGGGGTCTCATTGGAAACGCCGATCTCGCGGATCTTGCCCTCCTTCACCATGTCATCGAGCGCGCGCAACGCTTCTTCGGGCGGGGTTTCGGGCTGTGCCGGGTCGGGCTTGCGGCCGAACAGGACCACCGGCCGGTCGGGCCAGTGGAGCTGGTAAAGGTCGATATAATCCGTCTGCAGACGTTTTAGGCTACCTTCCACGGCCTCGGTGATGTGCTTTGTATTGTGGCGGCGGGAGGCACCGTCACTCGACATCCAAGTCATGGTACCGGGGCCTGCGATTTTCGAGGCGAGGTATATCTTGTCGCGATCGCCCCGGTCCTTGAGCCAGGTGCCGATAATGGTTTCCGTCGCACCATAGGTTTCGGCCCGCGGCGGGGAGGAATACATCTCCGCCGTGTCGATGAAATTGATGCCGCGCTCGAGCGCGTAGTCGAGCTGGGCGTGGCCTTCGGCCTCGCTGTTCTGGCTGCCCCAGGTCATGGTGCCCAGGCAGGCGCGGGAGACCTTCCAGCCTGTCGTCCCGAGTTCGGTGTATTTCACGGCCATCCCTTGTCGTTCGTGCCCCGTTTCAGCCCAAGGGAATTAACAGAACCAGCGCGAGGATCAACCAAGTATTGAGAGAGGCTGCGGGCGGTGGGCGCCCGCCTTGAAATGAGCGCCGATTCGGCCAATATGGATGGAAAAGAAGGGCCGCGACGGCCCATTTATATGTTTGGGCGGAACAGAAGGCAGAAACGCTATGCAACCAGTAAGCCGTCAAAGAACGAATTATGGCGCGGGCACCCGCGCCCATGGGGCCGCGGTCGATCAGGGCCTGCGCGCTCATATGCTCAAGGTTTACAACTACATGACCATGGGGTTGGTGCTCACGGGCGCGATCGCCTGGTACAGCTACCGCGCTGCCGTGGCGGGTGTTGCGCCAAATGGCGAGGTCATGCTGACCCAATTCGGCCAGGCGATTTATGCCTCCCCCCTTTCGTGGGTGATTATCCTCTCGCCGCTCGTTTTTGTTCTTGTTCTCAGTTTCGGGATACAGCGGCTTTCGACGCTCGCCTCGCAAGCCCTCTTTTGGGCCTTTGCCGGCGTCATGGGCCTCTCGCTGTCTTCGATCTTCGTGGTCTATTCGGGCGAAAGCATTGCGCGGGTCTTCTTCATTACCGCGGCGATGTTCGGCGCCATGAGCCTTTACGGTTACACCACCAAGCGCGATCTTTCAGCCATGGGCGCGTTCATGTTCATGGGGCTGATCGGTCTTATCATCGCAATGATCGTCAATATCTTCGTGCAGTCGAGCATGCTTGCCTTCGGGATTTCGGTGATCGGCGTTATCGTGTTCACCGGCCTTACCGCCTGGGACACGCAGCTGATCAAGAACCTCTATCTCGGCAGCCGGGAAGATGAAGACACGCTCAGCAAGCTTGCCATCATGGGTGCGTTGCGGCTCTATCTCGACTTTATCAACCTGTTCCTGATGCTGTTGCGGCTCTTGGGCAACCGGAACTAAGAATTTTCCAAATATGATTCAAAACGCCCCGGCCATCCACCGGGGCGTTTTCATCTTGGCTCAAGATTTTGGAGCGTAGGCGTAGGCCCCGCCGTGCTTAAGGGCGCGCTGATAGGCGGGCCGGGCCTGCATGGCGGCCACATAGCGCTTGAGATTTGGATAAGGCTCAAGAAGGCCATTGGCGTTCGCCGCTTCCAGCACGAACAGAATCTGAAAGTCCGCGCCGGTAAGGCTATCGCCCGTCACAAAGTCACGGGCCTCAAGTTTGCTTTCTAGATAGGAAAAGTGGTTTTCGATCTCACCGAAAATACGCGGGTGCAAGGGCGCCGCGGCATCGCCCAGGGGCCCGGTATAAAGGGCGAGCAGGAGCGGTAGCATGGCCGAGCCTTCGGCAAAGTGCATGAAATGCACATAGCGCCAGTAATCGTCCGTGCCCGGCGCGGGCGTGAACTTGCCGTCTCCATATGTTGCAGTGAGGTATTCCACGATGGCGCCGCTTTCCGCCACAACGCGATCTCCGTCTTCGATGACCGGCGACTTGCCCAAAGGATGGACGGCCTTGAGTTCGGGCGGTGCGAGGCGGGTCTCTTTGTTCCGCGTATAGGAAACAATCTCGTAAGGCACTCCCAATTCCTCAAGCAGCCACAAGACGCGCTGGGAGCGCGAATCGTTCAAGTGATGAAGTGTGATCATGTCAGTCAACGAGGCTCAGTTTGCGTTTGTCGAAAATGCGCAAGACGGCCGCGAGGTCATGGCCCCGTTTGAGGATTTGCCCCGTCGCGCCGATGACCGCGTAAAGGCCCTGGCGCTTGGCCAGCTTCGGGCGTTTGACGATCTGGTAAATGGGCATTTCCGAGGCGCGGCGAAACACCGAGAAGATTGCTTCGTCCTTGAGGCCGTCAATGGCGTAGTCGCGCCATTCGCCCTCGGCGACTTTACGTCCGTAAAGAGAAAGAATGGCGTCGAGTTCCCGCCGTTTGAAGAAAGTTTGCCGTGGGCGCGGGCGGGGTTTGCCGCCCGCTGAGAGCTGTGAAGCGATATCAGCGTCCGTCATTTGGAAATCGTGGCAAGCAACCGCGCCGAATGCAAGTTTTTCCGCGCTCTAATGCTTTTGCGCCAATAACAATCCATCGCCGATGGGCACCAGCGTCATGTGAACCCGGTCATCGCCGTGGATCTTCTCATTGAGCGCCTTGAGCGCGCTTGTGGTCTCGTCGTCGGCCGCGGCGTCCGCAACCCGGCCCGACCACAGCACGTTGTCGATGGCGATAAGACCACCGGGGCGCAACAGTTCAAGACAGGCTTCGTAATAGCCGTCGTAAGCGGTCTTATCCGCGTCGATGAAGGCGAAGTCGAACGAGCCCGCCGCGCCGTTGTCGATCAATGTTCGCAGCGTCTCGTCCGCAGGTGCGATCTTGAGCTCGATCATCTCGGCAACGCCCGCTTCTTTCCAATAGCGGTGCGCTTTCGCCGTGAACTCCTCGCTTACATCGAGCGCGGTGATGTGGCCGTCGGCGGGAAGCGCCAGCGCCACGGCAAGCGACGAATAGCCCGTAAAGACACCCACCTCGATGCAGCGGTGGGCGCGGATGAGCCGCACGAGCATCTGCATGAACCCGCCTTGCTCGGGCGAGATTTGCATGGCGGCGCTTGGCATGGATGCGGTTTCCGCTCTGCACTTTGCCAGGACGGGATGCTCGCGGACGCCAACGCGCGCGAGATAGCCAAGAACTTCGGGCGACATGGTCATGGTGCTGCGGGACATATAGCGGGTTCCCTATCTCCAAAAACTTCGGTGAGTTATGCACGGCCCTTTACTTTGATCTTGCATTTTCATCTACCCTTTATCTCACGCCAGCAACCTACGTTCCTTAGCACTTACACAAACGCATTCACTTCTCTCTCCACTTATTAACAAGATAAAAAAGAGGATAGAAGACGGCGGCAAGCGGAAACATGGCTAGAGATATCAGACCCAGCGCTAATGCATGCAACAGATATTCCGACAGCGACATATCAAGCATCAATCCAAAAATGAGAAAAAAACCTACAGAGATCACCATGCCGCCGGCCACAATCGGCGGTAACCCCTCGAACAGAATCGCCTTGTAGTCGCGCATGAAGGCAGCCAGTTCTTCCTGCTTGGTGGTATCGCCTTTTTTCAAACTTTGTCCCGCTTCGAATGCTGGTTGCAGTTTAAGGATGACTCATACCATCACCGCACTTTTCGTGCGATAAGCTTGGCGTAATCCAAGTGCCGGGATCATCTCATTTCTGAAGCTGCTCGGCATCCTTGCGGGCGGGCACCAGGCCCCTCGCGTTTGCGTGATGGTGGGTCATCAAAATGCCCCCTTCATGCCACGCCCTGGCCACCAACCAAACCCATCTTCACCCTGTCGGAAGCCGGTCCGGCGCTTGCCGCAGGGCCCGGACGAAATAGCCCCCCAGCCCCTACTCGGGCTCAGTGGCGAACCGGACCGGCCACCGGCGCGTAAGTCCCCTCAAGTGTACCTGAGATTCCCAATGTCTCCATGGTACCGATCTTAGGCCCGGCCTCTTCACGGACCCCTCGGGAAGATGCCGGGCTCTTTTTTATGGCACTTGTTTATGGCGCTTGATCGCTTGGGCAGATTTGCTAAACACCACGCACGGTTTCCTGCGATGCGACTTCCCCATGACTGACGCCTTTATCGAGATCAGCGGCCTGGTCAAGCGCTTCGGCCCGTTCACGGCGGTGGACGGGCTCAGCTTCACCGTCGCCAAGGGCGAGGTTTTGGGGTTTCTGGGCCCTAACGGCGCGGGCAAGTCGACCACCATGAAGATGATCACCGGGTTCCTGGCCCCGACGGATGGGCATATTTCTGTGTGCGGCCATGCGGTGGAAAGCGAACGCCTCGCGGCCCAGCGGCAGATCGGCTATCTGCCCGAGGGCGCGCCCGCTTATGGCGACATGACCCCCCGCCAGTTCCTTGGCTTTATTGCCGATGTGCGGGGCTTGCGCGGGGAGGAGGCGCAAAGGGCCGTGGAAGCGGCGGTCGAGAAGACCGAGCTTGATCATGTGATGGACCAGCAGATCGAAACGCTCTCCAAAGGGTTCACGCGCCGGGTCGGCCTTGCCCAGGCGATCCTTCACGACCCGCAGGTCTTGATTATGGACGAGCCCACCGACGGTCTCGACCCCAACCAGAAGCATTCAATCCGCAGCCTGATCAAGTCCATGGCGCCGGAAAAGGCCATCATCATCTCGACCCATATTCTTGAGGAGGTCGACGCCGTTTGCAGCCGCGCCTTGATTATCGACCGGGGCCGCATAGTGGCGGACGGCACGCCCGATGAGCTTATCTCCCGCTCGCGGTTCCACAATGCGGTCACCGTGGTGGTGGGCGCGAAAGATGCGGACGTCTTGCGCGCGGGGCTCGATGCGCTTCCCATGGTGGGTGAAATGGAAGAGGCCGAAGGCGGCGGTAAGGTGAAAATGACCGTCTTCCCTGACATCGAAGATGACATCATCGTGGACGATGTAAGCGAGCTTATCACCCAAAACAACTGGGATGTGCGGGCACTTTATGCCGAGGCGGGGCGGCTCGATCAGGTGTTCCGCTCGCTCACCACCGCCGACACCGCGGCGGAAGAAGACGTGGACCGCACGCCCGAAGCACTCGAGCGGGCCGGGGAGGCGAGTTTCGAATGACCCATCTCGCCTCGGTCTTCAAGCGTGAGCTGCTTGGCTATTTCATCACGCCACTGGCTTACGTCTTTATCGTGATTTTTCTTTTTGCCACGGGCCTACTCACGTTCCAGCTCGCGGGCTGGTACGAGGCCGGGCGGGCCGATCTCAGGTCCTTCTTCGTGTTTCACCCTTGGCTCTATCTTTTCTTGA
>JANQLJ010000032.1 GCA_028280665.1 Alphaproteobacteria bacterium
GGCGCCCCTAAGGCTTTGCGGCTTTCCCAGCGCCTCCCCGATGGCGGCAAGAATTTCTTCGGGCTCCGCCATGCGGCCAAAGCCATGCTCGCCACAGGCCATGTCGCCCTGATTGGGACCAACCGCGTGTACGCCATCCTGGGCAAGGCGGGCGAGGTTTCTCTGGGTTGCCGGATGCTCCCACATGCGGTGGTTCATGGCGGGCGCGATCAGAACCGGCTTGTCGGTCGCCATCAGGACCGTGGTTGCAAGATCCGAGGCGATGCCGCCTGCCATCTTGGCCATCAGGTCGGCGGTGGCGGGGGCCACCACCACAAGGTCCGCATCGCGGCTGAGTTGAATGTGCCCCATCTCCGCCTCGTCGGTGAGGTCGAAGAGGTTTTGATAAACCTTGTCCTCAGTCAGCGCGCCGACGGACAGGGGTGTCACGAACTCCGCGCCCCCTTGGGTCAGCACCGCGCGCACGTCCGCGCGCTCCTTTCGTAGGCAGCGGATCAGCTCAAGGGTCTTGTAGGCGGCAATGCCGCCGCCAATGATCAGAAGAATGCGCTTGCCGTCGAGCGGCATGGGCCTCACCCCTTAATCTTCCCAAGGTGTGGGGAATATAGGGATTTACGGCTCCGATGTGTAGATCATTTCCCGGTGAGCGTTATCAGCCGCCGAAAAGCGCCGCTAAAGCCATGGCCACAAGGGCGCTCGCCCCCACCCACATCGCGGTTCTGCCTGAGCGCGTGCGGCGGGCTTCGGCTTCGCCGATCTCCCGCGCGGTTTCGGGGTGAAGGCGCACGCCCTCTTCGTCCACCATGTCGGTGACCACGACGGCGGCGTCTTCGAGCTTTTCGATCATCTCCGGCAGGCGCGTGGCGATACGCGCCAGATGCCCCGCCGCATCGGCGGCTTCGCGCACCCGCGCCTCGGGGCCGATATAGTCGGTCATGAAGCGCTCGACCACGGGGCGCGAGGCCTCCCATATATTGTGGCCGGGATCGAGCGTGCGCGCGACCCCTTCCACCACCACCATGGTCTTCTGCAAAAGCAAGAGCGAGGGCTGCATGTGCATGTCGAAGGCCCGGGTGATCTCAAAAAGCTGGGCGAGGAGCCCGGCCATGGAAATCTCAGAGACATCACGGCCGAAAATGCGCTCGCCCACCGCGCGCAAGGCGAGGGCGAAATCCTCGCGGGATTTGGCGGGGGGCACATAGCCGATGTCGAAATGCACTTGCGCGACGCGGTCATAATCGCGGCAAAGAAACCCGTAGAGCGTTTCCGCCATAAAGCGCCGCTCGGCCTTTGAAAGCCGCCCCATGATGCCGAAGTCCACGGCAACGAGGCGGCCTTCCTTATCGACGAAAAGATTTCCCGGGTGCATGTCCGCGTGGAAAAACCCGTCGCGTAGCGCATGGGTGAGGAACGTCTCGATCACCAGATTGGCGATGCGCGCAGGGTTATGGCCCGCGGCGGCGAGGTCTTCGGCGGTGCGCAAGGATGCGCCCTCCACCCATTCCGTAGTCAGCGTGGCTTTCCCCGTGCGCGTCCAATCGACCGCGGGCACCACGAAACTCTCGTCGCGCTTCGTGTTTTCTGCCAGCGCACTTGCGGCGGCGGCTTCAAGGCGCAGGTCCATTTCCTGATCCACCGAGGCTTTCAGGGTCTCGATGGCTTTAACGGGCTCAAGGCGCTTGAGGGAGGGCTGGAGCTTTTCGGCGATCCGCGCGGCGAAAAAGAAGGCATCGAGGTCTTTACGGAAGCGCCGTTCGATATCGGGCCGCAGTACTTTCACGGCCACCTTTTCGCCGCCGGCGGTGGTGGCGCGGTGCACTTGGGCGATGGAGGCCGCGGCCACGGGCTCGCTGAGTTCTGCGAAAACCTTATCGAGGGGCTTGCCGAGATCGGCTTCGATACGGGCGATGGCTTTATCTTGCGAAAAAGGCGGCAGCCGGTCCTGCAGGATATTGAGGCCTGACGCCATCCCCTCGCCTACAATGTCGGGGCGGGTCGCAAGAAACTGGCCAAGCTTGATGTAGGTGGGGCCGAGCTTTTGCAGCGCTTCGGCAAGGCGCGCGGCCTGGGCTTCGGTGGTATCACCCTCTTGTCCTTGGCGCCGTGCGCCCAACCGCAAGACGGCGGCGGCAAGTTTCGCCAAGCCCGGCACTTCGGCCTCGAATTCGACCGGCAGCAGTGCCTCATAGGCGGCAAGGGTGCGCGCCGCGCGCAACAAGCGCCCCAGATTGCCCAGCGCGCGGACCATCAGATTTTCCACCCCGAATGAAGGGCCGCGATTCCGCCGGAAAGATTGCGCGCCTTTACCTGGGCGAACCCCGCCGCACCCACCAGCCCCGCAAAGGCCTTCTGGTTGGGAAAGCGCCGGATGCTTTCCACAAGATATTGATAGCTCTCGGCGTCGCCGGTGATCCATTTGCCGAACCGCGGGATCGCGCGGAAGGAAAACTCATCGTAGATTTTGTCGAGCAGCGGCACCTGCACTTCGGAAAACTCAAGGCACAGGAACCGCCCGCCGGTTTTAAGCACGCGGAAGGCTTCGGCAAGCGCCTTTTCGATATGGGTCACGTTGCGGATGCCGAAGGCGATAGTGTAGGCATCCACCGACCGGTCCTCAAAAGGAAGGTTTTCGGCGTCCGCCGTCACCCAGGCAAGCGGCTGGGGCTTGCGCGCGCGGGAAGTTTGGCTGCGCCCCACGCCCACCCGCAGCATTTCTTCGTTGATGTCGGCGACAACCACCTCGGCCGCTGCGCCCTTGCGGGCCGAAGCATCAAGCACCCGGAAAGCGATGTCGCCGGTGCCACCCGCCACATCGAGAACCCGCGCGCCGGGCCGGAGGGAAAGCCAGGCCACCATGGCGTCTTTCCAGAGCCGGTGAACCCCGCCGGACATCACATCGTTCATGAGGTCATAGCGGTCCGCAACGCTGTCGAAAACGCCGCGCACCATCCCCGCCTTGTCCTCGCCGGGAACGTCCTTGAAGCCGAAAGAAGTTGTCTTTTCAGTCATCTGGCGGGGACCATAGTCCCCCGGGGCGATCCAGGCTAGCGTGGCGCTTCGCCGCCGTTAACGACAAAGCCCGCCCATGCCCGAACTCCCTGAAGTGGAAACCGTGATGCGGGGTCTCAAGCCCCACCTTGAGGGGCGGCGGATCGCAAAGGTCAAACTGAACCGCAAGGACTTGCGCGTGCCCTTCCCGCGGGGGTTTGCAAAGGCCCTTGAAGGGGCAAAGGTCGAGCGGCTCGCCCGCCGGGCGAAATACATGCTCTGGCATCTTGAGACCGGCAAGACGGCCATTGTGCACCTGGGCATGTCGGGCAAGTTCACGATCTACGAAAATGGCGAGGAGCCTGCCCGAAACCCCCACGATCATGTGGTGATCACCACGGAGGGGGGCACCCGGCTTATCTATACGGACCACCGCCGCTTCGGGCTTATGACGCTGGCGAAAGGTGCTGATCTGGATGCGCACCCTTATTTTGCGCACATGGGACCTGAGCCCTTGGGGAACGGGTTTTCCGGCCCCGCGCTTACCGTGGCTCTTAAGGGGAAAAAGACGCCGATCAAGGCCGCACTTCTGGACCAGCGCGTGGTGGCGGGGCTGGGCAATATCTATGTGTGCGAGGCCCTGTGGCGGGCGCGCATCTCCCCCCGGCGGCAGGCGGCTAGCGTAGCGGGCGTCCGCGCCGAACGGCTCGCCCCTGCTATCAAGGATGTACTGGGCGAGGCCATCGCCTCGGGCGGCTCCACTTTGCGGGACTATGCGCGCGCCGATGGGGGGCTTGGCTATTTTCAGCACCGGTTCGACGTTTATGGCCGCGAGGGCGAGCCCTGCCGCGCTTGCGGCAAAGGCACCGTCCGGCGGCTTGTTCAGTCCGGGCGGTCCACCTTTTTCTGCCCCCAATGCCAGCGCTGACAAGGCGCGGCGGCGCTTTGCCGCCCGCCATTCGTGATCAATTGGGGGGTTTCGTTTCCCGGGCCAAAGGAGTATGTGAGGCGCCTTCGCGCGGCAGGCTTATGCGGGCGATACGCAGAAAGCGCCCCCTCGGGGGCCAAAGGGGAGTTGCATGGCTTACGAGACCATTATCGTCGACCACGAAGGCGGCGTTGGCAGCATCACGCTCAACCGGCCCGATGCGCTCAATGCGCTCAATTCGCAGCTGATTGACGAACTGAGCGACGCCCTTGACGATTTCGAAGGGGACGAGACCATCGGGTGCATTGTCCTTTTGGGCTCGAACAAAGCGTTCGCCGCCGGGGCCGACATTAAAGAAATGCAGCCCAAGACCTTTATGGAGGTCTACAAGGAAGACTTCATTACGCGGAACTGGGAGCGCGTCACCCGGTGCCGCAAGCCGGTGATCGCAGGCGTCGCCGGCTACGCCCTCGGCGGAGGCTGCGAGCTTGCCATGATGTGCGATACCATCGTTGCCGCGGACAACGCCAAGTTCGGCCAGCCCGAGATCAATCTGGGCGTCATGCCCGGCGTGGGCGGGACCCAGCGGCTGACGCGCTTTGTGGGCAAGGCCAAGGCCATGGATATGTGCCTTACAGGCCGCATGATGGACGCCGAGGAAGCCGAGCGCGCGGGGCTCGTTACCAAAGTGGTGCCCCTCGATGAGCTCAAGGACGAGGTCATGCGCATGGCCACCAAAATCGCCGAGCAATCCCACCCCATCGTCATGATGACCAAGGAGAGCATCAACCGGTCCTATGAGACCACCTTGGCCGAAGGGGTGCGCTTCGAGCGGCGGCTGTTCCACTCCATGTTCGCCACCGAGGACCAGAAAGAGGGCATGACCGCCTTTGTCGAGAAGCGGAACCCTCATTTCAAACACCGCTAGCCCGCAGATTCTGCGGCGCAGCGAAGCCGGGCCCAGCCCGCTTGACCCTTGGCAGGGCGGCGGCTATAACCCGCCGCCTTAACCCACGAAGATACCGGGATTATTTGATGCCTAACACAGCGTCAGCCAAAAAGATGGTGCGGAAGATCGAACGCCGCACCGCGGTCAACAAGAACCGCCGGACCCGTATGCGCACCTATGTGCGGCGCGTCGAAGAAGCCATCGCCGCGGGCGATCAGGCGGCGGCCAAGACGGCCTTCCAGGCGGCCGAGCCGGAAATAATGCGTGCTGTGTCAAAAGGCATCTTGCATAAGAACGCAGGATCGCGGAAAGTTTCCCGCCTCGCGGCGCGTGTCGCGAAAATGAGTACATAGCCAAGCACCGGACAGACGGACCTGCCACGAGGCGGCCGCGTTTCCACGTGGCCGCTTTTTTGTATCTTGCGTACTCATGTAAATTGATCGGTGTCCGGACGAACTGGTCTTCGCGTTCGCGGGGGCAGCGCGCACACCTAAAAGTATGAAAAATTTTTTACGGATTCGTGCATCAAATCCATTGCATCATCTTCATTGATGCGATTAACTATTGCCGCTTCTTTAGAGGCGTCGGCGAGTTCTTTCGAAGGGGCGTAGGGCTTAAAGTTTCAGGGCCACATTCATCGTCGGCATAAGCACGTATTCACATGAGTTGCAGCGTATGACCGCGGCGTTTATGCGGCCGGGTGGCAGAACCCTATTGTGTCTTCAGCGTCTTTGAGTGCAGCCCCGCCTGCACGACTTCTTGCCTTTCGGGGGTGATACGGTGGACATCTTCACGAGCGCGCAAAGCGATACCTTCACGGGGTTTCGTGAAACGTCTCAACACTCTCCATCCCAAAGCCTTCCGTATAAAGATCATTTCAGCGAAGAAACTCACACAAAACCCCGGCTCATGCCCGCCGAGGGCGCCGCCTATGCAGGTGATGTCAGTGCCGCGGAGGCCTATGAGGTGCTGGCATCGGAGGATGATGCGGTTCTGGTCGATGTGCGGACCAAGGCCGAATGGACCTTTGTGGGCATCCCCGACCTTTCTGCACTTGGCAAAAGCGCGGCCCTGGTCGAATGGATCAGCTTTCCCTCCATGGGTCAGAACAAGGCTTTTTTGAGCGATCTCGAACGCCTGGTGCCCGGCGCCCGGGAAAAGGCGGTCTTTTTCATGTGCCGTTCAGGCGGGCGCTCGCGTAATGCGGCCATTGCCGCCGCCGCTCATGGCTTTACACGCGCTTACAATATCGACAGCGGGTTTGAAGGCCCGCTTGACGGGGACCGTCACCGGGGCGGCGTAAATGGATGGAAGGCCACGGGACTTCCGTGGGCGCAGAGCTAGGAAGCACAGTTAAGAAAGGGAGACGCAGGGCAAGAAACACTACAAACGAAATTAGGTTGACGAAGAACATAAGCCGCAAGCGGGAGCCTCGCACCTCAAGCGGGCTGCGGCATCAGAACAATCTCATTTGGGTCATACGGGGTCATGTCGGAAACAAACAGAAACTTGGGCAAAGACGAAAGTGCCATTTCCTCCGGCGGCGAGGGCCAGGCCATCTGGCAGCGTGTCCGCCACCGCCTGCGCCGCGATCTAGGCGACGGGCCATTCAGTTCCTGGGTAAAACCGCTTGCGCTCAAGGGCCGCCAGGGCAAGAAAGTGACCTTCGGCGTCACCACGCCTTTCATGCGCGACTCGATCCTGGCGCGCTATGGCAACCGCATTGTCGACTACTGGCGCGAAGAAGACCCCGCCATCGCCGAGATTGAAATAAATGTGGACGCGCCCCCGCGCGACGATGACGCTGCGTCAAACGGCGCGGCCACCACCAGCAAAAGCGCTGGCGCGGTAGCCGCAAAACCGGCGGCGGCATCCGGCGCGCGCGCCCGCGACGCGGTACCGGCCCTTGATTTCGATGCGCCCCTCGATGCGCGCTACACGTTTGATGAGTTTGTGGTGGGTAAATCCAACGAGTTTGCCCACGCCGCGGCCCGCCGCGTGGCGGACAGCCCGCAAGTTCCTTTCAATCCGCTCTTTCTTTATTCCTCGGTGGGTTTGGGCAAGACGCACCTCATGCACGCCATCGGCCACGAGATCCGCCGCCGCAACCCCGCCCGCAAGGTGCTTTATCTTTCGGCGGAAAAGTTCATGTTCCAGTTCGTCCGCGCGCTCCGCTACAAGGATACCATGGCGTTCAAGCAGAAGTTCCGCGCCGTGGACGTGCTCATGATCGACGATGTGCAGTTCATTTCGGGCAAGAACTCCACCCAGGAAGAATTCTTCCACACCTTCAACGCCCTTATCGATCACAACCGCCAAGTGATCATTTCCGCCGACCGCTCGCCCACTGATCTCGAAGGTATCGAGGAACGCATCCGTTCGCGGCTCGGGTGGGGGCTTGTGGCAGACATTCATCCCACCGATTACGAACTGAGGCTCGGCATCCTTCAGGCCAAGGCCGAGCGCATCTACGCCAGCGACAGCATTCAAGTAGAGCCCAAAATCCTTGAGTTCCTCGCCCACAAGGTGATGTCCAATGTGCGCGAGCTTGAAGGCTCCCTTAATCGCGTGGTGGCGTTCGCTTCCCTCGTGGGCCGTCCCATCACCCTTGAGATGACCCAGGAAGTGCTGCAGGACCTATTGAGGGCATCGGAGCGCAAAATCTCCATTGAGGAGATTCAGCGCAAGGTGGCGGAGTACTATTCGATCCGCCTTGCGGATATGCATTCGGCGCGGCGCGCCCGCGCCGTGGCGCGGCCCCGGCAGATCGCCATGTACCTCGCCAAGCAATTGACCCCCCGCTCTCTCCCCGAGATTGGGCGCAAATTCGGGGGCCGCGACCACACCACGGTGATGTACGCGGTGCGCAAAATCGAGGAGTTGCGGGCCGGCGACACGGCGCTCGACGAGGATATCGACCTGCTCAAGCGCATGCTCGAGGCGTGAGCCGGAGGGCCTCCGAAAAGCACTTTGGGCTCAATGGCTTGCCGGGGGCCCAGCACGCGAAATGGGCGCGAAAAATGTGGCATTTTTCCACCGGTTTGCGCTAATCTCATAGGCAGATTCGGACGCCTGCTGGCCTGGTGGGGCGGACAGCCAATCACGCGCAAAATTGCGCATTCAAGAAGGGCGTGGGACGGGCTTGAGCGAGGGGGAAATTCCTTCACCAACGCGAAAAGCCAGCCCCGCCAAGGCACTTCTTCCGCCGCCCTGAATGGCCTGACCACCGCTGGCGCACGATCCCTTTTGATATGAAACGTCAGACGAAAGACCGAAAGTTATGAGGTTCACCATCGAGCGTAGCGGGCTTCTGAAGTCCCTGAGCCATGTTCAAAATGTTGTTGAACGGCGCAACACAATCCCCATTCTTTCAAACGTGCTGTTGCAGGCCTCGGGCGGCAGCCTCACGCTGACCGCAACCGATCTCGACACTGAGATTATTGAGACCATCGATGCGGACGTGGTGGCCGAAGGCGGCACCACGGCGCCCGCGCACTTGCTTTACGAAATTGTGCGCAAGCTGCCCGATGGCGCGCAGGTCGATATTGAATACGCCCAGGACGACCAGCGCCTGCATGTGAAAGGCGGGCGCTCGCGCTTTACCCTTGCATGCCTGCCGCGTGATGATTTTCCTGAAATGGCGGCGGGCGAGCTGCCGGTTGAGTTCACCATCGAAGCCCAGGATCTCGCGCGCGTCATCGACAAAACCAGGTTCGCGATCTCTAACGAGGAAACGCGGTATTACCTCAACGGGATTTACGTCCACGCCGCCACCGACGACGGCAACGTTTTGCGCGCGGTGGCGACCGATGGGCACCGTCTTGCGCGCTATGAGCTGCCGCTGCCCTCGGGTGCTTCTGAGATGCCCGGCATTATCGTCCCCCGCAAGGCGGTGAACGAAATTCGCAAGCTCGTGGAAGAGGGCAGCGGCGTGGTGGAGGTTGCCCTCTCGGACACCAAAATCCGCTTCGAATGCGACGGCATTGTGCTCACCTCGAAACTCATCGACGGCACGTTCCCCGACTACAACCGCGTCATCCCCCAAGGCAATGACAAATCGCTGATCTTGCACGGGTCGGACTTTGCCCACGCGGTGGACCGGGTGGCGACCATTTCCGATGAACGCAAGTCCCGCGCGGTGAAGCTCAACCTCGAAGAAGACCGCATGACGCTCACGGTAGTGAATCCCGAAAGCGGCAACGCCACCGAAGAGCTTGCGGTTGAATATGGCGCGGGCCCCATCGAGGTCGGCTTTAACGCCAATTACCTGCTTGACATCACGCGCCAGCTCGACGGCGACCAGGCACAGTTCCTGCTCGCCGATCCCGGCTCGCCCACGCTCGTTCGCGACATGGAAGACGAGCGCGCGCTCTATGTCCTCATGCCCATGCGGGTGTGAGGCGCCTGAGTCCCGTGAGATGAGCCGCGTGAGAGAGGACGGAATTTCATGACCGCCGCCGCCATGGCCCATACCGCTCCGCAAGGGGCCGCGTTTTACGTGAGCCGGCTTGGCATGACGTCGTTCCGGTCTTACGACGCGGCCGAGGTGGTCAGCGATGGACGGCCGCTCGTGTTTTGGGGGGCCAACGGCGCGGGCAAGACGAACATTCTCGAAGCGCTGTCGTTGCTGGCGCCTGGGCGCGGTTTGCGCGGTGCGAAACTTATCGAGGCTATGCGCCGGGTGCCGGGAAAGGTGCCGCAGCCCTGGTCCGTTGCCGGCCGCGTGCGCTGCGGCAATGACGAAGTTGCTCTGCGCACGGGGCTCGATGCGCTTGGGCGCCGCGAAGTGCGCATCGACGGTGAGAAAGCCGCGCCCGGCGATCTTGGCGACCACTTGCGGCTTTTGTGGCTGACGCCCGCCATGGACGGGCTTTTCACCGGAAGCCCCGGCGGGCGGCGGCGTTTTCTTGATCGCATGGTTTTGGGGCTCGATGCGGAGCACGGGCGCGTGGCCGCTACTTACGAAAAAGCGTTGCGCGAGCGGCAGCGGCTTTTGAACGATCACCGCGAAGAGCCCTCTTGGATGGACGGGCTTGAAGAAACCATGGCCCAGGCGGGCCTTGAGCTTGCCGCGCGCCGGCGCCATCTCCTGCACCGGCTCGAAGCGGCCATCGACGAGGCGGAAAGCGCCTTTCCCCATGCGGCGCTCGCTCTCGACGAAGGATTTGAAGCGGACGGCGAAGAAGCGCTTGCGCGCGCCTTTCGTGAAAGCCGCCGCCGGGACGAAGCGTCGGGCCGTGCATGCCTGGGCCCGCACCGCGCCGATGTAAAGGTGCGCCACCGGGAAAAAGATGTTGCAGCCGCCGATTGTTCGACCGGCGAGCAAAAAGCGCTTTTGATCGGTCTCGTGCTCGCCAACGCGCGGCTTCAGGCCGTTGCCCATGGGGGCGCGGCGCCGCTGTTGCTGCTTGATGAGATCGCCGCGCATTTGGACGAGGACCGGCGCGGCGCGCTGTTTGACGAGATTTGCGCCCTTGGCGCACAAGCCTGGATGACGGGAACCGATGCCGCGCTTTTCAGCGCGCTCGGCGCCCGCGCCCAGCACATTGAAGTGAAAGACGGAACCATTCGCGAAACGGGCAACTAGTCCGGTTCGGCATCGGGAAGACGAAAAATGGCAAAAGCCAAGAAAAAGAACGAAGACTACGGCGCCGAGGCCATCAAGGTGCTCAAGGGCCTTGAGGCGGTGCGCAAGCGCCCGGGCATGTATATCGGCGACACCGACGACGGCTCGGGCCTCCATCACATGGTTTATGAGGTGGTGGACAACGCCATCGACGAGGCGCTGGCGGGCTTTTGCGACCGGGTCGAGGTCACCTTGAACGCGGACGGCTCTGCCTCGGTGACCGACAATGGCCGCGGCATCCCGACCGAGATTCATGCGGGCGAGGGCGTCTCGGCCGCCGAGGTCATCATGACCCAGCTCCATGCGGGCGGAAAGTTCGATCAAAACTCCTACAAGGTGTCGGGCGGACTTCACGGCGTGGGCGTTTCGGTGGTGAACGCGCTCTCCGAATGGCTCGACCTCACCATCTGGCGCGACGGCAAGGAACACGCCATGCGCTTCCGCGACGGTGAAGCCGAAGCACCCTTGAAGGAAAAAGGCGACGCCAAGGGCCGCACGGGCACGCAAGTCACCTTCCTGCCATCGCCCGCCACCTTCACCATGACTGATTTTGACTATGCGACGCTCGAGCACCGCCTGCGTGAGCTCGCGTTCCTCAATTCAGGTCTCACGATCGTCTTGCGCGATGGCCGCCACGTGGACGAACGCATCGAGGAAATGCACTACGAGGGCGGGCTTGAAGAATTCGTGCGCTATCTCGATCGTACGAAGACCCCGCTTGTTGCCGCACCGGTGGCAGTGACCGCGGAAAAGGACGGCATCTCCGTCGAGGCGGCGCTGTGGTGGAACGACGGCTATCACGAAAACGTTCTCTGTTTTACGAACAACATCCCCCAGCGCGACGGCGGCACGCACCTCGCGGGCTTCCGCGCGGCCATGACGCGGGTGGTGAACGGCTATGCCAACTCTTCCGGTTTGGCGAAAAAGGAAAAGGTCTCGCTCACCGGCGACGATGCCCGCGAGGGGCTCACGTGCGTTTTGTCGGTCAAGGTGCCCGACCC
Organism: Alphaproteobacteria bacterium; assembly: GCA_028280665.1. GTDB lineage: Bacteria > Pseudomonadota > Alphaproteobacteria > JAJFIK01 > JAJFIK01 > JAJFIK01. The sequence goes on from JANQLJ010000032.1 coordinate 11,493, forward strand.
CAAATTTTCCTCTCAGACAAAGGACAAGCTCGTTTCCTCCGAGGTGCGCCCCATTGTCGAGAGCGTGGTCAACGAATATCTCGGCGCCTGGTTTGAGGAAAACCCCAACGACGCCAAGATGATCGTCGCCAAGGTGATCGAAGCTGCCGCCGCGCGCGAGGCCGCGCGAAAAGCGCGCGAACTGACCCGCCGCAAAGGAGCGCTTGAAGTCTCATCCCTGCCGGGCAAGCTCGCCGATTGTCAGGAGCGGGACCCGGCCAAGGCCGAACTTTTCATCGTCGAGGGGGATTCGGCGGGCGGATCCGCCAAACAGGCGCGCGACCGCGCCTTTCAGGCGGTGCTGCCCCTGCGCGGCAAGATTTTAAACGTCGAGCGCGCGCGGTTCGACAAGATGCTGTCGTCGGAACAGATCGGCACACTGATTACCGCGCTCGGCACCGGGATCGGGCGCGATGATTTCGACATCACCAAGCTCCGCTATCACAAGGTCATTATCATGACGGACGCGGATGTGGATGGCGCGCACATCCGTACGCTGCTGCTCACGTTTTTCTACCGCCAAATGCCCGAGCTGATCGAGAACGGTTATCTCTACATCGCCCAGCCGCCGCTCTATAAGGTGACGCGCGGCAAGTCGGGCCGGTATCTCAAGAACGACGCGGAAATGTACGACTATCTCGTCTCCGAGGGGCTTGAAGAAGCAAGCATCGAAGTTCACTCGGGCGAGGTGCGCACCGGCGCTGATTTGAAAGCGCTGCTCGACCGGGCGCGGCAAGTGAGCCTGGTGCTCGACGCGATCCCCCCAAGCTACCCCCGGGTGATTGTGGAACAAGCCGCCATCGCCGGGGCGCTCAGCCCCGACAAGCTCGGCAACGCAAAAGCCGCCCAGGCGATCATCGACCGCATTGCCGAACGGCTCGATCGCATGGCCCCTGAAACCGAACGCGGGTGGACAGGCGCGCGTGATGAAAGTGGAGACATCATTTTTGAACGCACCGTGCGCGGCGTGCGCGAAGTGGGCCGCATCGACGATGCGCTCATCCATTCCGCCGAGGCGCGCCGGCTCAATGGCTGGGCGGAGGAACTCAGTGACGCCTATGCGCGCTTCGCCACCTTCCGCATCAAGTCGAGCGAGCACATTATCCGCTCGCCGACGGAGCTTCTGGCCGCCGTCTTGAGCGAAGGCCAGAAGGGCATTTCGCTCCAGCGCTACAAGGGTCTTGGCGAAATGAACCCCGATCAACTTTGGGAAACGACGCTCGATCCCCATGCACGCTCGCTCTTGCAGGTCAAGGTGGCGCAAGTGGACACCGCCGATGAGATTTTCTCAAAGCTCATGGGCGATGTGGTGGACCCGCGCCGCGAGTTCATTCAAGACAACGCCCTCGCGGTCGCCAATCTCGACATCTAGGCCTGAACGCCAGCCTTCTTCACGCGGTAGTAAAGCGGCGTTAACTCCTGCCGCGCTTAGCTGGCGCCCGGGAAAAACCTGACGGGCAACAGAGGGTCAGCATGGCGCGAAGGGCGCGGCGGCGCAGGTCCGCAAGACCGAAGACAAGACGCAAAACAGGAACGAGACGGCGGAGGAAACCTAAATTCCTCAAGGCTTTTCCGTTCCTTGCGCCCGTTATGCCGTACTTGCCGGGCGCTTTCAGATTTGCGGGCGTGGCGGTCCTTTGGCTCGGCATCGGTTTTTCCGGGCTGATGCTCTACTACGCAGGCACCTTGCCTGATACCTCGGGCCTTATGGCCGAAACGCGCGGAGCGGGGATTACCATTCTCGATGTGCGGGGCCGCGTTGTCGCGACCCGCGGCGCGTCCGCAGAGCCCTTCGTGCAAGCCGAAGACTTGCCGCCGCACGTTTCCGCCGCGGTGCTTGCCATCGAAGACCGCCGCTTCTACCGCCACTTTGGGCTTGATTTTATAGGCCTTGCCCGCGCCATGGTTGCGAATGTGCGCGCGGGCCGCGTGGTTCAAGGCGGCAGCACCATCACTCAGCAGCTTGCAAAGAACTTGTTTCTCACGCCCGAGCGCACCTTCCGCCGCAAGGTTCAGGAAACCATGCTCGCTCTGTGGCTGGAGGCGCGGTTCTCAAAGAATGAAATCCTCACACTCTATCTCAACCGCGTTTATTTTGGCGGCGGCGCTTACGGTATCGAAGCGGCGGCGCAGCGTTATTTTGGCGTGGACGCGGGTCGCCTCACTCTCAATCAGGCGGCCATGCTGGCCGGGCTTTTGAAAGCCCCCTCGCGTTATTCGCCCGCCTCCAACCCCGAAGCCGCCGCCGTGCGGATGCAAGTGGTCTTGCGCGCCATGGTGGATGCCGGGTTTCTCGATCCCGATGCCCAGGCCTTGAGTGAAAGCGCACCCGCCGCCTACACCCTTGCCACCGCAACGGACGGGGCGGGCTATTTCGTCGACTGGCTGATGGACCGGCTGCCCGCTTATATCGGCGGCACGGACGGCAATCTCGTGGTCGAGACGACGCTCGACCTCGATGTTCAAGATGCCGCGGAACGGGCGCTTGCGGAGAGCCTCGATGCTCAAGGCGCATCGCGCGACGTGCATCAGGGCGCGGCCGTTGTCTTCGATCTTGCGGGCGGCGTTACGGCCATGGTGGGTGGGCGGTCTTACGCGGACAGCCAGTTCAATCGCGCAACCCAGGCCCGGCGCCAGCCGGGCTCGGCCTTCAAGCCTTTTGTTTACTTGGCGGCGCTTGAAGCGGGTTACCGGCCCGACTCCATCGTGCTTGACGAGACGGTCGAGGTAGATGGCTGGGCGCCGGAAAATTATTCCCGCGAGCACGAAGGGTTCATGCAGCTCGGCGAAGCGTTCTCTGCGTCCGTCAACACGGTGGCGGTGCGGCTTATCGAGAACGTTGGCCCCGAGAACGTCTCCCGCACCGCGCGGCGCATGGGCATCACGACGCCGCTTGATGAGTTTCCCTCTCTCGCGCTCGGCGCGGTGGAGGTCAGCCCGTTTGAGCTTACCAGCGCCTATGTGCCGCTCGCGAATGGGGGCGCGGGCGTCATCCCTCATGCGATCGCCCGTATCCGCACGGCGGACGGGCGCGTGCTTTTCGAGCGCACGGGATCAGGCCCCGGCCGCGTGATCGCCGCCCGCGCCACCGCTGATCTTGTTTCCATGATGACGGTTGCGATTGCCAGCGGTACGGGCCGGCGCGCGTATCTCGCGGACCGGCCAAGCGCGGGCAAGACCGGCACCAGTCAGGACTTTCGCGATGCGTGGTTTGTCGGGTTCACCGGCGATTATGTGGCGGGGGTGTGGCTTGGCAATGACGACAACTCGCCCATGGCCCGGGTGACCGGCGGCACGCTTCCGGCACAGACCTGGGCGCTTTTGATGCGCGACGCGCATCGCGGCCTGCCGCCCCGGGCGCTTGCCGGGCGCTTGCCGGTGCGCGCGCCGGAGATCGAGCGCGGCTCGCTTGCCGAAGCCTTTTTGGGATATGAGCTCGAGCTGTCGCCGAACTAGCCTTCGCGGCCGTAGGCGTAAAGAAGCGCGCCGTTGGTCTCAAGCCACTCTTCGCCTTCATCGGCCCAAGGCACCAGACGGTCAACGAGGTCCCAAAACCGGTCCGAGTGATCGAGGTGGCGCAGGTGGGCAACCTCGTGCGCGGCCACGTAGTTGAGCACCCAGTGCGGTGCAAGCACCAGCCGCCAGCTAAACGACAGCGTGCCCGAACAACTGCACGAGCCCCAGCGCGTGGTGGTGTCGCGCACGCAGAGCCGTTCGATCTTCAGCCGCGCCCGGCGCGCGTGCTCATAGGCGCAAACCGCAAGCTCCTCGCGGGCGCGGGCTTTCAGGAAATCCTTGACCCGGCGGTCCACATGTTCGAGCGCGCCGGACACATTGAGCTTGCCGTCCTCGATCCACACGCCACGGCGGGCGTAAGGCCGGTGCACAATTTTCAATTTGTCGCCTAGAAAGGGAATCTTCCGCCCGGGCTTGAACGGCTTGCCTTTGGGCACCGCTGCCACTTCTTCGGCAATCCAGTCGCGGTTTTCGAGCGCGAACTCAAGCGCGCTGTCGACGGTGTATTTGGAGGGCGTGACCAGCACCACCGACCGGTTTGCGGGCTCCACTTTGATCAAGTGCCGCTGCGCCCGGGGGTTAATCCGGATAGTGACAGGAACCGCCTCGCCTGCAATGTTCAGCGTTTGAGGCCCCATCAGGGCGATCTCGGTAACGCGGCGGCGTTTCTTACTCTTACTCATTGCTGTTCAACCTGCAAAAAGCCAAACCGATGCAAAACCAACTCCCAACACACCCCACAAAATTTCACCTCGCCTTTCCGGTCGATAACCTGATGGCGGCCCGCGCCTTTTACAAGGAGCTACTGGGCTGCCGCGAAGGCCGGTCGAGCGATCAGTGGGTCGACTTCGATTTTCATGGACACCAGATCGTGGCACACCTCGTGGACAGGAAAGAAGATACGCAAATTACAAATCCTGTCGATGGAAAAATGATCCCCGTGCGTCACTTTGGTCTCATCGTGCCTTTCGCCGAATGGGAAGGGCTGGCGAGCCGCCTCCGCGACGCAGGCATAGATTTCCTCGTTGATCCTTACATAAGGTTTAACGGCGAGGCGGGCGAGCAAGGAACTTTCTTTGTGAAAGACCCCGCGGGCAACGCCATCGAGTTCAAGGCGTTCCGCAATGAAGATCAGCTTTTCGCGCGCTGATCCCGGCGGCGGTCCTCGATTCCTGCGATAAATGCGCCGATGCGCGGGCAGATCTCGTCACGCCAGCGCCCGCCATTGAAGACCCCGTAATGGCCGACGCCCTTTTGCACGTGGTCGGTCTGCATGTCTTTGGGGATGGCATGACACAGCGCGTGGGCGGCCTGGGTTTGGCCGATGCCGGAGATATCGTCAAGCTCGCCTTCGACGGTCATGAGCCCGGTGGCGGTAATGGCCGCGGGGTCGACACGCCGCGCTCTATGACAGAATTCGCCGCGCGCGAGCAAGTGGCGCTGGAACACACGGTCCACGGTTTGAAGGTAAAACTCCTCGGTGAGATCCATCACCGAGAGGTATTCGTCATAGAAGGTGCGGTGCTTTTCTGCCGAATCGCCGTCGCCCTCCACCAGGTGATCGAAGTAATTCCACTGCGCTTCCATGTGCTTGCCGCGGTTCATGGCGATGAAGTTAGTAAGCTGCAAAAAGCCCGGATAAACCCGGCGGAAGGCGCCCGGGTGCGGCAGTGGTACAGTGGAGATCATGTTGGCGTTGAACCAGGCGAGCGGGCGCTGCTCCGCCAGCACATTAGGCACCGTCGGGCTCTCCCGTGCGTCAATGGGGCTGCCCATCAGGATCATGGAGGCGGGCGTTGCCGCATCGCCCTCTTCGGCGAGCAGCGCCGTTGCGGCAAGAACCGCCGGGCCCGGCTGGCACACCGCCATCACGTGGACACCCTTCCCCACGTGCCGGATCATGGTGATGACATAGTCGATATAGTCATCGAGATCGAAGCGGCCTTGGGTCACCGGCACGACGCGCGCGTCTTCCCAATCGGTGATGTAAACATCATGGGTCTTGAGCATCGCCTCTACAGTCCCGCACAAAAGCGTGGCGTAGTGCCCGGAAAGCGGCGCGGCGATCAGCACCTTTGGCTGGGAAACGGGGCTCTCCGGCCATTGCTTTTCAAAATGAATAAGGCGGCAAAATGTGCTCTGCCAGGGAACGCGCTCGGCAACGGGCACGGGCTCGCCCGCGACCATGGTTTCGGTAATGCCGAAAGCCGGCTTGCCGTAGCGCCTTGTGGTGAGCTCAAAGACGTCCGTCGCCGCCACCGCCGCCCGGCCAAGGCCCGTATACGTCCAAGGATTAAGGGGATGGGTGAGCGATTGCCTGATCGCGCCCGCCGCCGTGCGCCACGGTGTAATGGCGGCGTGGGTTAACTCGTACGCATGATAGAGCATTACTTGATTGCCCCCTCGAATCGCTCCTAGTGATGAGCTTATCGCACTGCAGCGCGAGGGGAAGGGAAAGCCGCAAGGTATCGTTACGGCAAGCCCAGTTTAGAGAAGCCGCCGCAGTTGGGCCGCAAGCTGGTCGGGCGTGACGTCCGCGTTCAGAAGATCGATAATCTCCCCTTCGCGTCCCACCACATAAATGACCGAGGAATGGTTAATCGTGTAATCGTCCGCCGCCGGGTCACCGACGATCTGACGCCCCACCGCATAGGCGCTGGCGACACCCAGGACTTCTTCTTCCGCGCCCGTAAGCCCGATCAGATTGTCCGCGAAATAGGACACGTAAGGCGCCATCGCTTCGGGGGTGTCGCGCGCGGGATCGACGGTCACAAAAAGAGGCTGAATGTCTTGCGCGCGCCGTCCCATCCGGTCCAGCGCCGCGGAGATGAGCGTCAAGTGAATGGGGCAAACGTCCGGGCAGTAGGTGAACCCGAAATAGATGAGCACCACCTGCCCGCGGAAATCGGAAAGGCTGACCGGCTCTCCCGTGTGTGCGGTGAGGGTGAACTCACCGCCAAGACCGGCGAAACTTTCGGCCCGGCCCGCAGGCGCGCGGTCCAGGGTCAGCGCCCACATGGCGCTCACCGCAACGAGCACCGCAAAGGCGCCGGCGAGGACCGGAATCCACCGCAGCTCGAAGGGGCGGTCCGGGCGATCATCATTCGTGGCGGTTTGATTAACCATGGGCTAGGCATCGGATATCCGGGGCTTTTCCGCAACTCCCCAAATTGCCGCACAAGGGATCACGGGCTTCTCACTGGCCAGAACGCGGCCATGGTTGTATTTAAGGGAAAGGCAGGGCTCAAATGCGCAAGTACAAGCGAGGAGCCGATCTCATGGGGATCATGCAAAGAACAAGGGCAAGAGTTGCGGCACTAACCGTTGCGCTGACCGCGGGGCTTGTGTTCGCGCTCGCAAGCTTCACGTCGCCTGCGGTCGCGCAGGGCATCTTCGACGAAACCATGTTCGACAGCGACCTCATCAAGGCGATCCGCAGCGCCGATGATGAAGCCTTGAGAGGTGCGATTATCTCCGATGGAAATATCAATGACCGGTCGGGCTCGGGCTCGCCGGCGATTGTGGTGGCGGTGGAAAGCCGGAACCTCAGCGCCGTTCAGATTCTTGCCGAGGCGGGTGCCCGGCTGAACAATGAGAACCGCCGCACCGATGCGACCGCGCTCACCTTGGCGGCGGAGATGGGCGAGACCGCGATTGCGCGCGTTCTGCTCGACTTTGGCGCGGACCCCGATGAAACCGGCACGGGGGCTGAGCCCGCACTCATCAAGGCGGCGCGCAATGGCCATGGGAATATCGTGCAGGCCTTGATTGACGCGGATGCGGACCTCGAAGTCACCGACCTTTCCGGCGCAACGGCGGTGGAGATCGCCGAGCAAAATCGTCACTACGATGTCGCTCAAGTGCTGAGAGACGCGGGCGCTTACTAAGCTATTCGCCTAATTGCAAAAGCATACCCCGCTCGCGCGCCTGCTCGAAGAAATAAAGAAACACCGCGACCCCAAGGCCAATGTAAAGCGCGTTCAGGGCAAAGCTCCATGCGAGGAAATCGAGGCGCACCTGCCCATCGATCATAATGGCACGCAGCCCCTCGAACACATGGGCCAGGGGAAAGGCATAGGCGATGGGCTCGACCCATCCCGGCAAGATCGCAACGGGGTAATAGACCGCCGCAATGGGCGCGAGCAGAAACAAAAGCGCCCAGGCAAGCTCTTCGGCGCTCTGGCCATAGCGCAGCGCGAGGCCGGAAACCACGAGCCCCACCGCCCAGCCGAACATCAGCAACGAAAACAAAAACGCCGCGAGCATGATGCCGAGGCTCAAAATGGAGAACTCGAACATCAGGTAAGCGATAATGGCGGCGGGGATGACGGCGATCAGGGTACGGAGGGTGCTCATGACCATGAGCGCGAGAATGAACTCCGATATGCGCAAGGGGCTCACAAGCAGGTGCCCCATGTTGCGTGACCAGATCTCTTCAAAAAAGGAAAGCGAAAACCCAAGCTGCCCGCGGAACATCACGTCCCATAAAAGCACCGCGCCTATCAGCACGCCGACGGCTTGCGCGAAGAAACTCGAATGCTGAATCAGGAAGGTCTGAATGAACCCCCAGATCAGAATTTGCAGCGTGGGCCAGTAGAACATGGAAACCATGCGCGGCCAGCTCGACCGGATGAGATAGAGATAACGCTGGATCATCGCACCGATGCGGCCGGGCGAGAAAGCCGTGCTGCCGGTGTTGAGGCGTTCCAGATCGCTCATGACCGCACCTCTTCTGAGACAGCGCGGGGGCCGTGGCTTAGCAGCTCGTCCACCGCCGCGCCTTCTTCTTCGCGGCTCGGCTTGCGCCGGTTGCGCGCGATGTCGATGAACACTTCTTCCATGTTCGCGCGGCCATAGCGGGCGATGAGTTCGCGGGGGGCGCCTTCGTCCACAATGCGGCCCTTGTTCATCATGATGACGTTGTCCGCAAGCCGTTCGACCTCGGTCATGTTGTGCGAGGCAAGCAGGATGGTCGCGCCCGAGCGCTCCTTGTAGTTGGAAAAGTGCTGGCGCACCCAATCGGCGGTATCGGGATCGAGCGAGGCGGTGGGCTCGTCTAGGAGGAGCAGCTCGGGCGTGTTGATGAACGCTTTCGCAAGACCCACGCGGGTCTTCTGCCCGGCGGAAAGCGTGCCCGACGGCCGGTCCAAAAACTCGGTAAGCGCCAGTTCCCCGGCAAGCTCGTCAATGCGGGAAGCCACATCTTTAACACCGTAAAGCCGGCCATAGACGCGCAAGTTCTCGCGCACGGTCAGGCGTTTGGGCAGATCCACGTAAGGGCTTTCGAAATTCATACGCGCGAGCGCCTTGTGCCGCGCCCGCCGCATATCAACGCCCAGCACTTCGATTGTGCCTGCGGTGGGTTTGATAAGGCCGAGCAGCATGGAGATGGTGGTGGTTTTTCCCGCGCCGTTCCCGCCCAGAAGCGCGGTGGTCGAGCCGTGCGGCACCAAGAAACTGATCCCGTCCACGGCAGCGACAGTGCTGAAGGTTTTGGTCAGGCCGGAGACGCGGATCGCCTCGGAACGCGCTCGGCTTGGCGTACTCATTGAACTTTGGGCCTTTCCATTTCCCACGCCCGGCGGGCCTCGCCTTTTGGGCGGCAACGCGCCTATATAAAGCATATGAGCGATTTGGACACCCCGAGCAACGATTCCTCGCTCCCTCTTGCGCGCGCTACGGGGCGCGTGCGTCTGCGCACGCTGGTCCTGCTGCGCTGGCTTGCGGTGGCGGGGCAAACGGTGGCGGTGCTGGGGGTTCACTTTGTGGCGGGGTTCGCGCTGCCGCTTGTTGCCTGTCTTGTTGTGATCGGCGCGAGCGCGGCGCTCAATATCGCGGTGTCGGTGCGCTTTCCGTTTGCCAAGCGGCTTTCAAACCGCGAGGCCGCGCTTTATCTCGGTTTCGATCTTGTGCAGCTTTTCGCGCTGCTTCTTCTCACGGGCGGGCTGCAAAACCCCTTTGCGATTCTGTTCCTGGCGCCGGTGGCGATCTCCGCGGCAAGTCTTGATCTCAAAACCACCGTCGCGCTCGGCGCGCTTGCGTTCTTGTGCGTGACCGTTCTTGCGTTCTATCACCTGCCGCTGCCCTGGGCGGCATCCACGCCGCCCGATCTTCCCGTGCTCTATGTGGCGGGCATTTGGGTGGCGCTGGTTCTGGGTCTTGGCTTTACCGCCGTTTACGCCTGGCGCATTTCGTCCGAAGCCGAGCGCATGTCCATGGCGCTTGAGGCAACGCGCGCGGCGCTGGCGCGCGAACATCACCTTGCCTCACTGGGCGGGCTCGCGGCGGCGGCAGCGCACGAGCTCGGCACGCCGCTTGCGACCATTGCGCTCGTATCAAAAGAACTTGAACGCGAAGTGGACAGAAAAAGCGCCCTTGCCGAGGATGTAATGCTGATCAGCAGTCAGGCCGCACGCTGCCGCGAGATCCTGACGAGGCTTTCCCGTCAGCCGGGCGATGGCCATGATCACATGGCCGAGGCGCCCCTTGGCGCGCTGCTTGACGAAGTGGCGGCGCCCAATCTTGGTTTGGGCGTCGATGTCAAAGTGATCCTCACCCCGCCCACGGATGAACGCGCGGGGGCCGAGCCGCTCATCAAGCGCCAGCCGGAAATCATCCACGGACTGCATAATCTTGTGGAAAATGCCGTCGATTTTGCGCGGGCGCATGTGACGGTAACCGCATCCTGGACCGCGGACCACGTGCGGGTGCGCATCCGGGACGACGGCCCCGGCATCGCCGCGGAGATTCTCGCGCAACTAGGGGAGCCTTATGTCTCCTCCCGCCGCCGCGAAGAAGTGGGCGCGGACCCGGAAGAAGCGATCGGCATGGGGCTTGGGTTCTTTATTGCCAAGACCTTGCTCGAGCGGACCGGCGCCAAGCTCGCTGCGCGAAACCCGGGCGAGGGCGGCGCGGAAGTCGAGGTTGTCTGGCCGCGCGCCCGCATCAAGGCGGGGCGGGAGAACGCCGCGGGGTCTCCCTAACAGGCTCTTTCCCTCGTTTTACCGCTATCACGCTTCGAGGGTGGAAATCCGCAGCGGCGTCTTATATCTCTGTGCGCGTGCCAGGCACCTGGTGCTGCGCGCCAAAAAATCGAGGAAGGGCAAAGCACGGATGGCTGATGAGTTCATTGACCTCAAAACCCTTGAGGACCGAAGCCTTCTTATTGTCGATGATGACACCCCGTTCCGGACGCGGCTCGGCCGCGCCATGGAAGCGCGCGGCTTTGACGTGGTACTGGCGGAAAGCGTGGGCGAGGCGAAATCGGAAATCACCCGCGCGGTGCCCGCTTTTGCAGTGGTGGACCTGCGCCTTGAGGACGGCAATGGCCTCGACGTGGTCCAGCGCATTCAGGACCAGCGCCCCGAGGCGCGGGTGATCGTACTCACGGGCTACGGCAACATCACGACGGCGGTGGCGGCGGTGAAGCGCGGGGCCATCGACTACCTCGCCAAGCCCGCGGACGCGGACGATGTGGAGCGCGCGCTCCTCTCGGCAAACGGCGATTTGCCGCCGCCGCCGGAAAATCCCATGTCAGCGGACCGGGTGCGCTGGGAGCACATTCAGCGGGTCTATGAGCTTTGCGGCAAGAACGTTTCGGAAACCGCGCGGCGGCTTAACATGCACCGGCGCACCCTGCAGCGCATTTTGGCGAAACGCGCACCGCGCTGAATTGTCATTCCGGGGCGACCGGAATGACGGTTGGCTTAACCCTCATCCAAGTAAGTGGTCAGCCGTTCGGCGGCGACGCGAGCGAACTTGAGGGTCAAGTTCTTGCGCCGCGCGGGCGCAAGCTTCAGCGTGGGGCTTTCCCGCACGACGGTCCCGCCATAGCCGTCGGCGATGATAAGGCCCACATCGGCGGGAATAAGCTCAGTGGGAAACTCGGCGTTCACGGCGAAGAAAAAGCGGTCGCAGTGATCGAGATATTCCGTCCACTTGTTGTCGGCGCGAAAGTCAGGGATGGAGGATTTGACCTCCGCGACGATCAGCTCGCCTTTCTTGTTGAGCCCCGCCACGTCCACCCGGCGGCCGGTAATCAGCGTCAGCTCACAAAGGGGCGCAAAGCCGAGGTCGAGGAACAGGCGGCACACCCCGCGGGTGATCTCCGCCGTGCGGCTTTCATCGTCGGGAAGCTCGCTCTCCTCGCCGGTGTTGATGAACCTGATTGCCATGAGGGGAGGTTAGGCGCGTGGGCCGCATGCGGCAATAACCCAGCAACAATCCAACAAAAAAGGGCCCCTCAAACGGGGGCCCTTCAGGAAGGTATTCCTTTAGCGCACCTCACTCCGCCGCGGTGGCGCGGGCATTGAGGCTGTAGGCCTCGTCCTTACCGAAGTTTACTCTTTGCAAAAAGCCAATGCCTTCCTCGGCGATGGCGTCGCCCACCATAGTGTCGCCTTCGGCGCGCAGCTCGTCCATGTTCACATAAGTGGCATAAAGATCGCGCGTGCGGTCGGTAATGATCCCGGCATTCAAAAGCGTCTTGATCAGCACCCGGAAGATATCGGTGGATTCTTCCATGCGCTTGCGGCGCTCGTCGTCGGTGGCGACCTCCAGGAACGCAGCCATCACGTCTTCCCAGTTAAGGCCGAAGTCCGCGTAAAGCTCTTTCATCTGCTCGGGGTTTACGAGGTTAAAGAGCAGCGTTTGGAAACATTGCGCCGCCCAGTCCTCGACAATGTTGTGCTCTTCTTCGGAAAGGTGCGGCACGGTGCGGTCGGCCCAGATCTTGCCGAACTTGTGGTGGAACGCTTCGTCGGTCATCACGAGCTGCATGAGGTGCCGCATAACCGGGTCGTTCGATTCCTTAAAGAACGTGGCGAAGGCGCCCATGGCGAGCCCTTCGACCAGCATCTGCATGCCGACGATCTTTTTGTAGACCTCAGGCGCGTTCACCATTTCGGTGAGCAGGGTCTTAAGCGTTGGCCCGCACGGGAGCGGCGCGCCCCAGCGCGACTGGATGTATTTTGAAAAAGCCGTGACGTGACGGGCTTCTTCGCGGGCCTGGTTGGCGGCATATTCTTGCGCGCCCTGATCGCGGAGGATGTGAACCAGCGAGGCGGAAAGCGCCAGCGCGCCCGCTTCGCCGTGAAGGATCGCGGAGATTTGCCAGCGCGCCACTTCGTTGATGAAGCGGGTGCGCTCCTTGCCCGAAAGGTGCTCGTCCACCAGCTTGGTTTGCAGGGCGGGGACGAAATCCTCCGGGATCAGCGGCTCGTTTTCGAGATCGAAGGACACATCGAAGTCGATGTATTTCTTATCGAGCGGGTCCCAGAAATGGTCGTGGGTGGCGGAGATGATCTTGTCGAAGGCAGTGGCGCGCCCGGCATAGCGGTCCACCTCGATCATGGCGGCGAAATCGTCGGGCGCCACCGCGTCATACATATCGTCCTTGGTGATCTGGCGGACCATTTCTCTCTCCTCGACAGCAAAAGTCCCAAACCCCGCCGCCCGGTTCTTACCGTGACGGCAGCGTCAAGTTTCCCCCAAGATATAGGGGGTAGGGCGCCCTCCACAAGAAAAAAATGACGCAGGCGTCAATTTTTAACACTGCCCTCCCATGATCATGATACGCAACAATCGTGCATGGTTATGCGGTCCTTAAAACACACGGGTTACGTTAATGACGAAAGTCGCAAGATTTCTACTGGATCGCCGGGGCAGGACCGGTATCTTGCGAGGGTGGCTGGCCGCCGCTTGGAGGAGGGCGCCGGCTGGTGTTTGGTTTCGCTCGGGGGATGATCTGACAGATTATCACCCGTCTTTGCGGGGTCTGAGCAGGGCCTGAAACGGGCCAGAGTAAAGGGCGTGCGGGGCTGAGGGGCCGCCGCGCCCGCCAAAAAGGGGAGGCAAGCACCCGGGCCGGCGGCAGCGCCGGCATGCGGGGGCACCCTCTTCTTTGACATTTGTGGGGTTCACCGGCGCATAGGGCTTCTATATGCGTTTGCGGGGTGGGGGCGGCGCAAGACGCTCCGTACAAGGACGGATTAAGGCATGATCAAGTTTCTCGAAAACGTAGTCTTCGCGCTGCGCTTTCCGATTTTGATAGGCTTCGCCATCGTTACGGTCATCACCGCCACCTGGGCGGTGCAGTTGCGCCTCGATGCGGGCTTCGACAAGCAGCTTCCCCAAGGCCACGAATACATTCAGACCTTCCAGGAATACCGCGACCGGCTGTTCGGCTCGAACCGGGTCATCGTCGTGGTGCGCAGCCGCGAAGAGGGCGGTATTTTCACGCCGTCATTCATGACCCGACTCAAGGAAGTCACGGACGATGTGTTCTTCCTGCCCGGCGTCGACCGCCGCACGGTGACCTCGCTCTGGACCCCCAATACGCGCTATTTCGAGATCACCGAGGAAGGCTTTCGCGCCGATGACGTGATCCCCGGCACGGTGACGCCGAGAACCCTCAACGACCGCAATCTCGAACAGATCCGCAATAACGTGATCCGCGGCGGTTATGTGGGCCGGCTCGTCTCGAACGACTTCAACTCGGCCATGATCGTCGCCGAGCTTGTGGAACTGGACCCGGCAACCAGCCAGCCGCTCGACTATTTCGATCTGGCCGCGCGGCTCGAGCGTGACATCCGCTGCCGCAACTTTTTCACCGTGACCCTCGATGCGCCCAACCGCCAGATGGAACGGCGCATCGGCCAATCGAACACCTCTTTCATATTCAAGCCCGCACAGTTCTCGGCAATCGTCAGTGGAGACCTGCCGCTCGACCGGTTTGCGGGTCTTCAAAGCGGCGACTGCGAGCCGGCGCTTGAGTACCCGGATCAGAACTTCACGGTTGTCGTGGCCGAAGGCGGCCTAGAGGACGCGGTTTTTGAAATCCGTGAAGGCGATGCGGACGGCCGCGTGGTGGGCCGGTTCAGCCCGATCTACATTGCCGCCGAGCGCGAGCTTGAAGATGGTTGGTACACGGTCCAATCGGGCGGCGTTCAGGTGCTCAATGAACGGGGCCGCCAGGCGCTCGCCGAAGAACAAGGCCTGACCTACGGCGCGGACGAGCTGCCGGTCGGTGTCTTCGTCGTGGCGCGTGAGGGCGAAGCGCCCTTTGAAGTGGGCGATAGCTTCGGGGTAACAGTTGAGCGCGCCCCTATCGACATTCACATTATCGGTTTTGCCAAAGTGATTGGCGACATCGCGGACGGCGCGGCCGGTGTGATCGTCTTTTTCATCCTTGCCTTTATTATCACCGCGTTTCTTGTCTATCTCTATTCCCAGTCGCTTATCCTGACCCTGGTGCCGCTGGGGTGCTCGCTGGTTTCACTCATTTGGCAGTTCGGCGCGCTGCATGTGTTGGGGCTCGGCCTCGACCCCCTTGCCATTTTGGTGCCGTTCCTCGTCTTCGCCATTGGGGTTTCTCACGGGGTGCAGCAGATCAATCTGATCAGCCGCGAGATCGAGAACGGTATGAGCGCCATGCAAGCCTCGCGCTCCTCGTTCAGCGGGCTTTTGGTGCCCGGCTCTATGGCGCTGATCACCGACCTTGTGGGCTTTATCACGCTCTATCTCATCCCCATTACCATGATCCGCGAGCTGGCTATCACCGCCACCATCGGCGTTCTGTTCAAGATCTTCACGAACCTGATCATGCTGCCGCTCGTTGTTTCGTATTTTAGTTTTGGCGAAAACTACGTGGCCCGAATTACGAGAGCGCGTGATTTCCGCCGAAAGATCATGCGCGTCTTTGGTTTTGCGGCGTATCCGCCCATCGCGATCCTTATTTTTATTGGCGCGTGCTTTGTGTTCGTGAACGCAGTGGTCGCAAGTCAGGACCGCCACGTGGGCGATTTGCACGCCGGCAGCCCGGAACTGAGGCCCGAGGCCCGCTACAATGTGGATAGCCGGCAAATCGCGGCGGACTATTCCATCGGGCTCAACTTGCTGACGGTGATCGTGGAAACGCCGAGCGAAGCCTGCATCAACTACGAGCCTATGAGCTACCTGAACCAGTTCTCCTGGGCCATGACCAATGTGGAGGGGGTCTTGTCGGTGGCCTCGCTGCCTTTTGCCGCCAAGCGCTCGAACGCGGGCTGGAACGAAGGCAACCTCAAATGGACGGCGCTGCCGCGCAACCGCTTTGCCCTTGTTCAGGCGACCGCGCCTATCCCCACATCGACGGGTCTTTTGAACGCTAACTGCTCCTTGCTCCCGGTACAGATTTTCACCGAGGACAGCCGCGCGACCACCATCTCGACCGTGGTGCACGCGGTGGAAGAATGGCGCGACGCGCACCCGAACGAGGACGTGAACATTCGCCTTGCGTCGGGCAATGTGGGCGTTGCCGCGGCCACCAACGAGACCGTGGAACAGGCGGAGCTGCCCATGATCCTCGCGGTCTATGCGGTGATCATCCTTATGGTGATTGCCACCTACCGCGACTGGCGCGCGACCATTGCGTGCTGCGTGCCGCTGACGGTCGCCACGTTCATCGGCTACTGGTTCATGAAGGAAATCGGCATCGGGCTTAAAGTCTCGACACTGCCGGTGATCGTGCTCGCGGTGGGCCTTGGGGTGGACTACGCGTTCTATATTTATAACCGCGTTCAGTTCCACCTTTCCCAAGGGATCAACATCACCCAGTCCTATCAACTCACCATGTACGAAACCGGCATGGCCGTGGTGTTCGTGGCGCTGACCATGGCCATGGGGGTTTCTACCTGGGTCTTCTCCGCGCTCAAGTTCCAGGCGGACATGGGGCTCTTGCTCTTCTTTATGTTCATGACCAACATGATCATGGCGGTGACGGTGTTGCCGGCGATTGCCGTTATTCTCGATCTTCTGTTCAAGCGGACCAAACCCGTCCGCGCGCCCGCGGGCGGGCACTAGGTCTCCCGCCGGTGGCGTGATCCGGGGCGTCCGCTCCCCGCGCTTTTCAAATGGGCCGGTCCGTGCCAATCTCCGTGCCGGGTTCATTAACTTGCCTGGAGGGGCAGATATGCTCGGCAGACTCTTCGGATGGCTCAAAGGTGCGGAACCTGCGGCGCCGCCGACCCCCGACATCGACTTTTCCAAGAAGGAAGTTTCGGCCGCCGCCTTACTGGTCGAATCCTCGCGTCTTGATACGAATTTCGACGAGACCGAAAAAAACACTATCGAGCGTTTAGTGCGCGACAAGTTCAAACTAAGCGGCGACGACGCGCGCAAGCTTCTGGATTATGCCGCCACGCGGCAGGGCCAGGTCTATTCCGACTGGGTTTTTACCGAAACCGTGCGCAAGGAGTTTTCCCTTAATGAGCGGGAAGACATTGTCGGCATGCTGTGGGAAGTGGCGTATGCGGACGGAACGCTGCACCGCTTCGAGGCGCACATGATCCACCGGGTGGCGGACGAGCTGGGCGTCGGCAAGAAGGCGCTTGAAAAACAGCGTCAGGCCGCCCTCAAACGCCTCAAGATGGACGATCCTACAAAGAACTAACGCAATCCGAGACCGGTAAGTTTTTCGAGGTCCTCAATCGCCTGATCGGCATTGAGGACCTTTATTGTGTGCATCCCCAGGGCCCGCGCGGGCTTGCAGTTAATGCCGAGATCGTCGAGGTAGGCACAAGCGCCGGGCGAAACCGACAGCGCCTCGCACATCATCTCATAAATGCGCGGGTCGGGCTTGCGCAAGCCCACCTTCGAGCTTTCGATCACATGATCGAACACCCCCATCACGGGATGGATGCCGCGGTCGCCCTCTTCCCAGAAGTTAGCGCCATCTGAAGGCTTTACGTTGTTGGTGATGCAGCCGTTCTTGAACCGGGCTTTGCAGCGCTCAAGCGCGCGCACCATTTGGGGCCGCAAATCGCCATGCAATAGCGCGATGACGTCGCGTCCCGGCACATCAAATCCTTTTGCGCGCGCTTCGGCGGCAAAGGCGGCATCGAATTCATCGGGCGAGAGTTCGGTGCGCTCGAACCTAGCCCAGGCATTGGTGTCGGAGTTTTCTGCATTGAGCGCGCGGATGAAATCCCGCGGCAGCCCGTTCGCTTCTTCATAGCGGTTGAACGCCTCGAACGGCGAGGTGGTGAAGACACCGCCGAAATCCCAAATCACCGCTTCGATTGCCATATGCTTTCCTTGTCTTGGACGAATGAATAAGCTCACCTCCTGTCTCAGAACGCAAGAGCTTCGCTTCCAACACCGCCGCCAACATCGCCATCAAGGAGAAATCAATGGCCCTCTTTCCATCGCTGCCGGACATCCCGCACCTTGCGGATGTTTTCACGCGCTTTCCCAAAGGCCTCGCCCCCTTGCTGGCGCTCCATGATGCGTTGTTGCGCGAGGACGGCGAGTTAACAGTGGCGGAGCGCGAACTGATTGCGGCGTTCGTGTCGGGGCTCAACCAGTGCAAGTTCTGCGCGGCGAGCCATGATCTCATTGCCCGCTCCTATGGCGTCAAGGAAGAGCAATTGGTAGCGCTTCATGAAGACCTTGAGAGCGCCGGTGTTGACCCCAAGCTCAAGCCGCTCCTGGCTTACGTCAAAAAACTCACCGAGGTTCCCGTCAAGCTCGTCTCGGCCGACGCACAAGCCGTCTTCAAGGCAGGCTGGTCCGAAGAGGCACTTTACGATGCGGTGGCGATCTGTGCGCTCTTTAACTTCATGAACCGGATTGTCGAAGGGACCGGTGTTATTCCGGGCCAGGAGTATTTCAATGTGACCGACGAGGCCCTCGCAAGCCGCGACAAATACACCTATGTGGAATGGGCTAAGGGGCGGGGGCTGATCTAGTTAAGGGGCTCGTCTAAGCAAACCCAACCTCCCGCGCCCAGGCGGCGGTGACCTCCACCATGGCGCGCGTAAGGGTGCCCAGGTCGTCTTTTTCGATCACATAAGGCGGGGTCGTATAGATGATATCGCGGAAGGGCCGCACCCAGACGCCGGCCTCGACAAAGCGGCGCTTCAAGTCATCAAGCGCGCGCATTTCCTCCACCTGGATCACGCCGATGGCGCCGCGGACCCGCACATCCTGAACGCCCGGTATGTCGCGCGCGGGGGCGAGGCCGCCGCGCAATCCCGCTTCGATGGCGCGCACCTGGTCGAGCCGCGGCTCATCTTCAAAGAGATCGAGCGAGGCGTTCGCCGCCGCGCAGGCAAGCGCGTTCCCCATATAGGTGGGTCCATGCATCAGCGCGTCTTCAGGATCGTCTGTGTAGAACGCATCGAACACATGTTCGCAGGCGATGGTCGCGGCAAGGGGCAAGGTGCCGCCGGTAAGCGCTTTCGACAGCGTCACAATATCGGGGACAACGCCCGCCGCCTCGCAAGCGAACATGTGGCCGAGCCGGCCGAGCCCTACGAAGATTTCATCGGCGATGA
Source organism: Alphaproteobacteria bacterium (assembly GCA_028280665.1). GTDB lineage: Bacteria > Pseudomonadota > Alphaproteobacteria > JAJFIK01 > JAJFIK01 > JAJFIK01. The sequence continues at coordinate 30,362 of JANQLJ010000032.1, forward strand.
GCAGCACTCCATGGCTGTCGCAAGCCTCGCGGATGCGGCGCAGGGTTTCCACATCGTGAAACACCATGCCGCCTGCGCCCTGGACCAGCGGCTCGGTCACCACCGCGGCGATGTTGCGTCCGTGTATCTCAAGCGCTTTCTCGAAAGCCGCGCATTTCTCGCCGTCCGTGGGCAAATCGACGACGATCTGTTTGGGGAGAACGCCGGTGAAGAGCGAATGCATGCCTTCTTCCGGATCGCACACGGACATGGTCATGAAGGTGTCGCCGTGATAGCCGCCGGTGAAGGACAGGAACCTTGTGCGCCGCTCGCCCTTGTTGAGCCAGTACTGCACTGCCATCTTCATGGCGATTTCCACCGAAACCGATCCGGATTCGGAATAAAAAACGCGGGAAAGATCGCCGGGCAAAAGCGCGGCAAGGCGCTCGCCAAGCCGATAGGCTTGTTTATGGGCGAGCCCGCCCAGCATCACATGAGGCAGGTCTTCAAGCTGCGCCTTTACCGCCGCTTCAATATGCGGATGGCAGTAGCCATGCACCGCGGTCCACCAGCTCGATATGCCGTCGATCAGCTCGCGCCCGTCCGCGAGGGTCAGCCGCACGCCTTCGGCGTGGGTCACGGGAAGCGGCGCGGGCACGGTCTTCATCTGGGTGTAAGGAAGCCAGATGTGGCGGAGCCCGCCGGCGAGCCATGGAGGGCCGTCCGTCATTCTGCCGCTTGGCTTTGCCTTTGCGTGGGTGCCATGGGCTTGATGCCGAGCCGCGCGAACAGCCCTTCATCGTGTTCTTGCCCAGGATTGGCGGTGGTGAGCAGCTTGTCGCCCACGAAAATCGAGTTGGCCCCGGCAAGGAAGCAAAGCGCTTGCGTCTCGTCGCTCATGTTCTCGCGCCCCGCCGAAAGCCGCACCACGGATTGGGGCATCATCAGCCGCGCCACCGCGATCATGCGGACAAAATCGAGCGGGTCGGGCGCTTCGGGCCGGCCCAGCGGCGTGCCGGTGGTGGGCATCAGTGCGTTGATGGGAACGCTTTCGGGATGCGCGGGCAGGTTCGCGAGCGCGAGCAGGAAGCCTGCGCGGTCGCCCTCTTCCTCGCCCATGCCGACGATGCCGCCGCAGCACACGTTGATCCCGGCATTGCGCACCCGCTCAAGCGTGTCGAGCCGGTCCTGAAACGTCCGTGTAGTGATGACTTTGTCGTAGTACTCAGGCGAGGTGTCGATGTTGTGGTTGTAGTAATCGAGGCCTGCGTCGGCGAGTGCGGCGGTTTGCTCGTCGGTCAGCATGCCCAAGGTCATGCAGGTCTCGAGCCCCAGGGCTTTGACCTCGCGCACCATGTGGGTAAGGGCGGGGATATCGCGGTCCTTGGGCTCGCGCCAGGCGGCCCCCATGCAAAAGCGCGAAGCGCCCCCTTCCTTGGCGGCACGGGCGCTGGCCACAACCTCATCCACCTCCATCAGCTTGGTGGCCTTAAGTCCGGTGTCGAACTTGGCCGACTGATTGCAATAGCCGCAATCTTCTGGGCAGCCGCCGGTCTTGATGGAAAGAAGCTGGGAGAATTGCACTTCGTTGGCGTCGAAATGGCGCCGGTGGACGGTCTGGGCCGCGAAAATGAGGTCCGCGAACGGCGCGTCAAAAAGCGCCTCGACCTCGCCGCGGGTCCAGTCATGGCGCACGGTGCCTTTGAGGATTGTGCTGGAAATCGGGGGCATGGGAGAAGACCTGAATTGCTGAACTTAGCTTCGCGAGTGTCTGCGGCACGGGCGCACGGGTCAAGGCCCAGCGGCCCCAAGCCTTGACCTTCGCCGCACAGCATTAGATGTTGGGGGGCTAGGAAGCGCCCGGGAAGCGGAAGGCCTGGGCGCCCAATGGGGCCCACAGACAGGATTGTTGGGGGAGGTTTGTTATGGCTCGTCTATCCGCCCGCCTTTTGGCGGGGCTTATTCTTATTTTGGTATCCTTTACGGGCACGGCAATGGCGCAGACACCGCCGCCGGCCTCCGCCTTTCTTTGGGAGATGCGCAATGTGCAAATCTCGCCGGATGGGCAGTACATATCGATGATTCAGCCTTTTCAGGGACGGACGGCGCTGGTCGTCTACCCTTACAGCGGCGGAGAACCGGTAGTCATCGAGGGCGGTCAGCGCACCGAAGGCGAAAACCTGGAAGTCACTAGCCACTTCTGGTCCGGCGACCGGATTGTGGTGACCGTGAACTGGAACGACCACTACCAATCGCGACGTGCAAACTTCCGCCTTGAACAAACGCGGCTATTGTCGGTTCGTCCCGATGGCCGCGACGTTCAGGTCCTCTTTGAATCGCGGCAAGACGATGTCAACGATATCGCCATTGAAAGCAACATCGTCGATAGATTGTCAGACGACGATGAGCATATTCTCGTTTCCCTTTTTGAAGTGGTTGAGAATGTCGGCTTTCAGACTGTCGCAAGGGTGAATATCAATACGGGCCGGCACGTCCGCATCGCGCAAGGGACAGCAGATACGACCGAGTGGGCAACAGATACTGACGGAAACGTCGTTGCCCGAACGGACAATGTGGATGGTCAGTTGCGGTTGCTTGTGCGGGAGCCTGGATCTCTCAACTGGCGCAGAATTTTGACCGATGAATGGTTCGATGAAGAAGGTGAAGGCTGGCTCTACCCCATAACGGTGCTTGATGACGGCAACTCGCTTTATATTGAATCCAATCACGAAGGCCGTATTGGAATCTACAAGTACGATCTGGAAAGCGGCGGGATGGAGCGCATCTTCCTGCACGATTGGGTCGATGCGGGCAACCTTTTGTACGCCGCCGAGGACGACAAGCTGATCGGTGTTAGCTACACGGTACATACGCCGCGGGTTCATTATTTCGATGAAGAAGCGGAGGCGGATATTCGCCGTTACGCAAACTATATCTTGGGAAGTGACGCCTATCTGGATGCGGATGATCGTGAGATCAGTGCCGTTGTCGGCATGAATTCAGAGAACGACGATGAGACTCGTAGAATCCTTGTGACCTACGGTCCCGGCGATCCGCCGGTCTATTATCTGATGGACGACGAGGAGCGGTCGATCAATGAACTTGGGCAGTCATACCCTCAACTGAGCCCGGACAATTTGGCCGCCATCAGCGTGGTCACCTATACGGCGCGTGACGGGAGGGAAATCCCGAGCTATCTCGCGCTTCCGCCTGGCTATCGGCCCGAAGACGGCCCCGTTCCCTTTGTGCTTTGGCCGCATGGCGGACCGAATGCGCGTGATGACGCAACCTTCGATGTCCTCCGCCAATTCCTGGCTACGCGCGGTTATGCGGTGTTTGCGCCTCAATTCCGGGGATCCCGGGGGTTTGGGCAAGAGTTCATGCGCGCCGGGTTTGAGGAATGGGGCGAGGCCATGCAGGACGACCTCACGGACGCCACCCAATTCATGATCGACAGTGACATCGCCGACCCCCGCCGCATGTGCTTCTTCGGCTGGAGTTACTCCGCATACGCCGCGCTTTATGCGGCCGTGGATACGCCCGACCTTTACAATTGCGCGATTGGGGTCAATGGCGTTTACGACCTGCCACGCATGATGGGCGATCTCACAACTAGCCGTGCTTGGCGCGCGCTGGATTTCTGGGAAGGCTCCATGGGTGACGAATGGGATCAGCTGGCTCACGTATCTCCCAACCGGCGGGTGGATGAGATACGAATTCCGGTCCTTGTCATTGCCAGTAAGGAAGATGCAACCGTGCCGTACGAGGAAACCACACGCCTTCTTCAGTCACTGCGTCAAGCCGGCGTTCCGGCCGAGCAGCGCATTTTTGACTATGGCAATCACTCCATGGACTACCGGCCCAACATGGAGGAGACATTCTTGCTCATCGAGCAGTTCCTGGACCGGCACATGTAGCGCTTGAACATCTGTGTGAAAGCGCCCCGCCTGCGGTTTCGCGGGCGGGGCTTCTTTTTCGCGGTATAGTTGCTTCCCGCCCCCAAGGTCCCGTATGCTCGGGTACCGGGTAAGTTGGGGGCACGGAGATGTTCAAGCCGATGAAATCGGGGCTCATCGGGGCGCTGATCGCCGCATTCATTTTTGTCTTTTCTTTCAGCTCGGCCGCTGCCGAAGGCCCGCCTGCGCGAAACTTCATACCGGAGTTTTCCGGCGTCATCCTCTCGCCCGACGGCGAACGGGTCGCAACCATTCGCCCCCACAACAATCGCAATGCCATTGTGATTTACCGTTTTGACGACCCGCCGGGGGAAGGCGGCGAACACACCTTAATTGTTCCTTCGGGTGAAGGTGTGGACATTATTGCCTATGTGTGGGCGGGCCCCCGGCGGCTCTTCGTCGTTGCCGGGTTCGCGCATCAGAACGTCAATAATTTCAGGCAGGTTGACTGGACGGCATTCGGGACGCATTTCATGTCGCTCGATATCTCCACCGGCAGGCTTGTTTTCTTCCGGGGGCTGCGGAATGGCGCGTCGCTGATCGACCCGCTGCCCGACGACCCCGAGCACATCATGATACAAGAACCCTCTGGCGCCTTTCTGCGGCCGGCACTGCTTGATATCACCGATGGGTCAAAAGACTATCTTGAGCGCGGCCGCGCCGAATGGGGGCGGTTCGCATTAGACCGCCGCAACCGCCCGCGTGCCCTCATTACGCAAAATGTGATTGAGCAGGTCACCCGTATTTTCTGGAGGCGGGCGGACGGCGTGAGCTGGCGTGAAGCCCATCGGCTTCCCCTGTTACGGGGCGGCAGTGCCGAGGCGATTGGCATATTGGAACATGATGATGGGGAGTATCTCTATTTCATGTCCAACATGGACCGCCGCAATGCGGTCTATCGCTACAGGCTTGAAAGCCAAGGCGAGGCGGAACTCGTTTACATGCATGACCGGCATGATGTTTTCGATCTTACTTACAATCCGCAAAGCGGTGCGCGCTACTATGTGGAATACATCGGAGACGTTTACCAGCGCCACTATTTCCGCCGGCGGTCGCAGCAATTGGACGAGGCACTTAACGAGTATCTGCCAGGCGATTATGCCTACGCCATGAGCAGTGCCAACGACCGCTATGTTGTGCAATCGTTTTCCCCTGGCCGGCCGTCGCAGGTTCACCTCTACGATGCGAATACAGGTGCGCTCACATATTTCGCTCCGCGGTATATTGGCCTGGAAGAAGGTGCGCTCGCCAATATCAGCAAGTTTGACTACACCGCGCGCGACGGCCTTGAGATCCCTGGCTATCTGGCCGTACCCCAGGGTATGGAGGAGGGGCCGCAGCCTGTGCTGGTGTGGCCTCATGGCGGCCCCTTTGCGCGCGATACCATGATGTTCGACCCTATCCGCCAGTATCTTGCGTCGAATGGGGTTTTGGTTTTCTCACCCAATTTTCGCGGATCGACAGGATACGGGAACGCCTTTGTGACGGCAGGACGCGGGCAATGGGGTCTTGCCATGCAGACTGATGTAATCGACGGTGTTCAGGCTCTTATCGATCAAGGGATTGCCGATCCCGACCGGATTTGCATTGGCGGCTGGTCGTATGGCGCTTATGTCGCGCTCTATGCGGCGGTTGAAACGCCGGATCTTTTTAGATGTGCGATCGGCGTCAACGGCGTTTATGACGTGGAATCCTATCGCGATGACCTCGGCTCCATTGATGCTTTTGGCATTCCTGATTTCCATCGGGAAGAACGCTGGGGCGAGGCTGCCAATGACCGGGCGCGGCTTCGCCGTCTCTCTCCCACTCACCGTGCGGACGAGATTACCATTCCGGTCTTGATCATCGCCTCTGCGGAAGACCCCATTGTCGACATCTCTCATGCGGAAGACCTCATAGACGCCTTACATGAGGCGGGGCGCACGCCGCAAACGCTTCTCATTGAGGAAGGAGATCACAGCATGAATTATGGCGAATCGTTCGTGCAGACCTTCGAGACCATGGGGGCGTTCGTCAGGGAACATTTGCACTAGGCGATAAGTCTTGGCCTGGCGGGCCCCCTCGGCTAAAACCTCCCTCATGGCTGAAACCCCCGTGGCATTTGCTGCAAATAAGCTCGCCGAGCTCGACGCGCGCAGGCAAAGGCGGCAACTTTTTGAGACCGACCGGCAAACATCCGTCTATGTGCGGCGGGGTGGCCGCGAGCTTATCTCGTTTTGCTGCAACGATTACCTCAATCTCTCCGCGCACGCCTGCGTCAAAGAAGCGGCCAAGGCCGCCATCGACCGCTATGGGGCGGGCGCAGGCGCCTCGCGGCTTGTCACCGGCGATCATCCGCTGTTGCGCGCCCTTGAGCGCGCCCTTGCCGCCTTCAAAGGAACCGAAGACGCGGTGGTGTTCGGCTCGGGCTATCTCGCCAATGTTGGGATCATCCCGGTGTTCGCGGGCCCCGGTGATCTTATCCTTGCCGATGAGCTGAGCCACGCCTGCCTTCACGCAGGCGCGCAGCTTTCGGGCGCAACGCTCATTCGCTTTGCCCACAATGATATGGGGGCGGCCAAGCGGCACCTTGCGGCGCATCGCGCCCGTCATCGCCATTGCCTCATTGTGACGGACGGGGTCTTCAGCATGGACGGCGATCTGGCGCCGTTGCCGGAGCTTGCACGCCTTGCGGGCGCGCACGATGCCTGGCTCATGACCGACGATGCCCACGGCCTTGGCGTCATTGGCAGGGGACGCGGATCAAGACATGCATTCACGCCGCCGCCGCCCATACCTTTGCAGATGGGCACGCTTTCCAAGGCGCTTGGCTCTTACGGGGGGTATCTTTGCGGCGATAAGGCGGTGTGTGATCTCATCAAGACACGCGCCCGGTCTTTGGTTTACTCAACGGGTCTTCCGCCTGCTTCCACCGCTGCAGCCCTGGAAGCGCTCAAGATCGTGGAAGAAGAACCCGCGCGCGCCGCCGCGCCGCTTGAAAAGGCGCGGGCGTTCTGCGCCGGCGCCGGGCTTGCGCGCCCCGAAAGTCCTATTGTGCCGCTCATCCTCGGTAAGGAAGATGCCGCCCTGGCTGCCTCCGCCGCTCTTGAGGATAAAGGCTTTCTCGTCACTGCCATTCGCCCGCCCACAGTGCCCAAGGGCACCGCGCGCTTGCGCTTTACCTTTACTGCAGAACATAAAGATAGCGATGTGGAACTGCTCGCCAGTGAAGTCCGTAAGCTGACGATCCCGGCGGCGGCAGAGTAGGCCGGTGGGGCAAGGGCTCTTTGTTACTTCATCGGGAACCGAGATCGGCAAGACCTTTGTCACTGCGGCGCTTGCCTCGCAACTCCGTGAAGCAGGTAAAACCGTTGCGGTGTTCAAACCCCTCTTGAGCGGTTTTGATGAAGCGGATCCGGGCACCTCGGATCCGGGCACCTCGGATACGGGCGTCCTCTTACGCGCGCTTGGGAAAGAAATCACCCAAGACGCCATCGCGGCGATGACACCCTGGCGTTTTCAGGCGGCGCTTTCCCCCGATATGGCCGCCGCCCGCGAGGGCCGTGAGATCGATTTCGGTGAGGTTACTGCCTTTACCGCGAAGGCCTTTGAGAGAGAAGAGGATTGGGTGCTGATGGAAGGGGTCGGCGGCCTCATGGCGCCCATCGGCCAGGCCCATACGGTTGTGGATTGGATCGAGGCGGCAAATGTGCCCGCGCTTCTGGTGGTGGGCGGCTATCTCGGCACCATCTCGCATACGCTTACCGCCGCCGCCGCACTGGCCGCGCGGGGCATTCCCCTTGTGGGTATTGTGATCTCGGCCACGGGCGCGCTGCCCGTCCCGGCGGAAGAAACGGCCCAGACGATTTCGCGCTTTCTGCCGGGGGTCACTATTACCATTGTGCCCGATCTCGGCGCCGCGCCGGACGCTTGGGCGGGGGCACCCGATCTTCTGGGTGCGCTTGAAGCGGCGCACACTCCCGCCTGAATGGCGTCACAAAACTGCTGAATTAGGCCATCATGGTGCCGCCGCGTATCGCCGAAAAAGGAGGGAAGTCATGCAGCGACGGTTGAGTCTCTATCTCATCATCGGGGTCGCAACGCTGGCGCTCCTTACCTGGTTCTTTTTTACTCAGCCCTGGCAGGGTGGTGGTGGGCCCAGCATCCCATCCGGAGGCCAAGAGATCGCGGGCGAAACCGCAGGCGCCCCGCCCGCGACCTATGCCTTCATCCGGCTTGAGGTGGACACCAGCAGCAACACGCCGGAGGCTTGTCTTGTCTTCTCCGAACCCCTCGATGGAGACGGCTCTGTCACTTACGAGGACTATCTGGCGATTACGCCTGCGGCAAAACCCTCCTTGCGCGTTGCGGGATCGCTCCTCTGTATTGGTGGGCTTTCCTTCAATCAGACCTATCAGGTGACATTGCGCCAGGGGCTTCCGGCGGCAAGCGGCAATGTAACGCCTGCGGACGAAATCGTGCCCGTGGAATTGCGCGACCGCCCGCCTGCCGCGGCGTTCGGGGGCGGGGTTATCCTGCCGCGCGACGCGGGCGGCGCCATCCCCGTAACGACGGTCAATATCGATACGCTCTCCATCCGTGTCCTGAGGGTTGGAGACCGGCTTTTGTCGCAATTGCGCCAAGGCCTTCTCGATGAAACACAGCTTTACAGGTATGACGCGAATAACATTGAAAACGAACGGGGCGCGCTCGTCTGGCAAGGCGAGATGGAGATTGAGAGCGTCCCCAACGAATCGGTGGTGACGAGGTTCCCGATCTCGGAAGTGCTGGGGGACGCAGGGCCCGGCGCCTATCTGGTGCTGGCCGAAGATGCGGGCGAGAGCGACAGCACCGGGAACTATTGGCGCGGCACGGCAGCGCAATGGGTCATCGAGACGAATTTGGGGCTGACCACATTCTTGGGGGCCGGTGGGCTGAACGTCTTCGTCCGTTCCTTAAGCAGTGCGCGGAACTTGCGCAATGTGGAACTCACCCTGATCGCGCGGAACAATGACATTCTGGCAACGCGCGAGACAGGGGCGAACGGCGCTGCCCGCTTCGAAGAAGGATTTACGCGCGGGCGTGGCGGGCTCGAACCCGTTGCGGTCATGGCCTATGGCCCGGACGGCGACTTTGCTTTTCTCGATTTGCGGCGTCCGGCTTTTGATTTTTCCGACCGCGGCGTTTCAGGCCGCGCGACGCCCGGCCCCATCGACGCCTTTCTTTACACCGACCGGGGCATCTACCGCCCGGGGGAAACCGTTCAGCTCGTCACCCTGTTGCGCAACCGCAATGCGGAAGCGCTCGGCGATGTGCCGCTGACCCTGGTGGTGACGCGCCCCGATGGCGTTGAGTTCCGGCGGGAGACCGTGAACGAACAGCAAGCGGGCGCAGTGCATTTTCCCGTCACGCTTTCGCGCACGGCGCGGCATGGGCTTTGGCGCGCGGCGGCTTACGTGGATACAGACGCTGCGCCCGTGGGCCAGGTGCGTTTCGAAGTGCAGGACTTTGTGCCTGAGCGGCTTGAGGTGACCGCAAGCCCCCGCGAGGCGGTGCTCACGGCAGGTGATGACATCGCCATCGATGTGCGCGCACGGTTTCTTTATGGCGCGCCCGCAGCGAACATGAGCGGCGAGGCGGAGCTGCGGCTTGAACATGACCGCGAGCCCTTCGAAGGGTTTGAAGACTTTCATTTCGGACGGGTTGAAGAAGCGCTCGATGCGAGCTTCCGGCCGCTCGACATGGCGCCGACGGACCGAGCTGGCGAAACGGTCGCGGCGGGTTCGCTTGTCGGCTTGCCGCCGACCACCTGGCCGCTGGCGGGCCGGGTGCGCGTGGCAGTGTTCGAGCCCGGCGGGCGGTCCTCGCAAACCCTGACCGACATCGCTATCCGCACTGGCGAGGCCTATATTGGCATCCGCTCCGCCTTTGAAGGGCGGTTCGTGCGCGAGGGCGCGCAAGCGGCGTTCGATCTCATCGCCGTTGATCGCGAGGGCGCGCGCATTCCTGCAAGGGACCTTAGCTGGGAAATCGTACGTGAAGTACGGAACTATCAATGGTACGAAGTAAATGGCCAGTGGCGTTTTGAGCCCATTATCCGCGACCGGCCCGTGCGCGCGGGGACCGTCAGTATAGGGACGGATGAGTTTGCGGGTATCACCGAAGCGCTCCCCTGGGGAACTTACCGCTTGATTGTGTCCGATGCCGCGGGAGAGGCCTCAACCTCCGTGCGGTTCTATTCCGGCTGGTGGGGCGCTTCCTCGCCTGACCGGCCCGACCAGCTTGTGGTCACCGCGAGCGCCGACCGCTTTGCCCTCGGCGGCCGGGCCGAGATCACCATCCGGCCCGAGCAAGCGGGCCCCGCGCTCATCGTCATTGCCAATGACCGGGTGATTGAGACCCGCCACGTGAATGTGCCCGCGGAAGGGCGGCGCGTGCGCTTTGACGTTACCGAAGAATGGGGCGCGGGCGCCTATGCGCTCGTGACTCACTACCGGGCGCTCGGCGACGGCAACCCGCGTGCGCCGGTGCGGTCCGTGGGGGTCGCGTATCTCGACGTGGATCACGAGGCGCGCGTTCTTGATGTCTCGATCGAGGCGCCGGGTATCACCGCACCGCAAACGCGCATCGAGGTTCCCGTCGAGGTGGCGAACCTTGGGGGCGAGGCGGCGTTCTTGACGCTCGCCGCCGTCGATCAGGGCATCCTGCAGCTCACCGGGTTCGAACCGCCTAACCCTGAAGATCACTACTTTGGCCGGCGGCGGCTCGGCATCGACATGCGCGATGACTATGGGCGGCTGATCCAGGCTCAGGAGGGCGCGCTGGGCGCGATCCGCTCGGGCGGCGATGCGGCCCTTGGCAGCGCCGGGCTGAATGTGGTTCCCACACGGACGGTTGCGCTGTTCTCGGGCCTTGTGGAACTCGATGCAGATGGCCGCGCCATTGTGCCGTTGGACATTCCCGATTTTGCGGGTGAGCTGCGCCTTATGGCGGTCGCGGTCTCGGAGACGCGCGTGGGTCAGGCGGACACGCGCCTTACGGTGCGCGACGCGCTGGTGGGCGAGCTTTCCCTGCCGCGCTTCCTTGCGCCGGGGGACCAGGCCCTTGCGACCCTTTCTCTTCATAATGTGGATGGCGCCCCGGGCCGCTACAACGCAGCGATCAGCGTTGCGGGCGGCATCGAAACAGAACGCGAAAACCTTGAGTTCGATCTTGGCAGCGGTGAGCGGCAAGAAGTCCACGTGCCGCTCGACGCAACGGAGATCGGTGTTGCCACGGTGGCGCTAGAGCTTTCAGGCCCTGGCGGGTTCACGCGCCGGCGCACTTGGCCCATCGAAGTGCGGCCTGCGCAGCGCATGGAGACGCGCGAAGAAATTGCCGTTTTCGGCGCGGGCGAAAGCTATGCAATCCCTGCGGATGCTGGCGCGGCGCTGATCCCGGCGACCGTGAACGTCTCGCTCTCGCTTTCAACAACGCGCGGGCTCGACACGGGCGGGCTTTTGCACGCGCTCGACCGTTATCCCTTCGGGTGCCTTGAACAGACTGTGAGCCGCGCCTATCCGCTTGTTTACTTTGGCGAGCTGGCGGAAAGCGCGGGCCTTGAAGCGGACGAAGGCCTTGACGTGCGCCTTCAAAACGCCGTCGACCGGGTGCTCGACATGCAGCGCTCGAACGGCGCGTTCGGCATGTGGGGGTATGCGGGGCCTGAAAGCGAAGCGTGGCTTTCGCTGTACGCCATCGACTTTTTGACCGAAGCGGACCGGCGCGGGCATGTGGTGCCGGACGATGCGGTGCGCCGGGGCCTCTCCTGGGCCGCGAATGTGGCGGGCAGCGCCTGGCGGGACAATCAAATCCGCGCCTATGCTTTCTATGTGCTCGCGCGCGAAGGCCGCGCGGTCCCCGGCGATCTGCGCTATTTCCACGACACCGCGCGCATGCAAATCGAAGACATAATGGCGCTTGCCCATCTGGGCGGCGCGCTCGACGCCATTGGCGACCGCGCCCGCGCGGCGGCGAGTTTTGACCGGGCCATCCGGCTTGCGCAGGAGGCGGTCCCCAGCGAGTACGCCGCCTACCGCTATGGCTCGCTTACCCGCGATGTGGCGGGGCTGACCACCATGGTGGCGCGCGGCGGCCGGCTGGGGCTTTTGCCCGCGCTCTTTGACCGGATTGGCGAGCTCGCGCCGCGCTTGCGCTACACGACGACGCAGGAAAAGGCGTGGCTTCTTTTCGCCGCCGACGCCTTGAGCCGGTCCGGCGCGGAGCTTGACGTTGCGGTTGAAAACGCAAGCCTCGTGACGGGCGAGGACCCGATGGTCATTCTTCCGACGGCGGAGGAATTTGGTGCGGGCGTCAGCACGGCGAACCGGGGCGGCGATATCTGGCGTAGCCTTGCAGTCGCGGGCGTTCCCGCCGCGCCGCAAGACCCGGCGGCAAGCGGTCTTACTCTGAGGCGGCGTCACTTCAATCCCGAAGGCGCGCCCATTGATCTTGCCAATGTCCGGCAAAACGACCGGGTGGTGGTGCTGCTCACGGGCCGCATGGCCGACAATTACTACCGCGAAATGGTGGCGCTCGATCTTCTGTCCGCCGGGTTTGAGATCGAGTCGGTCATTTACAGCGGCGCCTATGACTGGCTGCCGGATCTGACGGCAACGCAAATCCAAGAAGCGCGCGACGACCGTTATGTGGCGGCGTTCAATATCGGCAACCGGTACAACCCCCTTGCGACCGATAGCGAGGATCGCCCGATCCGGCCTGAGTTTGCGGTGGCCTATCTCGCGCGCGCCATTACGCCCGGCACGTTCGTGCGCCCGCCGGCTTACGTTGAGGATATGTATCAGCCGCGCGTGGCGGCGCGCACGGCGATGATGAGACTGGTGGTCAGCGCGGGAGAGTAAGAGATATGCTCCGTAAGCTGATCAAAAATGGGAAGCTCGTGGCCGCGGGTCTGGCCGCGGCTGCCGTGCTTTTGATCGGTCTCGATCTTCTTTTTCCGCCCAGCCTTGCCCGCTATGAGGAACGCTCCGATCTCGTGCTCGATGCGGAGGGCGGCATCTTGCGCGCCTTTACCACATCCGACGGGATGTGGCGGCTGCCGGTCAGGGCGGAGGGGGTCGATCCGAACTACCTTGCCGCACTGATCGCCTATGAAGACCAGCGGTTCTACGCCCACCCGGGCGTCGATCCCCTGGCAATTGTGCGGGCGGGCCTTCAATGGGCACGCCATGGCCGCATCGTTTCGGGCGCTTCGACCATCACCATGCAGACCGTACGCTTGCTTGAGCCGCGCCCGCGCACCCTTGGTGCAAAACTGATCGAGGCCGTGCGCGCGGTTCAGCTCGAACGGCGGCGCTCGAAGGCCGAGATTCTTTCCATTTATCTCACCCTCGCGCCTTTTGGGGGCAACCTTGAAGGCGTGCGCGCCGCCTCGCTTGCGTATTTTGGCAAGGAACCCGCGGAGCTGACGGTGGCGCAAGCGGCCCTGCTGGTGGCGCTGCCTCAATCACCCGAACGGCTCCGGCCCGATCGCCACCCGGAAGAAGCGGCCCGCGCGCGCGAACGGGTGCTGCGGCTGCTGGCGGATCGCGGTGCGATAACGCACGTCCATGCGCAAGAAGCGGGCGAAGACCCGGTGCCCATGGCGCGGGCGGCACTTCCGTTTCGTGCGCCCCGGCTTGCGCGCGCCTTGCGGAGCGGCGGCGGCGGGACGCCCGTGCGCACATATATTGAGCCCCGGCTTCAGGCCCAGGTCGAACGTATTGCCGAGGATACCGCGGCGGGTTTCGATGACGGGGTGAGCGTTGCGGTGATCGTGGTCGAGAATGCAACTCGCCGCGTGATCGCTTATGCGGGCGGCACTGATTTCTGGGGGCCGGAAGGGCAGGTGGACCTTGCCCGCGCGGTGCGCTCCCCCGGCTCCACGCTCAAGCCTTTCATTTACGGGCTGGCGTTTGACGATCTCGCGCTTCATCCCGAAACGCTGATTGCCGATCAGGCAAGTGTTTTCGGAACCTATGCGCCGCAGAATTTCGACCGCGATTTTCTGGGCGATGTCACCGTGCGCACGGCGCTTCAGCAGTCCCTCAACGTGCCCGCGGTCATGGTGCTCGATGGGGTTGGGCCCATGCGCCTTGCCGCGCGGCTGCGCCAGGCGGGGGTGCGGCTTGAGTTCGGCAGTCTCGGCGGGGCGCCGTCTCTTCCGCTTGCGTTGGGGGGCGTGGGGATCAGTCTTCAGGGCCTGACCATGCTTTATGCGGGATTAGCGGATGGCGGAACCGTCCGCCCACTGATTTTCTCAGAGGGAGAACCGACGCAAGCGGGGCAACGCCTTATGGGTGCGGCGGCGGCGTGGTACGTCTCTGATATTCTTGAAGGCGCGCCGCTTCCCCCGGGACGCGGACAAGGGCGCGGCCATGTGCAGGCGGGCGCGATTGCCTTCAAGACCGGCACGTCTTACGGATACCGCGATGCCTGGGCCGTGGGCTATAGCGCCGCTTATACGGTTGGCATTTGGGTTGGCCGCGCTGACGGCTCGCCCCGGGCCGGGCTCTATGGCCGCAGTACGGCGGCGCCGGTGCTCTTTCAGATTTTCGATCAACTGCCGCAAGCCGCCGCGCCGCGCACGGCTCCTGAAGGCGTTCTTGAGGTTGCCGCACGGGAAGACCTGCCCCCCGCCATGCGGCGCTACCGCCCGCCGGGCCTTTGGGCCGGTGCTTCGGGTGCGGAGGAACGCCCGCCCCCGCGCATTGCTTTTCCGCCGGAAGGCGCGACGCTCGATCTTTCGGGGGTTGCCGCGCCCGGATTGCCTCTCCGCGCGCTCGGCGGAACGCCGCCCTTGCGCTGGATGGTGAATGGCGAGGTGCTGGCCGCAACGGAAACGTTTGAGCCCACGGTATGGCAGGCAGCCGCGCCCGGCTTTGCGGACATCACCGTGATCGATGCCGAAGGCCGCAGCGATCAAAGCCAGGTCCGGGTCGCCTTGCACTGAAAAGAAAACCCCGCCGATACGCAGGCGGGGTGCTTGAGTGATCTGATGACGCCGTCAGGCGCCCGCGATCGGTTACACTGACCCCCTTATGCCAGAAGATTTTTCCCGTTCGATTAAGCAGATCGCTCAATACTCCGGCCGCGGATTAATCGGGCGCTAAGGGATGTTTCAAAAGCGTTGCGATAGGGCGCTTATCTGTGCCAGCGCGGGACAGGGCGGCGGCACGGCCCCATCGGCCGGCCGAAAACTCAATGGATTCAAGGCCCCTTGCAGCGTCTGGGCGTTTGCTGTTCAATGCCGCCCGTTGTGACGGTCTTCCGAAAGGAAGCGAAAAGGGAACGCAGAACACGCCCCCCAGGGGCCAAGCTGCGGCTGTACCCGCAACTGTGAACCGGCGAGTTCACCCGCATAACGCCACTGAGGCCTTGGGCCTTGGGAAGGCGCGGGGAAATTAAACGAACGCTTGAGCCGGAAGCCAGGAGACCTGCCGTCGCTGTCGTCCACCCGCGGCCGGGATATGCCGGGGGAGCGGTCCATCCGTAGCGGCGACACCTTTGTGTGAGCTGGCTGTGGTGGGGACCCTCGGGGGATGGATCTCTATTTTTATTTTCAAAAACCGGCGGCGCGCTGTTTCTTTGCGCGCGTGGTGTTCCGCCTGCCTGCTCGTCTGCAACTACGAGAAAGGACAGGAACATGAGGAAAGTTGTATCAATTGCATTGGCGGCGCCCCTGGCGGCAGCGTGTTTTTACGCGGAACCCGCATGGGCGAACTCTAGTGAGAGCAATGCTGAGGAAGAGGCCGAGACCTTTGTTATCTCCGCAAACCGCCGGGCGGTGCCCTTGCGCGAGGTAGGTTCAAGCGTCTCTATAGTGACGGCGGAAGAACTCGAAGCCCAAGGCATCTTTTACGTCGAAGAGGCGCTGCGCCGCCTTCCCGGCGTGCAGGCTTCGTCAAGCGGCGCCCGCGGCGGGCAAGTGGCGGTGCGTCTGCGCGGGGAGGAAAGCTACCGCACTCTGGTGCTCATTGACGGGATTCGTGTCTCCGACGCCGCCTTGCCGCAGGCCGCAGTGAACTTCGGCAATCTGACCGTGACCGCCATTGACCGCATCGAAGTCTTGCGCGGTCCCCAGGCGCTTCATTATGGCGCCGATGCCATCGGCGGGGTGATCAATATCGTGACGCGCCGGGGGCGTGAACGGGCGGCGAGCCTGTCCGCCGAGGCGGGCAGCTTCGAGACCTATGCGGTTAGGGGCTACGTGGGCGGGTCGGTGAATGCCTTTGACTTCGCCCTAAGCGGCGACTGGTCGCGCACGGACGGTATCTCCGCCAAGGTGGAAGACCCTTCCGTCGCCGACGATGACGGCTACCGCAATCTCACATTGCATGGTGTCGCGGGGTTTCAAGTGAGCGACGGCACACGGCTTGAGGTGGTGGCGCGGTTTATGGACGCTTACGCGCAATTCGACGGCTTTTTGTTCGATCCCGACCGGGACCTTCTCACCGAAGAGTTTGCCGCGCGTGTCTCCCTCGCCACTGACGAGATTAGCGGCCCGGTGCGTCACGAGATCGCCTATAACTTCTTTCAGTCGCAACGCCGCGATCTCGACGGTGGTCTACCTACGGAGGATTTCTTCGGCACGCCCATTTCCCGGTTTGATGGAGAGCGCCATGAGATCGAATACATCGCAACGCTTTCCCATGCGAACGGCCACGGGTTTACCGCGGGCGCCACATACCGGACCGAAGACGTTGAAACCGATAGTCTGAGTGATACGACATCGGCGCTGGCGGCCTTTGCGGAATGGCAAGCGGAATGGAACGGACGGTTTTTCACGACCTTGGGCGCACGCTTCGATGCGCCGGAGGATTATGGAAACCATTTCTCACTGCGCGCGACCACGGCCTATCTTCTGCGCGTGACGCCGGGGGGCGAAACCAAGCTCCGCGCCAGTGCCGGGACCGGCTTTCGCGCGCCCAGCGCGTTTGAGCGCGCGCGGAACGCCAGCGCCGGGCTACCGGGTCTTGAGGAGGAAACGGGCATTGGTTTCGATGTGGGCATCGATCATGGATTTTGGGAGGACCGTGCGCGCATGTCGCTCACTTACTTTGATCAGCGCATCGAAGATGAAATCCGCTTCGACAATGTGGGTTTTACGGGATACTTCCAATCTTCCGGTACATCCCATGCGCGTGGGGTGGAGGCAAGCTTTGAGGCGGAGCTGACGCCCCAGATCACGCTCAGCGGCGGCTATACCTACACCGATGCCACGGTCAATTCGCCCGATGCGGAAGACGGTCTCCCCCGCGTGCGGCGGCCCAGGCATCTCGGCTCGGCCGATCTTGACTATGTGGGAGAGGGCGAGCGGTTGCGGCTCAACGTCAATTTGCGCGGCGCGGCCGACGCCGAAGACGGGTTTCGCGAGTTTCGCACGGACCTTGATGATTACTTCGTGCTGGGCGCGGCTGCATCTTATGAGGTAGCCAATGGCGTTGAGCTGACCTTGCGCGGCACCAATCTTACGGACCGTCAGTACCAAGAGGTTTCAGGGTTCTCAACGCCGGGCCGTGCGGGGTTTGCCGGCATCAGGCTGAGGTATTGAGGTGAAAGGCGCGGGCGCAATCGGGGCCGGTATGGCAGCGTGGCTTTCGGTCACTGCCGCAATGGCGGATCCTTTGCCCCGCGCCGCCTCGGTTTCAGTGTGTACGGATCAATACCTCTTGAGCCTTGCAGGCCCATCGCAAGTCGCTGCGGTCTCCTGGCAAGCGGCGGCGGCGCGCTCGCCCGTCCGTCACCTGGCGGGCGGGTATCCGCAAATCCGCGGGGTGGCGGAGGAGATCATCGGTGCGGGTGCGGGCCTTGTGATCTTCGATCCTTACGGCCATCCGGAAACCGCGCGGCGGCTGGAAGGGCTCGGAAGCCAAGTTGTACGGCTGGAAGATGCGGTGACTGTGGCCGATGTGCAAGGCGAGGTGTACCGCATCGCAGATGTTCTCGGCCAGCCCGTGCGCGGGGCAGCACTCGCGGGCGAGCTGGAACGGCGGCGGCGCGCACTTGAAAGTTTGCAAGGCGGTATGGCGCCCATGGCGCCTATGGCGCTTTATGTTTCGCCCGGCGGCGGCGGTGCGGGCGCTGAGACTTATGTGGATGAGGTGTTGCGCCTTGCGGGTTTTCGCAATCTGCAAGCGGAGTTGGGATATACCGGCTGGCAGCGCGTGCCCTTGGAGGATCTTGTGCGCCGCCCGCCGGATGTGTTCGTCATGAGCTTTTTTGAAACAAGCGATCCTTCATTGCTTGATGGTTTCGCGCGGCATCCCTTGTTTCGCCGTATGCTGAACGAGACGCCCCGTATCGCCGTGCCCGCCGCCGCGTGGGTCTGCGCCGGCCCTTACATGCTCGACGCAGCCGAGCTTCTGGCCGCCGAGCGGCGACGGCTCTTCGTCGAGAGTGCGGGGGGCGGGCCATGAAGGTGATCCTTATACTGATTGCCTTGGTTTCTGCACTTTTTGCCACCTCGCTCGCGTGGGGCTATGCGGAGATCGGCGTGGGCGCGGCGCTCCTGGGCGTTGTTGGCGTGGGTGAGCCCCATCATGTGCTCATCGCGCAGGAACTCCGGCTGCCCCGCGCGCTCCTTGCGCTGACCATCGGCGCGGCGCTTGGGCTTTGCGGGGCGGCGCTCCAGGGACTTTTGCGCAACCCCCTCGCCGAGCCCGGCAATATTGGCGTCACCTCCGGCGCGGCGCTCGGCGCGGTTATCATGCTCTATTTCGGCGTTGCGGGATTTACCGCCTGGGCGCTTCCCGCAGGCGCGATGGCAGGCGCAGGCGCCGTCGTCGTGCTGATTTTTTTGCTCGCCAGCATCGAAGGCAGCACCACCGCGCTCATACTCGCGGGCGTTGCCATTAGCTCCATCGCCATGGCGCTTACCGCGCTTGCCATGAACCTCTCGCCCAACCCTTGGGCCTTGGGGGAGATCGTCTTTTGGCTCATGGGCTCGGTGCGCGACCGTTCCATGGCCGACGTCGTTCTCTCGCTGCCGTTTATTGCGCTTGGCGCCGCACTCATTTTGTCGACCGCGCGCAGCCTTGATGCGCTCGTTCTCGGCGAAGATACCGCCGGCTCGCTGGGTGTTGCGCTTACATCGGTCCGCGTAAGGATTATTCTGGGGACCGCGCTCGCCGTGGGCGCAGGGGTTGCGGTGGCAGGCGCCATCGGGTTTGTCGGGTTGATCGTGCCCCATGTGTTGCGGCCTTTTACCGGCTATGTGCCAAGCCGGTTGCTTTTGCCGAGCGCCCTAGGCGGCGGCGCGCTCTTGCTGCTTGCGGATATCGGCGTGCGCGCCCTTAGCAATTGGACCGGCACGGAGCTTTATCTGGGCGTGTTGACCGCTATCATCGGCGGACCGTTCTTTATCTACCTTATATTCCGTATACGGCGAGGATTTGTGTAATGAACCTCGCGGTGCAAAATCTTTCATTGCGGCTTGAGGGCCGGACGGTCCTCAAAGGGATCGAGGGCGCGTGGGCGCGAGGTCTGGTGGGATTGATCGGCCCCAATGGGGCAGGCAAGTCGAGCCTCATGCGCGTGCTTGCGGGGCTATGGCGGCCGACCGAAGGCGAGGTTTTGCTCGGCGGCGCGGCGCTCGGTTCCCTAGGCGCGCGGGCGCGCGCCCGGCGGCTTTCGTTTTTACCCCCCGAACGGGATATGACCTGGCCCC
>JANQLJ010000041.1 GCA_028280665.1 Alphaproteobacteria bacterium
CATGAACGCTCCCGTTTCGGGTTGCCCAGATGCGCTTAACCTAGGCTGCGCGCCTCTGTCCGGCAAGTGCGGCGGTGCCACACTCTGCAAATAGGGCGGGTCCTCGAAAGGAGCCCGCCCCAAGTTGGTCGAGGAAGGTACGGAAGGGAAAACCCCTCCGCCCCGGAGTGTGCAGCACTCCGGGAAAACGGCCGCGCCGGTGGCTGAACCGGGCTGCGTCCGATCTAGGTAATGTGAATCAAAGCACCGCAAGCCGCTTTGACATGGGTCAACGGTAGTGGCGCCGCGTGGGTGTGCCTACTTGTACCAGTCGGGGGAGGCCGCCCGGCCCATCGCCCGTTTGAGCGGATCAAGATACTTGTCAAAATGGGTAGCCCGGCCTTTGGCGGACTGGTAGATGGGCTGGCGCACCTGCACCAGGCTGGCGGTCGAGACTTGCCTCTTGTTTTCGTGAAACGCGAGACACGCCGGTTCCCAATCGAGCCCGCAAAACTTGATCAGCTCACGGACTTTCGTTTCGGGATCGGCGGTGAGGTCTTCATATGAAATGGTAAGAAGATCGCCCCGGCCTGCGCGCATCCAGACTTTCATGATCTTCTGGTAGCGCCGGAAGACGCGCCCGATGGTCTCAAGATCCGAACACCACTTGAGCGAATTGAGCGCGAACGGGGTTGCGTAGCATGAGACCGCCGCATCGAGCGGCGCACGCACCACATGCACGAACTTAGCGCCCGGAAGCAACATGCGCAGGAAGCCGACGAAGAAATAGGTGTTGATGCTTTTGTCGGCGATGAAGGCACGTTCGTCATCACTACACGCGGCAATCTCACGCGCACCTTCAAGATAGTGACGCCGCGCTTCCTCCAGGCCTTCCGTATTGGGAGACTTTTCCCACAGGCTGAAACTCTCAAGGACCAGCTTGCGCTCACCGATGGGCCAGACCCGTGAGTGACTTCCAAGTATTTGTTCGGTCAGCGTACTTCCCGAGCGCGGCAGGCTGACAATGAAAATGATGTTGTGCCCGGGCGCGTTCTCATCGAGTGGTGGTGGCATCTTTTGTCCAAAGAGCTTTATGTTGTTGTTTATGGTCTCGACGTAACCGGCTTCATCGAAGATGGCCATTTGCAGCTGAATGCCGTTGCCCACCTTGTAGGCATCCCAGGCATCGTCGTAGCGCCCCAGTTTTTCGGCGAGCGCCGCGCGCGTATACGCGATCATCACCTGCTCAGACGGCTCGATGCTCTCCCGTTGCACGTATGCGTTCTCAACGGGCACCTCAAGCTTCTCGAAGTCGCGCCTGTCACCAATGCGCACAAGGAAATAGAGCGGATTAACCGCCTTGGGGTCGTTTTCATGGGCGGTCCATAGCTCCCCGCGCGCCTTGTCGATTTCACCAAATCCCATACGACACTGGGCGACTTTGACGTGCAAATTGGTGTTGTCCGGAAACCGCTCGGTCCCGGCGCATGCAATCTCGAAGGCCGTTTGCTGTTCTTGATTGGATATGAGCGTGTCGAGATAGAGGTTCAGTATCCGCACGTCGTCCGGCGCCGCCTCATGTGCCAGTGCCGCAACCCGCACGGATTCGGCCGCATCGCTCATCTGCAGGCTGGCATTCACAAACCCTGCAAGGGCGTCGAGATGCGCGGGCTCATCTTTGAGAACCTCCTGCCACTTCCCGCGCGCGGGTAAGAAGGCACCGGCGCGATAAAAGTTTTCAGCTTCTTTGAGAAGGGCCGCTTTGGCTTCGTCCTGCATGGTCATTTGGGTCTCGCCGCCTTGTGCCAATTGGGATCAGCGGCGCGGCGGCCCATCGCCGCGATAAGGGGGGCGAGATGAGACTGATAGTTTTCGGCACGGCCCATTGCCGAGCTGTAGATCGGTTGCCGCACCTGGTGAAGGCTCGCGGTCATCACCGGACGGCGCGACGAATAAAACTCAAGACACGCCGGGTCCCAGCTGAGCCCGCAGAACGAAATCATATTCCGAATGACCGGCTCGGGGTCCGCCACCAGCGCTTCGTAGCTCACGGTCAAAATATCGTCCGGCCATTGGCCGATCCAATGGGTCATGAGCTGCTGATGGCGCCTTATATTGCGGCCCATTTCGCTTAGGTCATAGGTCCATTCATTGCCGCCGAAAAAGAGTGTCGTAAAGCAGGAGACGGCGGTGTCCAATGGATGCCGCGCGGTATGCAGGAACCGGGCGCCGGGCAGGATGGTGCGGAGAAATCCAAGAAACAGGTAGTTCGTAATCGACTTGTCCACGATTGCGGTATCGGCCCCTTCGACAAGCTCGCGCACGGCTTGTGTGTAGAAGGAGCGGGCGCCCGCCACGGCCTCGCTGCTGAAGAGTTGCACCGGGTCCGGGCCATAGGTGTTGGTCCAATGGGTCACTGCATCATAGACAAGACTTCGTTCCCCGATGGCTTCAACCTTTTCGTGGGCGTCCAGGATTTGCTCCACCAGCGTCGTTCCCGAACGCGGCAAGCTGACGATGAATATGTGCCCCTCGCCCGGCCGGTCCGCCTCGTGGGGCGACGGCGTGCCGCGCGCAAAAGTCCGGCGGTGCAGATCGTGAGTGCGGGCATAAGTCGTTTCGTCAAAACGAACACTGCTGCGTTTTTTCCGCGCACCAAATGAAAAACCTTCCCAGGCTTTGCCGAAGTCCTTTTGGCGCTCGGCAGCTTTGCCATAGGCATAACCGAGCGTTGCCGCATCCCAGTCGCTCTGCTCATCGCGCTTGGCCCACATGGGCTGCAGCGCCGTATTGAGCCGTTCAAGCTCGCCGTCCGGTGCAATGTCTGCGAGATGCAAGGTGCAATCAGCCGCGTCCGGATGCTTTTCAAGACAATCCCAAAACACCGCCCGCGCAGCGTCCTGATCGCCGCGGATCATGTCCGTATGGGCCAGTAAGAGCTGCAACTGGAGAAGGTCCGGATGCGCGGCGAGCGCTTGTTCGGCGATTTGCCGCGCTTTGCCGATTTCGGAGTTCGCAATAAGGGCTTCCACGTATCCGGCCTGGATCTCCCCGTCTTTCGGGGCGGCCTTCGCGGCCCGCGCGAACAGCTCAGCGATACGGTCGTTCCGGTTGAAATAGCGGTAGGCCTGGGCAATCCCGCGCAAGGCCGCAAGGTTCGCGGGAGCCCCCTCAAGCGCGGCTTCATAGGCCTCGATCGCCTGGTCATAGGCGCCTGCCTTCAGCGCCCGTTCGGCGGCGGCAAGGCGGGGGTCAGTAGGCTCTGCGGTCATGGGTCTCGCTCAAAAGGGGCGGCAGGCCCTTATAAAGGCTCGGTTTTTTGCCAGCAAGGCGGGCGGTGGCCCCCCGGGTTTACCATTCCGCGGTGTTTCTTTTGGCTTTCTTGAAGAAAAGGGGGCTTCGTTGAAGAAAGGATGGAGTTGGGTTAGGCTGCCCGCCTCTTAACCTTTGGGGGAAGGACGAATGAGAGGCTTTCTGTACGGTTTGATTATTGGTGCGCTCGCCGCGGTCGGCGGGCTGAGTTACTACGGCATGGCGGACGTGCCGGTTGTCAGCGACCTGATTCCAAGTGCTTCGTCCGGCGATGACGGCGATAGCGGTGAAGCTGTTGTCGAGGAGGCGGCGGACGATGCTGCTGACGGCGCAGGCGATGCGGCGGGCGATGCCATGGATGCAGCCGAAGATGCTGGGGATGACGCAGGCGGGGTTGTCGAAGAGGCCGTGGAAGATGTCGTCGAAGACGTCACCGAAGCGGCTGAAGGCGCCATGGACGCGGCTGAAGATGCTGCTGCCGACGCAATGGGCGATGCTGGCGATGCCGGTGACGCGATGGATGCTGCTGGCGACGCTATGGACGCTGCCGGGGATGCGGCTGGCGATGCCATGGACGGCGGCGACGACGCCATGGGTGACGGACCCACCGAATAAGGCGGTCTAGCCTCAAGACCGAATGTTTCACCTGGCGCGCGCCGGGGCGGCTTTGCTTGCCGCGCCGGCGTGCTGCTGCGTGCGCATATCAGATTGTCGGCAATGAAATTGGTCGGAGTGAGAGGATTTGAACCTCCGGCCCCTGCCTCCCGAAGACAGTGCTCTACCAGGCTGAGCTACACTCCGACCGGAACCGGCGCGGGCGGGCGTTGCCGCGGCGCGCGGGGAGCGCCCTTATAACGGCATGATTCCGGGCCCGCAAGCGGGGTGCCGGGGCTGCCTAAATGGGGCGTTGAATCCGCTGCGCGAAGCGATTATGGTCCGCGACCTCGCGGGCGAAGGGCGCATCCGAGCGCCTTTCCGCAACCCTCCCAAATGGGGCGTAGCCAAGTGGTAAGGCAGCGGTTTTTGGTACCGCCATTCGCAGGTTCGATCCCTGCCGCCCCAGCCACCCTTTATAGTCAAGTGATACCCACGTGCCGGTGCAGCCTGGCCGCCGAATCGCGTGCGCGCGCCCGCGGCACAAAGGTCCGGTTCTTCCGCAATGCAAGATGGGAAAGTGCTTCACATAACGGGTTTGTGAGAGGGGAGAGGGACTTAACCAACCGGGCACAATTTTCCGCAGAGAGCCCGCACATTTCTTGCCGCTTGGGCGCGCAGCCTCTAGCATCGCAAATAGGCAGGACCGGGCGAGGGCAGCCCGCCCGCGAGGGTGGAGTGAGAGTGGAATCTTGAAAGCCGTATGCGCCTGTGAGACCCTGCCCACTTGGGCCTTGCCGAATTTCTCTTGTCACCCTTGCGGGAAGAGGATAAGGGGGGCCTCCGAACCGCTAGGGCTCAACAAATTAGCGGCGGAATTGCCGCATTAGGGCCTTTTTGGGCGGCTAGAAATGAACAATAGAGGGCGCGGGACCCCGCGCCCTTGGCGGGTAAGGGGCCGGCAACAAGGCCAACCCGCGACTAAGAGCGGATTTGGGGGAGTTTTATTTGGTGACGGGTCAATGGCGCAGCCTGACCGATTGGGGCAGGCGTTGCGTATGTCCACTATCCCGCAAATTGAGCTTGGGTGAGTTTTTAGGCCACGGGCGGCAATTCGCGTTGCCCGGGGCCATCGTCTTCTTAGGAGAGAGATCGACGATGATTGATGTACTAGTCCGTTTACGGACAATGGCCTTGAGCCTTGCTTCGGCGGGGTGCCTGGTCTTTGCGCTTGCGGCACCTGCCCAGGCGCAATTGGGCGAAGCCGAGGACAATGCGCAAAGCGCGGTGCGCGAAGGCGCGGACTCGCAAGCGCGCATTAACAACCTCGACGATGAAACCGAAGCGCTGCTGCGGGAATACCGCGTGGTGGTTGAGCGGCTTCAGGCGATGCGGGAATATAATGAGCAGCAACGGCGGCTGATTGCCGCGCAGGAAGCTGAGATCACCTCGCTGGAATCGCAGATCGAGAACGTGACGACCCTGCGCCGGGATATTTCCCCGGTCGTGCAGCACATGCTCGACGGCCTCAACGAGTTCATCCGCCTGGATGTGCCCTTCCTTCCGGAAGAACGGCAAGGCCGGGTCGGGCGCCTGAACGAGCTGATGGAGCGCGCCGACATTACCGTCGCCGAGAAGTTCCGCCGCGTTCTCGAGGCCTATCAGATCGAAAACGACTATGGCCGGACCATCGAGGCCTATGTGGGGACAATCGATGAAGGCGGCGAAGCGCTTGAGCTCGATTTCCTCAAGATCGGCCGGGTCGCCTTCTTCTATCAAACCAAAGACCAGTCGCGCTCGGCGATTTGGAACCAGGACGCGGGCGAATGGGAAATCCTGCCCGACCGCTTCAACGGGCCCGTCCGGATCGGGATCAACATGGCGCGGGAAGTGATCCCGCCGGAAATTTTGGTTCTTCCCGTCCGCCTACGGGCCGAAGAGACCGAGTAAGGGGTGGCAGCAATGAAAAACATGACACGCATATTTGCGATTTCTGTCTTGGCGGTTTCTGCCCTTGTGCTCGGCGCCGCGCCGCAAGTCTCTCCTCTTGCGTCGCAAGCCTTCGCCCAGGACAGCGAGATTCAAACGCTCAATCAACTTCTGCAAGCGGTGCGGGCAGGCCGGATTCAGGACCGCCAGCTTTGGGAAGAGCGGGAAGCGGAATTCTTGCGCGACCGCAACCGGCAAAACTCACTGCTGCGCCAGGCAGAACGCGATCTTGCCACCGAGGAACGCATCGCCGATCAGCTTGAGGCGGAGTTCACGGAAAACGAACAACGGCTGACTGTGCTGACGACGCAGCTCAACGAACGCCTTGGCGAGTTTGGCGAGCTCTTCGGGGTGGTGCGTCAGGTGGCGGGCGACACGCGCGCGCAAGTAGACCAGTCCATGATCTCGGCGCAGTTCCCCAACCGGGACCGCGTCATGAACCGCCTCACCAACAGCCGGCAATTGCCGACCGTGGGTGACATCAATGACATGTGGGTGGTGCTGCAGCAGGAAATGACCGAGCAAGGCAACGTTGCCCGGTTCGAGGCCAATGTGGTCCGCCCGGACGGCAGATCCGAGACCCGAGAAGTGATCCGCATCGGCCCGTTTACGGCCGTGACGGCAAACACGGGCCAGTTCCTCCGGTGGGAGCCGGAGACCGGCACGCTCAATATCTTGCAGCGTCAACCGGCGTCGCGGTACATGAACGCCGCCGACAGCTTGCGCAATGCGCGGCCGGGCAGCGTGAGCAACGCGGCGCTTGACCCCAGTCAAGGCGCCATTCTTGGCTTGCTGGTAGAGACGCCGGATCTGCTTGAGCGTATCGATCAAGGTAAGCTGGTGGGCCGTATCATCATCGGTCTTGGCTCGATCGGGATCCTGCTCGCGCTCCAACGGATGCTCGCGCTGTTTGGCATTGCGGGGTCCGTGCGGTCGCAGATGCGCAAGCCCGATGCGCCGCGCAAGGGCAACCCGCTGGGCCGGGTCTTGCTGGCCTATCAGGAAAACCAATCGGCCGACGTGGAAACCCTTGGCCTCAAGATGGACGACGCCATCTTGAAGGAACTGCCGCGGCTTGAATGGGGTCTTAACACCATTCGCGTGCTGGCCGCCGTGGCGCCGCTCTTGGGCCTGTTGGGTACGGTGACCGGTATGATCATCGTGTTCCAGCAGATCACCCTGTTCGGCACCGGCGATCCCAAGCTGATGGCGGGCGGTATCTCGCAAGCCTTGGTCACCACGGTGCTTGGCCTTTGCGCCGCTATTCCGCTGTTGCTCTTGCATGCGTTTGCATCGGGCCAGTCCCGCAGCGTTGTGCAAATTCTCGAGGAACAAGCAGCGGGCATTGTGGCGCGTCATGCGGAAGGCGGCAGGCGCTAGGTCGAGGCAGGAGCGTAAAAGCCAATGGAAGCCATCGCTTTTTACCTTGGCGGATTGGGAACCGGCCTCATCGCCTTCCTGGAAACAGGCGGGCCGGTGCTCCTGTGGATCATGGGCGTTACGTTTTTCATGTGGGTGCTGATGATCGAGCGGATTTGGTATTTCACCTTTTCGCATCCCTTCGTTCGCCGCCGCGCGCGGCGCCAATGGGAGGCCCGCACCGATCACCGCTCGTGGTACGCCCGCAAGGTGCGCGACGCGCTGATCTCAGAAGTGCGTGCTGAAACGCACTGGGGCATCAGTATGATCAAGACGTTCATCGCGCTAGCGCCCCTTTTCGGCCTTCTGGGAACGGTCACGGGCATGGTCGAGGTGTTCGATGTGATGGCGTTTACGGGCGCATCGAATGCCCGCGCCATGGCGTCGGGCGTTTCCAAAGCCACGATCCCGACCATGGCGGGCATGGTGGCGGCGATCTCGGGGCTTTATCTCTCCTCGATCCTGGAACGCACGGCAAACCGCGAGACCGAAAAGGTCGCGGACGAACTTGAGCTGAGGTAGGCCGGATATGGCAAAGCGGCGCACACAGGGCGAAGAGAATGAGGGGACGGTCGATCTGACCCCCATGCTGGACGTCGTGTTCATTATGCTGATCTTTTTTATCGTCACAGCCGTTTTTATCCGCGAGCCGGGGCCAGAGGTTGTGCGCCCGGAAGCTGAAACGGACATCCAGCAAAGCCGGATCGCCGTGCTGATCGCGGTGACGGACGAAGATCAGGTTTTTATCGACCAGCGCGAAGTGGACGCAAATGCGGTGCGCGCCATTGTGGAGCGCATGCGCGCCGAGAATCCGCAAGGCACGGTGGTGATCCAGGCGGATGAAGAATCAAAGTCGGGCATCGTGGTGGATGTGATCGACCAGGTGCGCCAGGCGGGCGCACCGGCGATCGCGGTTGCCACGCGGAACGATTGATAGGGTAGAGCGGGCGAGATGAAAAGACGTATCTCCAAGCAAAGTCAGGAAACGGAAGTCGATCTGACGCCGATGCTGGATGTCGTGTTCATCATGCTGATCTTCTTCATCGTGACCGCGACGTTCATCCGCGAGCGGGGCCTTGACGTCTTGCGCCCGGACGAAAGCGACGAGCCGCCCCCGCCGAGTATGGCCGCTATCGTGATTTCCATCGACGCCAACAATGACATCTGGGTTGATGGCCGGGTGGTGGACGAACGCGCGGTGCGCGCGAATGTGGAACGGCTGCGGGCCGAAACGCCCGATGCGCCGGTGCTGGTGCAGTCGGACCGTCAGGCGAATACGGGGGTGGTGATCAGAACCATGGACTATGCCAAACAGGCGGGCGCGGTGGCCGTGTCCATTGCCGCCATTGACGATTAGGTGACGAGACGTGATTGCACGCTTCATAATTGGCATCCCCCTGGCGGTCGTGGTGACGCTGAGCCTTTTTATGCTCATGCGCATTTTGGTGCAGCCTGAGCGCAGCCTGATTGAAGAAGTTCAGGAAACGGTCGCCATCGACATTACGCGGGCCCAGCGCGACGAGTCATCGGATACGGACCGGGAACTGAACCGCCCGGACGTGGAAGACCAGCCGCCGCCACCGCCGCCCATGGACACACGGACCGAACGTCCCGACCTGGGCGGGCTGCAGGTCGGCATTCCCGATATCGACCTCGATCTAGGCGCGGGTAATATCGGACCCATCGATGGCGAGATTCAGCCGCTGGTGCGGGTGCCGCCGGAGTATCCCCTGCGCGCGGCGGAACGCGGCATTGAAGGTGAGGTGTGCGTTGTTTTCACGGTAACGCCGGAAGGTACGGTCACGGATCCCGAGGTTTACCGCACGGCGTCCAGCCTTCTTAATTCAGCTTCGCTTCGGGCTATCTCGCGGTTCCGCTATCAGCCCAGGATAGTAGATGGCCAGCCTGTAGCGCGCCCGGGCGTCAGGTTCTGTTTTGACTACAATCTGGAAGAAGCAAGCCGGCGATGAGTGCGAAAGGCAAGTTCAGGATTTGCTCAATGAAGGTACGGTCTAACATTCTTGTGCGGTTTGGGACCTTGATGGCTGCAGTGGGACTGCTGACCCTTGCGCCGGTTGAAACTTTTGTACCTGCAAAAATGTCCGGGCTCTATGGTGTCAGCGAGGCACAGGCCCAGCGCGCCGGGCGGCGCAACCGGTCAAGTGCCGAGGGCCAGGGCCAAGTGCGCCAGCATGTCGCCGATGCGTTCAACGAAGCGCTGGAAATGTTTCAGGCGGGCGATATTGCAGGCGCCGAGGCGCGCATTCGTCCGGCGCTTGATGGTGCTACACCGTTTGAGGCGTCGATTGTCTACCGCTTCTTGGGTCAGCTTGAGATCGAGCGGGAGAACTTTGCAGGCGCCGTACGGCACTTTCAAAGCGCCATCGATTCCGGCGGTCTTGAAGGAAACGATCTCGCTCTGCTTTATCTGATAGTAGGTCAGATTTATGCGGCCGATAATCAATATGACCGCGCATTGTCCGCGCTGAACCAGTACTTTGAAGTCGTAGAAGAGCCCGAACCGCAGGCGTATTATATCCTTGCGCAAATCTATGCGGTGGCTGGGCGCATTCGCGAAGCTGTCGAGCCCGCGCGGACGGCGGTGCAAATGACCGCAGAGGAACCGCGCGAAACCTACATCCGGCTTTTGATGAGCCTCTATCTTTCCCTTGAAGAATGGTCCAATGCGCTTCCGTTGCTGCAGCAGCTTGTCACCCTGGCGCCGGAAAAAGATCAGTACTGGCAGTCGCTGGCCGGTGTTTACCAACAATTGGGGCGGGAAGAGGAAGCCTTCGCCGTTTATCAGTTCCGTTACCGCATGGGCTTTTTGGAAACCAGCCGTGAGTTTGTGATCCTGTCGGATCTCTACATGTTTCACGATGTGCCCTACAAAGCCGGTCAGATTTTGGAACGCGAACTTGACCGTGGCCGGGTAGAAGCGAATGCCGATAACTGGGAAAAGCTCGGCAATGCATGGTTTGCGGCGCGCGAGTTTGAGCGGTCGCGCGCGGCGCTGACCCGCGCGGCGAACCTTTCTCCCGATGGGCAGATTTCCTACCGCATCGCGGGCACCTACATTCAGGAAGAAAACTGGAGCCAGGCCCGGCGCTGGCTTGAGCGCGCGATCAATCAAAGAGGGCTCGACGATACCGGCCAGGCATGGCTCTTGTTGGGTCACGCCCGTAATGAGACCAACAACTACGAATCCGCGGTATCGGCGTTCGAAGAGGCGCGGCGATTCTCCGACTGGCGCGAAGACGCCGGCACTTGGCTTGAGGTTATGGAAAACCGCCGCCGTGCGCGCGAAGCCGAAGCCGCGCAGCAAGAGGCCTATAGGGCCGAAGCCGCCGACATTATCGAAAGGGGCGGCAGGGCTGTCATCCTCGCGGAAGAAGCCGCGGGCCTTGCACAAGAAGCCTTTGAGCAGGCCCGCCTTGCCCTTCGCGTGACAGCATCCGAACGCGCGGGCATCGTGGCCACTGCCCGCGCCAGCATCGAGGAAGCGCGCGAGGCGGACGATGCGGCGCGCGATCCCAATTTCGGCACCGAGGCGAGCGTGCGCGAGCGGGTGCGCGAGATCGGCACCATGGCCCGCGAGGACGGCCATACGGCGCTTGCGGAAAATCTCGAAGAAGAAAGCGAAGAGTTCATCCAGCGCCGCACGGAAGCGCTGACCGATAGCGATCAGCTTATCCGTGAAGCCGAAGAGGCACTGTTCGAGGCCGAGCAGCTTTAGCGCGTGCCGCTTCCGCCCCTCACCATTTCCGGCGCCTGGTTCGTGGACGGGAAGGGCCGCCGCGTGCGCCTGCGCGGGGTTAATCTGGGCGGTGACTGCAAAGTACCTTACCCGGATGGCGGCACCGATCAGCCAACGGATTTTTCCGGTCATCAGGCGGTCTCATTCATCGGGCGGCCCTTTCCCCTTGAAGAAGCGGATGAGCATTTCTCGCGCCTTGCGGCGTGGGGGTTCAACTGCGTACGGCTTCTGACCACGTGGGAGGCGGTGGAGCACGCGGGGCCCGGTATCTACGACGCGGCCTATCTCGATTACTTCGCGCAAGTTTGCGCCAAAGCCAGCGCGCACGGGCTTTATGTGTTTGTGGATTTTCACCAGGACGCGTGGTCCCGCATGTCTGGGGGCGACGGCGCGCCGGGCTGGACCTTCGATGCGGTGGGGCTCGACTTCACCAAGTTTCACGCCGCGGGCGCCGCCCACGTGATGCAATACAAGTACGACTACACAAGCGAAGAACGCCGCCAGGAACAAAACTATCCCACCATGACCTGGGCGCAGAACTACCGAATGCCCGCGAACGCGATCATGTGGACGCTCTTTTTCGGCGGCAATACCTTCGTGCCGGATTTCAAAATCGAAGACGAAACAGCACAGGATTATCTCCAAGGCTGCTATCTGGGCGCCATGCGCGCGGTGGCGGAGCGGGTGAAAGAGATACCCCATGTGCTCGGCTTCGATACGCTGAACGAGCCCTCCACCGGATGGATCGGCAAGGCGCTTTCTTATCGTCACGTGAAGCCCTCGCCAGAACACCCTGCGCGGGTGGTGCCGGGTCCCGCCTGGTCGCCGCTCGATGGGCTCGGCGTTGCGCGGGGGTGCACCGCGCAGATCCCCGAGCTGCGCTTTAGCCGCAAAGCCATGGCCGTGGTGGAGAAGGAGACGAATACGGTCAATCCCGGTGGCGTGGAGATTTGGCAGCCTGGGTGTAAGTGCCCGTTTGAGGCGGAGGGCGCCTACCGGCTTACGGAAAACGCGATTGAAGCCCTGGACGAGGATTTCTTCCGTATGCGGAACGGAAGGCTTCTGGATCCGGAGGCGGACTTTATGGTGCCGTTCTTTGGCCGCGTCGCCGAGACCATCCGCGCCGTCCGGCCCGATTGGCTGGTTTTCGCCGAGGTTGACCCCTTCCGCGGCGTGGTGGGCGAGGGGTTCCCCGAAGGCATGCCCGCGCGCACGGTGAATGCGAGCCACTGGTACGACATCATCACACTCGCCACGAAGCGTTTCAATTTTCCCAATGCTTTCAATCCCTTGACCGGGGAGACCTTGGAAGGGCCGGAGGCGATCGAGGCGTCTTACACCGCCCAGCTTGGCCGCCTTAAGACATCTTCGGAGACCTTGCCCGAGGGAAATGCGCCGACGCTGGTGGGCGAGTTCGGCATTCCCTTCGATCTCGACGGTGGCGCGGCCTACAAGGCCTGGGCGGCGGGGGACCGCTCGGACGGGCCGTGGGAGGGCCATGTAACCGCGCTCGATCTCATGTACAACGCGCTCGACAATTTGCAACTCCACTCCACTCAATGGAATTACACCGCTTCCAACCGCAATGACTTGCGCGTAGGCGATGGATGGAACCAGGAAGATTTGTCCATCTTTTCCCGTGACCAGCAGACGAGCCCGAACGACATCAATTCCGGCGGCCGCGCGCTCAAGGGTTTTGTACGGCCCTATATGAGGGTCTGCGCGGGCGAGCCCGTCTCCCTTCGGTTTGACCGGCACACAGGCTTTTGCGCCATCGTGTTCGATGCGGAGGCGGGCGGGGTGAGCGAGGTCTTCGTCCCCACTCTTCAGTACCCGGAAGGGTTTGACGTGAAGATCGAAGGCGATGGGCGCGCTGAGTTTGATGGCCCCGCGCAGGTTTTGCACGTAACGGCCGGCGGGGCGGGG
Organism: Alphaproteobacteria bacterium; assembly: GCA_028280665.1. Taxonomy (GTDB): domain Bacteria; phylum Pseudomonadota; class Alphaproteobacteria; order JAJFIK01; family JAJFIK01; genus JAJFIK01. Next base: position 12,977 of record JANQLJ010000041.1, read on the forward strand.
CGCATCGAGCTGACCCTTACGCGACGAGGCTAGGCAGGTCCTCGCCTTCGGGCACGAAGATCAGCGCATGGCCGTTAATGCAATGGCGCTCGCCGGTGGGCGGCGGACCGTCAGGGAAGATGTGGCCCAGGTGACTGTCGCACCGGGCGCACAGGGCCTCGGTCCGCACCATACCGTGGGAGCGGTCCACTTTCCGTTCCACGTGGGATTCCTCGACGGCCTCCCAATAGCTCGGCCAGCCCGAGCCGGAATCGTATTTCGCGCTCGATGAATAGAGCGGCAGGCGGCACGCGCCGCAGACATAAGTGCCTTCGTCTTTTGAGTCCCAGTAAGGCCCGTTGAAGGCGCGCTCGGTTCCCGCGCCGCGGAGCACCAGATAAGGGTCCGGCTCTAAAAGCGCGCGCCATTCTTCGTCGGTTTTGGAGATTTTGTCGATCATCGGAGGCTTAACTGTAGATAACGGAAATCGTCTGCGCGACGCAGGCGGGTTTGTCTTGGCCTTCGATCTCGATGGTGAACTCGTTGATGAGCTGCAGCCCGCCCGAGCGCTCCTGCGCCTCGAGCAATTTCTGCCGCCCCCGCACGCGCGCGCCCACGGGCACCATGTTGATGAAGCGCACCTTGTTGCAGCCGTAATTGATGCCGCGGCTGACCCCGTCGATGCGCATGATCTGCGCCGACAGCATGGGGATCAGCGACAGGGTCAGGTAGCCGTGCGCGATGGTGCCGCCGGTGGGCAGCTCCTTCGCCGCGCGTTCCACGTCCACATGGATCCACTGGTGATCGCCCGTGGCGTCAGCGAAGAGGTTCACCTTGTCCTGGGTGATCTCATACCAGTCCGAGGTACCGACTTCCTCGCCGATCAGGCCTTGAATTTCATCGAATTTCACAACGCGCATGGGGGCCTCCCTTGGTTTGCGTAAATCCTATTGCGCCTGGGGCTCGCCCGCAATGCGGCGCACTTCGTGTTCGAGCCGGTGCAGGGACCCATCGGCGATGCCAAGCTCGTCCAGGTGTTTGACCGTGTTGTAGAGGTAAGTGCGGTTGTCGCCGACGTAGCCTTCCGAGACGGCGATGCGTTTTGCCGCCGTCTCCATGGTTTGCTGACCCACATAACGTTCATGCGCCTTGTTGGCGACAAAGGTCAGTACCGGCCGGGGCCCCTCTTTGAACCGTGCGGTAAGCCACGCGGGCTTGTAGGACCCGAGCGACATTTCCCGCAGCCAGAGAATCTCAAGTTCGCTTTCCACATGTTCCGGTGCGATCTTGTGGGCAAGCCCCACGCAACTGCCGCCCGTATCAAGGGCAAGCATAAGACCTGGGTTCTCTGGCGATCCGCGTCCAAAAATAAGATTGAGGCAAAAGGCGCGATGATAGCCGAAGACTTGCGTGCGTTCGGTCGCCGCTACGTGAAACGCCGGGTTCCACATCAAGCTGCCATAGGCAAAGACCCAAACCGGCTCCCCGGGTGTGAGGTGCATTGTGGCCTCCGCGCGGGAGGCATCGCGTTCCTCGTGACTCAAGACCCAATCCTGGCCGATCTCCTTGCCGCGCTCGCGCAGCCAATCGATGCGCTCACGCGTGAAGTCCTCGCGGCGGAGAAGCCCATCCGGCGCGATGGAGAAGGGCGCGTCGCGAAGAAGGGCGTTAGACGATTTTCGAGTCATGATCGCCCCAATAGCGATCGCGGATAAGGCGCTTGTAGAGCTTGCCCGTGGGATGGCGCGGCAGCTCTTCCTGGAAGTCGACGGACCGGGGGCACTTAATGTGGCTGAGGTGGTCGCGGCAAAACGCCATAAGCTCCTCTGCCAAGTCCTCGCCCGCTTCACCCCAGTTCGCCGGTTCAACCACCGCTTTCACTTCCTCGCCGAAGTCCTCATTAGGCACGCCGATCACCGCCACGTCGTGCACCTTGGGATGGGTGATGAGCAGGTTTTCGGTTTCCTGGGGGTAGATGTTGACGCCGCCGGAAATGATCATGTGCGCCTTGCGGTCGGTGAGATAGAGATAGCCTTCCTCGTCCACGTAGCCGATGTCGCCCAGGGTGGACCAGCCCTTGCTGTTGCGGCTCTCTTTCGTCTTTTCCGGGTCGTTGTGGTACTCGAACTCATTCTCGCTTTCAAAATAGATGGTGCCGATCTCGCCTTGGGGCAGTTCCTCGCCGTCTTCGCCGACAATGTGCAAGACCCCCATGAGCGCCGGCCCCACGGAGCCTTCATGAGCCAGCCATTGTTCGGAGTTGATGGCGCAGAACCCATTGCCCTCTGACCCGGCATAGTATTCGTGGATCACCGGCCCCCACCATTCGATCATTTGCTTTTTGACCGGGATGGGGCAGGGGGCGGCCGCGTGAATGGCGATCTCCAGCGATGAGACATCGTATTGGCCGCGCGCCTCTTCGGGAAGTTTCAGCATACGGACGAACATGGTGGGCACCCACTGGCTGTGGGTGATCTTGTGTTTCTCGATTTGCTTGAGTGCTTCTTCGGCGTCGAACTTTTCCATCACCACGATGGTCCCGCCGAACCGGCCCACGGTCATGCAAAAGCGCAAGGGCGCGGCATGATAAAGCGGCGCGGGCGAAAGATAGATCATGTTCTCGTTGTAGCCATAGAGCAGCTCGGTCAGCGCCAGCAGGGGCGAGGGCTCGTCGATGGCCGTGCCCGAAAGGGGAAAGCGGATGCCCTTGGGCCGCCCAGTGGTGCCGGAGGAATAAAGCATGTCCGTGCCCGCGGTTTCGTCCGCGATGCGCTCGGCGGGCATCGTGTCGCGCGCGTCTTCGTAAGAGGCGTAGCCCTCGATAGGCGTTCCCACCATGAACCGCTCCTCAACGCCCCGGTTGAGCGAGATAAGTTCGTCGATGATATCCTTGGGCATGTAGTCCGAGGTAAAGAGCGCCTTGGCGCCGCAATCGTCGATGATGTAAGCGGCCTCTGGCGCGGTCAGGCGCGAGGAGATGCAGGTGTAGTAAAGCCCCGAACGCTGCGCCGCCCAACAGATTTCCAGATAGCGGGGATTGTTCTCCATATAGATGGCGATGGCATCGCCCACCTTGAGCCCGATCTTGCGGAAGAGCTGTGCGCACTGGTTGGAGCGGTCCTCAAGCTCTTTATAGGTCACAATCTCCCCCGACCCGGCCATGATGTAGGCGGGGCGGTCGGGCGCGGTGGCGGCGAAGTGACAGGGATGCATGGGGTCTCCTTGAAACGGATCAGAAGTTATTCGGCGGCGCTTGCCGTTTCGGCTCCAAGCGCGGGCTTGCCCAGAATGGCGTCGGCGATTTTTTCGGCGATCATGATGGTGGGCGCGTTGGTGTTGCCGGAAATAAGCCGCGGCATGACCGAGGCGTCGATCACGCGCAAACCCTCGACCCCGCGCACCCGCAATTGGCTGTCCACCACCGCCATCTCGTCCGTACCCATCTTGCAGGTGCCCACCGGGTGATAGATGGTCGAGCCTGCCTCGCGGGCATAGGCAAGCAACTCGTCATCGGTTTCCAGCGCCTCGCCGGGCATAATTTCCTCGCCCCGGTATTTGTCCATGGCCGCCTGAGAGACGATCTTGCGGGCAAAGCGGATGCCCGCCACGGCGGTTTCCTGGTCCAGCGGATCGCTCAAGTAATTGGGCCGGATGGCGGGATATTCTCCGGGATCGGACGATTTGATGTGAATGCTGCCCCGGCTTTCAGGGCGCAACTGGCAGGGCGCCGTCGTAAGCCCCGGGAACTTGTTCAGCTCCATAACCTGCTGGGTCTTGAATTTTTCCACGTCCATGGTGGCGGGCAGAATGTGAAACTGCACGTCCGGGGAAGCCAGCTCTGTCCGCGTTTTCACAAAGGCCTGAATATGCGCGGCTGAAAGCGTCAGCAAACCCTTGCGCAGGAAAAAGTACTTCGCCACTTCCTTGAGGAAGGCAAACCCTTGCGCCTGATCGTTGACGGTCACGGGCTCGGTCACTTTGTGCTGCACCGAAATGACGTAATGGTCTTGCAGGTTCTCGCCCACGCCGGGCAGGTCGGCGACAACCTCGATGCCCCGTTCTTTTAGCAGGTCCGCCTTGCCGATACCGGAAAGCTCAAGCAATTGCGGCGAGTTAACCGCGCCGCCGGAAAGCAGCACTTCTTTGCCCGCACGCGCTTCCAGCACTTCGCCGTTTTGCTCATAGGCAACGCCAACCGCACGCTTGCCCTCGAAGGTGATCCGGTGCACCAGCGCCTCTGTTTCGACGCGCAAGTTGGGGCGGTCCAGAGCGGGCTTGAGATACGCTTTCGCCGCGGACATGCGCAGGCCGTTCTTCACCGTAAGCTGGTAATAGCCGATGCCTTCCTGATCGCCTTCGTTGACATCCGGCTTGCGCGGCAGGCCCGCTTGGACGCCCGCCTCGATCATGGCGTCGGAAACCGGGTTGGGCTCGGTGGGGTCGGAAACGTTGAGCGGCCCATCGGTGCCGTGCAGCTTGCCCTGATGGACCTCGTTGCCTTCGGAGCGGATGAAATAGGGCAGGCAGTCGTCCCAGCCCCAGCCTTCGTTACCGAGCTGGCGCCAGCCGTCGTAATCCGCCGCCTGCCCGCGAATGTATAAAAGCCCGTTGATGGACGAAGAGCCGCCCAGCACCTTGCCCCGCGGCCATACATGCACCCGGTCGTTGGAGCCGGGGTCGGGCTCGGTGGGGAACAGCCAATTCACCTTAGGGTCCACCAGCGTGCGCGCATAGCCCACGGGCACGTGGATCCACATGTTCGAATCCTTGGGGCCCGCCTCGAGCAGCAGCACCTTGTTCTTGGGGTCCGCGCTCAAGCGATTGGCCAGCACGCATCCGGCGCTGCCCGCGCCGATGATGATGTAGTCGTACATGTGATCCTCCCCGTGCGGCGGTTCTGGACACCCCCACTGATATTTTATCAACTAATCAATAGGCGAGGCGATGGCAATCGTCTAGGTCTTGGGCAGGCGGCACAATATTATTGCCGGAGCCGCAAAACGGAGGGCGCGCGAAATGACCTACGAAACCCTGAAAACCGAGGTGGCGGACCGGGTGCTGACCATCACCCTGAACCGGCCCGACCGGCTCAATGCCTTCACGGGCCGGATGATGGTGGACCTGATCAAAGCCTTCGACGCGGCGGACGCGGATGACGAGGTGCGCGCGGTGATCGTGACGGGCGAGGGGCGCGGGTTCTGCGCGGGCGCCGATCTGGGCGCCGGTGCCGATACCT
>JANQLJ010000062.1 GCA_028280665.1 Alphaproteobacteria bacterium
ACATCTGGCTCCACTGCCTTGTGGGTTGCGCCGATCCAAAGCCCGTCCCCGGCGGGGGCGGCATAGCCGCCATAGGCGATCGGAAGGGCGAGGTCCCCACCGCTTGCCTTTGTGATTTGGCCATGCCGGGCTTCAAGCGGCCAGGCGCCGCGTTCCCAAAGCGTACCCGCGCCCATGCCGCAGGCAAGAACCACCGTCTCCACTTCGATAAGGCGCGTGCCGTCCCCGTCCAGCAATTGCCAGCGCCCATCCTTGAAGCTGAGGCGCTCGATTTGCGCGCCTCCAAGGAAATCAAACTTCGCGGTCGCCGCCTTGAGGTAAGCGCTCGCATCCACATATCCGCCATCTTCGAAGAAAAGCGCTGGCCCCGCGAGCGTGGTGCCTGCCCGCGCAGACGCCTCGGTAGGGGAGAGCAGCGCAAGCCGCTCGGGGTCGAAAAGGCCGGTGGATGCGGTCTTCTCAAGGCGCCCGGTCTGCCCAACCCGCGGCGCGAGGTGAAGTGCGCCGCCCGCCGAGAACGCGTCGCGGTCCCGATAGGCGCGGACCGCGAAATGATGCGCGCTTGCATAAAACTTAGCAGGCGCATCGGGCGCGGCGGCGAGGCGCGGCATGACAAGGCCCGAGGGCGCGCCGGACGCGCCACCTCCCACACCCACACCCCGGTCGATCAAAGTCACGTCGCATCCCAAGCGGCCGAGCGCCGCGGCGCAGGAGACCCCGGCAATCCCGGCCCCTACAACGGCAATGCGCCCGGGCGCGTGCGGCCTGGGCATGGCGTACCAGGGCCGCGCGTCCGCGCCCGGCGAGGCTTCAAACCGCGCTTCCAGCATTTCGCGCTTGCCGCCAAAGCCGGGCGCCTTGCGCACGGAAAACCCCGCATCGCTGAGGGCCCGCCGCACGCTGCCTGCCACGGTGAAAGTGGCGAGCCGCGCGTGCGGCGCCGCGCACCGGGCAAGGTGCGCCATCACCTCCGGCGACCACATGTCCGGGTTCTTGGAGGGCGCAAATCCGTCGAGGAACCAGGTCTCGATGCGCGCTTCGAGCCCCGCGAGCATTTCCTGCGCCTCGCCGAACAGCAAATGGAGCGTCACATCGGGCGCGAGCTCAATTAAATGGTGCCCGCGCGCCCGCGGTGGGTAGGCCGCCCGCAGCCTCGCGGATTGAGAGGCGAGCGAAGGAAATACTTCGTGGACGGAGGAAATCTGATCGCTAGTTAGCGGGAAGGCCTCGACGGCAACATAATGAAGATGGCCGCCACGCGGCTTTTCGCCTTCCCACAGCGCCCAGGTGGCAAGAAAATTGAGCCCCGTACCAAAACCCAGCTCACCCACCGTCGCGTGGCGCTTGTTCCGCCAGCGCCCGGGCAGTCCGGTGCCGCCAAGAAAGACGTGACGGGTTTCCGCAAGGCCGTCTTCCGGGTTGTAGTAAATGTCGCCGAAGGCGCGTGAAACTGGCGCGCCTTGTTCAAAAGCGATGTCAGGGATGGGCAGGGGCCCGCGGGCGGTCATAGCGGGGGCCCGCTTGCCGGCACCGCGCCACGGGGGCAAGAGGTTGTGAATGTGCCTCTACTACCGGCGGCGTTGGCCGAAGGGGAACGACAAGCTGAATATGATGTCCGAGGACTCGGCATTGTGCGACATCCCGCCGAAATCGCCGTCCGTCGTTGCGAAGTAGCGATACTGAGCCGCTAGCATTATGCCGTTGTCGAATTCATAGCCGAGCCCGGCGCCGAACTGATAGGCAAACACCGCGTCGTCATCTTTGAAATTGGCTGTGCGGATCACGGTCGTTGTGGAGGTGGTAGTTGTGGTGATGGTAGTGACGCCCGTTCCCGTGCCGGTCGGTACTGTGACCTTCGCAATCCGGTCAACCAGGTATTCAGGAATCGCCGTGAGCGCGCGAAAATCGTAGCTCAGGGTCAGATTGGAAACGCCAAGGCCGCCGCCGATAAATGTTGTGAAACCGGAATCGCCAAGCGGAAAGTCGTACCAAAGGTTCGCCATGAGCGAGAACGACGTCAGCTCGCCATCGGCGCGGGCGGCAAGGCTCTTGCCCGCATGGGTTCTTGTCCGGTTGAGTTGAACAACGCTGGTCAAAAAGTTTTTCTGGGTTGTTGTATACGGGCTGGTGAACGTCCCGGTGCTGAGCGGCAAGACATAATTGTAGTAAGCATCAGCGCGGTAACGGCGGCGATAAAGTCTGGCTTTATCGAGCCTAGCGCCGCTATCGGCATCGAAACGGCGGAAAGCGGCTTCGGCCTCGCCGCGCAAATTGTCGAGAAGTTCCACACCCAGAGCGCCGCCAATGACCCACCCCGAAGAGCCTATGCTGCCGCTGAACTGTTGCGTGTCGGTGGAAATGTATGTCTTTTTTAGGGTTCCCACATTTGTGTAGGACAAAAGTTTCACTTGGGTAGTTGTAGTGGTTCCAGTGGTAAATTGCACGGATGTGAATTTGTTGGCGAGGCGCTTGCGGAACGTGAACGCAGTTACTTTTTCTGAAGACGTCCTGATCTGGTAGTCAAGGATGTCGGCTCCCTCGCCGCTTGAATAACCTCCAAACAGACTCAGATACGTATCGCCTTGCGCCGCCCAGGCGCTGGAAGACACTGCAATGGCTGCCGCACTCGAAAGCAGTACCGAACGAAGGTTCATAGATTACCCCACAAGAAGATTCCCGACCGGAACAAATGGAAAAGGGGGCCCGTTTGGGGCCCCAGGTCATTTGCCCCGAACCATACCGGCTCCGGCGCGGCCATTCAAGAAAATGCTAGGGATCGTGCGGCGGGTGTGATGAAACCCTCACCTGTGGCCGATGGGCAACGACCGGTAGCCGGGCCCTGTGAAGGTATAAAGGGTGGGAAAGATGGTGCCCACGGAGAGATTTGAACTCTCGACCTCTCCATTACCAATGGAGTGCTCTACCCCTGAGCTACATGGGCGAGGGCGATTTCCCGCAAAGCCAGGGCAGCGCCCGGCTCGGGGCCGTCCATATACATGATGGCATTAAGGATGCAAAGCCCGGCCTTGACGGGTGGGCGGGATCGCTTAGCGTGCGCCGTAGCGACGATGTTCAGATAACATCCAGATGACGCCATGACGGACCAGAAGAAAGAAACCGCCGCCGAACGCGAGGCGCGCCTTGCCAAAGCCCTGCGCGCCAATCTGAAGCGCCGTAAAGCCCAGGCCCGCGGGCGCGGGGCGGAAGAAAGGCCTCCCGGGACCGGCAAGGAAGAAGAGCCCTCGCCATAGTCGCGCCTTGGCATCGCCTGAATTGACCGCTACGGGTGCCGCTTCCACCGGGGTGAAGGGCAATCGGACCAGAAAAATAGAGGGAACATGGACCGTATTCGCGTAAGGGGCGGCAACCGGCTCACGGGTACCATCGAGATTAGCGGCGCCAAAAACGCGGCCCTGCCGCTTATGGTGGCAAGCCTTTTGACCGACGAGGCACTTGAGCTCACACACGTCCCGCGCCTTGCGGATATCGCGTCTCTTACGGGGATTTTGCGTCAGCACGGCACCGATGTCGTGCCGAACGGGGAAAATGCCGATACCGGCAATGATGGCCGTCACCTGACCCTGCAAACAAAAGAGATCACGTCCACCGTCGCGCCTTATGATCTGGTGCGGAAAATGCGCGCAAGTTTCCTCGTGACGGGGCCCTTGCTCGCGCGCATGGGCGAAGCGAACGTCTCGCTGCCCGGCGGCTGCGCCATTGGCTCGCGCCCCGTTGACCTTCACCTTAAGGGTCTTGAAGCCCTTGGCGCGGAGATTCGTCTTGAAGGGGGCTATGTGCACGCCGCCGCGCCCCGCGGGCTTAAGGGCGCACGGGTTTCATTTCCCTTCGTCTCCGTCGGCGCGACGGAAAACCTTCTTATGGCGGCCTCGCTCGCGGACGGCACCAGCGTTCTTGAAAACGCCGCGCGCGAGCCGGAAATCACTGATCTCGGCGAATGCCTTCAGAAGATGGGCGCGAAGGTCGGCGGCCTCGGCACCTCCACGATCACCGTCGAGGGCGTCCCGCGCTTAGGCGGCGCGCGGCATCAGGTCGTTGCCGACCGCATCGAAACGGGCACGTTCGTCATGGCGGTGGCGATCACCGGCGGGGAGGTGGAACTCATTGGCGGCCGCGCCGATCTTATCGGTGCGGTTCTTTCGGTGCTCAAGGCGTCAGGCGTCGAATATGAAGAAACCGCGCGGGGCTTGCGCGTTGCCCGCAACGGCGCGCGGCCCCTGCCGGTGGATGTGGAGACCGAGCCCTATCCCGGCTTTCCCACGGACCTTCAGGCGCAACTCATGGCGCTTCTCGCCACCGCCGACGGCACCTCGCACATCAAGGAATCGATTTTTGAAAACCGCTTTATGCACGTGCCCGAACTCAGCCGTATGGGCGCAAACATCCATGTGGACGGCCAGGTTGCGACCGTTCGCGGGGTGGGGCGGCTCAAAGGCGCCCCGGTCATGGCGACCGACCTGCGTGCCTCGGTCTCGCTGATCCTTGCGGGCCTTGCGGCGGAGGGCGAAACCACGGTTTCCCGCGTCTATCATCTCGACCGCGGTTTTGAGCGCATTGAGGAAAAGCTCGGCGGCGCGGGCGCGGAGATTGAAAGGTTGAAGGAATAGGCCGGCGCGCCTAGCCTTAACCGTGCCCGCACCTCAAACGGACCCAAGCGCCCCCGCCCATGACCCTCGCCCTTCAAGCTAACGACGAAGAAGACCTCGCGGTCATCTCAGCTCATTTGCAGGATGCGGTGGGGGTGGTCGGCGATATGGCCTATCTGCCGGCCAAGCGGCGCTTTGCCATGATGGCGAACCGGTTCGTGTGGGAAAGGGCCGCAAAGCCCGGGCTGTTTCAGCGCACTATTCCTCAACGGATCAGGTCGGGTCTTCATTTTGAAGGCGTTGAAAAGGTCCAGGTTCAAAACTTGCCGCAACAGGATAAAGACGCCGCATTCGCGCTGCTTGCGATTCGCTTCGAGGGCGCGGGCGCCGAGGAAGACCCTTCGGGAACCATCGAGCTCGATTTTGCGGGCGGCGGGACCTTGCGCCTTAAGGTCGAATGTATCGAGGCCTATCTGACCGATATGGGTGAGCCCTGGCCCGTGCGCTCGCGCCCGCGGCATCCGGGCGATTGATCTGGCCACCGCCCCCATGCGCGGATTATGGTCTGCGGGCAACCGGGGCAGGACACGCGGCATGAACAAGACAAGCGTCTATCGTATTGCCGACATCAAACTGGATGAACGCAGCGTGGTCCGGCGTACGCCCGAGATCGAGCACGACCGGTCGGTCGCGATCTTCGACCTTCTTGACGACAATCACTTCGCCCCGGCGCAGTCGGAGGGCGGGCCCTACGCGCTTCATCTTTCCATCGAAGAAGGGCGGCTCGTCATCGACATCCGCCTTGAAGACGGCAGCGCCCATCACAAGCACATCTTGTCGCTGCGCCCCTTTAGCCGCGTGGTGAAGGACTATTTCGGGATTTGCGCCAGCTACTATGATGCCATCAAAACCGCGTCGCCCCAGAAGATCGAGGCCCTCGACATGGCCCGCCGCGGGGTTCACGACGAGGCGGCCGAGCTGCTCAAAGACCGCCTTGAAGGCAAGATCGAGGTGGATCTCGATACCGCCAGGCGGCTTTTCACCCTCATATCGGTGCTGCACCTGAGGCCCGAGGGCACGATCCGCTAGGGCGAGGCGTGCCTTTCCCCTTGATTTTCTGGGCCTATTGATGCAATCACCGCCCCTTCTGGCAATCAACGAGGCATGAATGGCCAAGGAAGAGCTGATCGAGTTTGAAGGCGTGGTGACCGAACTGCTGCCCAACGCCACGTTTCGCGTCAAACTCGAGAACGACCACGAGATCATCGCTCACACGGCGGGCAAGATGCGCAAGAACCGCATTCGCGTGCTCGCGGGCGACAAGGTTCTGGTGGAAATGACGCCCTATGATCTGACCAAGGGCCGCATCACCTACCGCTTCAAGTAAGCCCCGCGCCACGCCATGGCGTTTTCCCCCACACCTCTGATCCTCGCCAGCGCCAGCCCGCGGCGGCGCGACCTTCTTGCGCAGATCGGCGTGACGCCGGACAAGGTGGTTCCCGCGGAAGTCGATGAATCCCCTTGGGCGAACGAGCGCCCACACGCCCATGCCGAACGGCTTGCCCGGAAAAAGGCCGAATGGGTTGCGAAATCCGAACCCGGCGCATTTGTCCTCGCGGGCGACACCGTGGTTGCCTGTGGTCGCCGCATTCTTCCCAAAGCCGAAACGGAGGCCGAGGCGCGGGCTTGCCTCGCCCTTCTGTCAGGCCGCCGCCACCGGGTGATCACCGGCGTGGCGCTTGTGGCGCCCAATGGCGCCATCCGGACGCAGCTTGCCGAAAGCACCGTCCAATTCAAGCGCTTGTCTCAGGCAGAGATCGCGGCGTATCTTGGTTCAAACGAATGGCGCGGCAAGGCAGGCGGATACGCCATCCAGGGTCTCGCCGCCGGAATGATCAGTTACCTGCGCGGGTCGCACTCAAACGTGATCGGCCTGCCGCTCTACGAGGTCGCACAACTTCTTGAAGGGGCAGGCTTCCCGGTCTTCGCCGCACGCAAATAATCTGTCAGTACAAATAATAAATGGAGGGGCCCAGTGACCCGTGAAGTGATGATCAGCGTTTCGCCCGGCGAAACCCGCATTGCAAAGTTTGAAGGCGGACGGCTTACGGACCTTGCCTTTGAACGGGAACGGACGGGCGGCGACGTGACCGTCGGCGACATTGTTTACGGCAAGGTGATGCGCGTTGACCCTTCCATCAACTTGGCTTTCGTCGATGTGGGCACCGAACGCAATGCGGTGCTGATCGGTTACGACGCCGAGCCCTTGGGCGATGGCGGCGATGAGAACGGCAGGGGCCGCCGGGGCCGGCCGCGCATCGAACGGCTGGTGGACGAGGGCGAGTCGCTCGTTCTTGCCGTAAGCGCCGAGGCCGTGGACAACAAAGGCGCCAAGCTTACCGCGAAGATCACCTTGCCGGGGCAGCACTTGGTTTTCATTACCTATCGCGACGAGATCGTCTTCTCGCGGCAAATTGCGGACGAAGACGAACGCGAACGCTTGCGTGAAGCTATTGAGCCCGCCATGCCCGCGCGCGGCGGCTTTATCCTGCGCACAAGCGCGGTTGATCTCGACCCGGAGGTGTTGCGCGAGGAAGCGCAAAGCCTGGCCGACAAATGGGCCGACCTGGAAGCACAAGCCAAAGCACAAGATGCGCCCGCCATCCTGCTCAAGGAAGAAACCGGGCCCATCCGGGCGCTGCGCGATCATCTAAGCGGTAAGATCGACCAGATTCTCATCGACGATGGCGAGCTTGTGGCGACGGCGCGTGACTATGCCAAAGAGAACAGCCCGGAACTGCTGGATGCCATTGAGCACTATACGGACGATATCGCGCTCTTTGAGGAATATGACATCGAAGGCGATATTGAACGGCTCATGTCGCCGCGGGTGCCTTTGAAGGGCGGCGGCTGGATCGTGATCGAAGAGACCGAGGCGCTCACCACCATCGATGTTAACTCGGGCCGCAGGCGCGTCCAAGGCGGCAAAGAAGCCATGGCGCTCGACACCAACCTTGCGGCGGTGAAAGAGATCGCCAAGCAAGTGCGCTTGCGCGGGCTCGGCGGCGCTTTCGTCATCGACCTTCTGCAGATGCGCGAAGAAAAGAACATGATCAAGGTGGAAGACGCGCTCGACCGGGCCATGAAGGGCGACCCCCTGCCGCACCGGGTGGGCGAGATTTCCGACTTCGGCCTTTTGGAAATGACGCGCAAGCGCGCCACCAAACCGCTCGCCCGCACGCTTATGGAAAGATGCCATCCCTGTTACGGGCGCGGGTCCCGGCTGACCGTGGAGACCGTGGGGCTGAGCCTCTTGCGCCGCGCTGCCAAGCTGCGGCCGACCGATACGGTCAATCTTTTCACCAATGATGAGGTTGCGACTTGGCTTCTTGGTCCGGGGGCGGATTATCTGGATACGGTCAAAGAACGGCTCGGCGTCGATATTGCGGTTGCCACCGAACCCGACTGGCCGCGGGAAAAAACTGACATCATTACCGCGATGGCTGAGGAAGAAACCCCGGCGGAAGAAGAGGCGGACGAAGGAGAAGTTGCCGAAGCGGATGAAGAGGCCGTCGAAGACGAAGGCACCGAAGACGATGCTCCCGGCGGTGAAAGCGAACCAGGCGCGGATGATGGTTCGGACGATGGCGCAAACGGTGGCGGGGACGAAGACGAGGACAAATGAGCGGCAAGGAAAAGCGCTGCCCCATTTGCAAGGCGAAGGCGCCGGTGGCGGACTACCGGCCCTTTTGTTCTAAGCGCTGCGCAGATGTGGACCTTTCCCGCTGGCTCGGTGGGGCCTATGCCATCCCGTCCGCCGAGCCGCCGGACGAATTTGAAATCATGGAGGCGGTCGAGGCCGCCAGAAAAGAAAGTCAGCAAACGGACGATTAAGTCCTAGTACCCCATCGCGGTGCCGTCTTTGCGCATTTCAGTGGCGCCGAAATAAACGCCCGTCTCCGGGTCGCGCCAGATGGCCTGATAGCCGCCGAAGCCGCCCGAGCCGTCCTCCGGCACGTGCCCCCGCGCTTCCATCTCGGCGCGGATGTCAGGGCCGTAGCCGCTTTCAAGTTCGACGATACCGACGCCCTCGCGCGGCTCGCCCGTCGCCGTCGATGAGCCCGCGTGGCGGAAGCGCGCCGCGTCGCCCGCTTCCTGAATGTTCATGCCGAAGTCGATAATGTTCACCAGCACCTGCACATGGCCTTGGGGCTGCATGTCCCCGCCCATGAGGCCGAAGCTCATGAGCGGCGCGCCATCGCGCATGATGAATGCCGGGATGATGGTGTGGAAGGGCCGCTTGCCCGGCGCATAGACGTTGGCGTGGCTGTCTTCGAGGGCGAAGAGCTCGCCCCGGTCCTGAAACATAAAGCCGAGCCCGTCGGGTACGAGGCCCGAGCCCATGCCGCGATAATTCGATTGGATCAGCGAAACCATCATGCCATTTGAGTCAGCGACCGTGAGGTAGGTGGTGTCACCCTGTTCAAGCTGCGGCGGTACGCCCGGCCCCACGTCCTCCATGGCGCGGTCCATGCGGATGAGCGCTCGGCGCTCCGCCGCATATTCGTCGGAAATGAGCCAATCGAGGGGAATGTCCGTGAACTGAGGATCGGCGTAGTAGCGGGCAAGGTCCTCGAACGCAAGCCGCTTGGCCTCGACCATCAAATGCAATGCGTCGGCGCCGGGGCCCATGCTTGCCAAGTCAAACCCTTCGAGGATTTGCAGCATTTGCAGCGCCGCCACCCCTTGGGTGTTGGGCGGTAGCTCAAAAACGTCATAGCCGCGATAGTTGACCGAGACGGGCTCCACCCACTCGCTTTCGTGGGCGGCGAAGTCCTCGTAAGTCAAATCGCCGCCGATGCGTTCCATATAGGCCGCCATGGTGCGGGCCATGTCGCCACGGTAGAAAACGTCGCGCCCCTCCGCGCCGATGCGCTCCAGCGTGTTGGCAAGATCGGGATTGCGGAAGACTTGCCCCTCGCGCGGGGCCGCGCCGTCGATCAAGTAAGTTTGCCTCGCGTTGTCGAATTCTTCGAGCCACGGGCCTTCCTCATAGCGTTCTTCGAAGATCGACATGTTGCGGTCCCAGTAATAGGCGATGAGCTGGGTCACCGGGTGGCCCTCGCGCGCGTAAGTGACTGCGGGTGCCATCACCTCGCTCATGGAAAGCCGCCCGAAGCGTTCATGCAGCTCGAACCAACCGTCCACCGTTCCGGGCACCGTCACGGGCAGGGAGCCCACGGAAGGAATGGAGGTCTCCTCCCCCAGCGCCGCGCGCAAGTCGTCAAGACTGCGCCCTTGGGGCGACCGCCCGCTGGCGTTAAGGCCGTAGAGCCGCGCGGTTTCCGGGTCCCACACAATGGCGAACAAATCGCCGCCGATGCCGTTCCCCACCGGCTCCATCAGGCCCAGCGCCGCGTTGGCGGCGATGGCCGCGTCCACCGCGCTGCCGCCGGCCTTCAGCACATCGAGCGCCACTTGCGTTGCCAGCGGGTGCGCCGTCGCCGCCATGCCGTTTACGCCCACCGCCGGCGCGCGCGTCGCAAAGGGCGCGCCCACGATGCGGTCGCCGCCGCCCACTTCGCCGAATGCTGTCGACATCATCGTTCCCAGTGCCGCCGCGCCCGCAAGCAGCGCGGCTTTGACCTTGCCGGACTTTGTTAGGCCGGATTTTGCTGTGCCGGACTTTGCCATGTCTTCCTCCCCGTGTCGCGGCGGGCATGAGCCCGCCCCCCGCGTTATTGTTTAATGCATGAGAGCGGGGTGGGGTGCCGCCCGTCAAGGGCCGGGGGAACACGCCTCCGCGAGGCTTAATCATGTGAGTAGCCATAAGGGGATGTGCCCCTTGCGCGGGACCAAGGCTTTTTCTATAACCCGCCTTCCTTTCGCGCCGCGCCACGCGGGCCCCGCGAGATGCCCAGGTAGCTCAGTTGGTAGAGCAACGGACTGAAAATCCGTGTGTCGGTGGTTCGATTCCGCCCCTGGGCACCATCATTCTACTCAAAGCCGTTGGTTTATGCGCGACATTTGCAAGCGCAGCCGAAGCTAGATTTATGCACTAAGCCGCGTTTCGCAGATTGATCCTCTGCACGATTTCCGAAAGCCGCGACCATCCTTGCAAGGTGGCCGGAAGAATGATGGCGGAATCCACGAAACCCCAAGAATAGCTCATGATCGAAAAGATCCGCCCTACGGTGATCTCGATATTGGCTGCCGCGAACCACAGATTGAAGACGACGAATGCGAACAGCACTGCAAAGATCAACCCGTAAACCAAGGCTTCGGTGTCTGAGATTCTGACCTCGATCTGGCGCACGCGGGTCAGGTGCGCGAGAAGTTTCCCCGGGGCGTTCTTGCCCAGAATGGCAACCTGCTTTTCCGCCCGGTGGTTGAGATCGGCGTTCAGGCGAAAGAAGCGGCGGTGAAAGGCCGCATAAACCAGCAACATCACAAGGCCGGCGCCCGCGGCGGAGACAAACAGCACCGGATGGAATGTGTAGAGGATGAGAAGGGCGACGGCGAGCGTCACAAGCGCGCTCAAAAGTTCCGGCACCGCTTCTTCAAGAAAATCGACAAGCTCCCGCGTCATGCCCAGCCTGGCATTGGTTGTTGAAACCGAGCCGTCACCCGATCCGTTGTCGGCGCGCGCCGCCAGTTCCCGGCCAAGCTCGACGCGGATGGTGCCATAGGCGCGGGTGTCATAGACCCGGCGGCCCACGGCAACGATCAAGATGGCGGCGAGAAGACCCGCGAGGTTCAAAAGAGCGGCGGTCTCGCCCGCAAGCAGGCCGTCAATGGCAAAACCGATGAACAAAGCCACCAGCGCCATCAGCGTGGTTTCGCAAAGGGTGAGAAACCAGGTGATGGCAATCGGCCCCGTGAACTTGGCAAGCAGCGTGCCCATGGTCAGCCGCGCGTCGGCGAGCACGGAGGGGGTTTCCCGCATCTTCTGAAACTGAGACGCCATGGCGGCTATTTCGGCTGCCAATCAGGCCGCGCGAAAAGGCGCATGAACACTTCTCTCCAGCTCTTGGCGGCTTGCAAATCCCGCCATAGCTGCGGCAGTTCGGAAAACCAGACGTACAAGGGGTTCTGGCTGTTGAAGTCCCGCTTGAGGCCGTAATACGGCTTTTCTTCCTCGGCCTGAAAACTGCCGAACATCCGGTCCCAGATAATCAGGATACCGCCATAGTTCTTGTCGAGATATTTCTCGTCCGCCCCGTGATGCACCCGGTGATGGGAGGGCGTGTTGAAGATCCACTCGATGGGGCCCAGCTTGCCGATGGTTTCGGTATGGATCCACGTCTGATAGGCGAGAACGGCGGCTAAGCCGAAGAGGACCAGTGCCGGATGAAAGCCAAGCAGGACCATCGGAATGAACGCGAAGAACGACCATGCGCTTTCCAGCGGCCCGAATCTAATGGACGTGATGACGTTAAACTCGCGCGAGGAATGATGGACCGCATGCTGCGTCCAGAAAAGCCGCACCATATGCGCCATGCGGTGTTCCCAGTAATAGAAGAAATCCGCAACCAAAATAGCGAGCGCAACGGTCCACCCATTGAGTGGCATCGTCCACGACACCCAGGTGTCGGAAATGATGTAGTAAATCCCATAGGCGCCCGTCATTATGAAAATCTCAACCGCCAGGAAGGGGATTTGGGTGGAGGCGCTGACAAACATTTCGGCGATGTTGCGGCCCTTCAGCGAGCCTTTGAACAAGGCGCGTGCCAGTTCGATAAGAAAGACGGCCGCGCCAATGAGAAGAAAGGCCTCGTCGATCTGAGCGCCAAGCTCTTGGATAGTTCCGGTGTTCATGTCTTGCCTGCCAATCCTTCTGTTCCCAATCCGCGGGTGAGCGTCCGCCACGCGAGATCGGCGGCCTGATCGGCGGTGAGCGCATCGTCGCGCACCATCTCCCACGCCGCGAAAATCAAACTGTCATAGGTTTCGGCAATCCATCGCGTGGGGACGTTTGGGTCGAACGTGCCTTCCGCTTTCGCCTCTTCGATCGCCGTGCAGAGGGCGGCCTGATCAGCGACGTAAGCGGCTTCAATCGCCGGGTTCTGGAGGACCGGCTCTTGCGCGAGGAACCATTGCCGTTCGGCGAGGGGGATGATCGCGGCGAGCGCGCGCCGCAGCCCATCCGTATGGCTGACGGTATTCCCAACCGCCGCATCGACGGCGTCGTTCAGCTCGTCCCGCGCCGTTTGCGCCAGCGCCGCCATCAGCGCCTCCCGGGACCCGAAGTGCCGGTGCAGGGTGGCCCGGCCGACGCCCGCGTGGTCGGCGATCTCGGCAAGGGAGGCGCCTGGCCGCTTGCTGAACGTCTGAAACGCCGCTTCAAGGATGGCGTCGCGGGAAGTGGGTCTGATCGTATCCATGAGACATATATGTCTCATTTGAGACGAAGTTCAACCCCTCTTGAAGAATGTTTGGCCTTTCTGCCGTGTAGCGGTCAGGCGTCCCAGCTTGGCCGTTTTCTCACTGCTGTGGCCCATTTGTTTAGGCTGGCACAGTGCTCCGGAATGGGAAGGTCTAGGCCATCGGCAATCCACAAGACGGTCATGGCTTGAATATCGGCCATGGAAAAAGCCTCTCCCGCAATGAAAGGCCGCCCGTCTGCCATCTCGGCTTCAAGCCATTCCCACTTGCCCGGAATGGCCGCTTTCTGGCTTTCCGCAAAGGCGGGAACTTGATCGACCACATCTGCAAAAAGCGGCAAGGAATGGCGGACGAAAAAGCCGTATGTGATGAGAAGCTGTCCGTAAATCCGCTGGCTCCACATTTCGATCACACCCTGTTCGGTTGCATCCCGTCCCATCAGGGGCGGGTCGGGGAAGGCTGCTTCCAGGTAGCGGCAAATGGCGAGACTTTCGGTGATGATGGTGCCGTCATCGAGTTCCAGCACGGGCACTTCGCCCAGGGAATTGATGTTCAGAAATTCCGGTGCGCGCGTGTCCGTGCCAAGTTTGATTTCGATGCGCGGAATGTCGATCCCCTTTTCCACGATAAAAATCCGCACGCGCTTGGTATTGCCGGACTGGGCATTGTAGAGCTTCATTGATCTTTGCCTCCAGGTCCATATCGGCCAGCCGTCCGTTGGTTACTCGCGCTCGATGTCGCTCATCCCAGGTACAGTGTGGGCCCACTTTCGGAATTCTCATCCATCGGTATTTCGTCTCCTAGATCGCCACATTAAACCCGGTAAGATAGACCAGCCGGCCGTTGGTCACGTCCGTGCCGAAGCTGCGCCCTGCGTCATGCCACTGTTTGGCGTCCAGCAGGACCAGCCGGTTAAAGCGCATGGGCGCGGTCGCGATCTTTTCCCATTTGGTGGGATCGTTTGTGTGCGGCGTCATGACTTTGTCCCAAAATTCCTGAACCGTATCGCAGCCCATGGCCTTGAGTTCATCAGGGTTCTGTGGCGCGCGGTCGGTGCCCGAGGGGATATGGCGGAAGAAGTGAGTGCCGTCCTGGCAATGCTCGGGCAGCGTCAAATAAAGAATGGCGGTGTAGTCCGCATTGTCGATATGAACCCCCGCCGCGCCCTTGTCACCGTCGAGCGCAATGCGGAACTTGCCATAGGCGGCGCCGTCTTGCACGGGCTTGAGCGGCACGCCCGCGAGCTGGGAGATCACTTGCTCAAACCCGGGGATGATCTGCGCACCGGCTGAGTTGCGGCCCGGGTAGAACGCCGGCTCGTCGAGCGCGGGGTAATCTTGCTTGAGCCCGATTTCGCGCAGCGGCGCGGGGTCCTGCAGAAAGTCATCGACGATGACGAGAGAGACGGGCATGAATTGGAAATCTCCGGGGACGTAGCTGTTTCTATGCCGGGAATATTGCAAATTTGCGCCAGGCGGCATAGGGGAAAGTTCGCCGCGCGGCCTTCCACAGGGCGAACCTGCCGAGGGGCGGGAATAATTTGTACAAGGAGCAAATTGAGTGAAGGATTATGGCCCCGAAACCTTCGGCAAACTGAATGCGGAGGATTATGACGAGCTGCACGATCCCGGCACGACGGCGGAGACCGTCGAGCTGATCGCGGAGCTGGCGGGGGATGCCCGTGTGCTCGAACTTGCCATCGGCACGGGCCGTGTCGCGCTGCCGCTGGCGCGGCGGGGCGTGCGGATCGAAGGCATCGACGCTTCGGAGGAAATGGTCGCCAAGCTGCGCGCAAAGCCCGGTGGGGAGGCGATCCCTGTCACCATCGGCGATATGGCGGACGCCCGCGTCGACGGCCCGTTCGATTTCGTCTTTCTTATCTTCAACACGCTTTTTAATCTGACCTCCCAAGAGGCGCAGGTGCGGTGCTTTCAAAACACCGCCGCGCGGCTGACGGAAGGCGGCGGCTTTCTTGTCGAAGCCTTTGTGCCTGACCTTGCGCGCTTCAAGGATGGTCAGCTCGTGCGGACGCGGCACATATCGAAAAACGCGGTCACCATCGAAACCGCCGTGCATGATCCCGTGAACCAGGTGATCAATCATCAGTACATCCGCGTGAAAGGCGGCGCGGTGAAACTGGTGCCCCTTCCCATGCGCTATGCGTTCCCCGCGGAGATTGATTTGATGGCGAAGCTCGCGGGCCTTACGCTCGAGCAGCGCTGGGGCGGATGGCGCCGTGAGCCCTTCACGGCGGGCTCGAAGATGCACATCTCGCTTTACCGCAAGAGCTAGGCCTAAGGTCAGGCATCCGCCAGAAATGCATCGACTTCTTCAATGAAGCGTTGCCGCGCGGGTTCGTGTTCGAGAAACAGGTGGTTGTTGCCTTCCAGCGCCACAAACTTGGCATTGGGGATTTGCGCGGCGAGCCCGCGCCCCCCTTCCAGGGGCGAGACCGCGTCACCGCGGCAGTGCAGAACCAGTGTGGGGACGTCAAGCTCTGCGGCAATATCTTTGATATCTATACTGAATACCATGTCTTGGGTGCGCGCCGCCGACTCTCCATCAATTGTCTTCTTTTGAAGCTCATTAAACCAGTCCATCTGTTCCTTGTCCGCGCCGGGAATGAAAAGGCTGGTGAAGAACTGGCGGAACGCGGGATTGTTCCGGCCCCACCCCTCGCGGATCATGCGCAGCCGGAGTTCGGCATCCAACGCGCCATCATCTTCGACCCTCAGGCGAAGCCCCCTCAAAAAACCGCCATAGAGAATGAGGTGGCTGACCTTTTCGGGATGCCTGTGCGCATAGGCAACCGAGTAGGCGCAACCTTGCGAAACCCCGAACAAAGGAAAGCGATCGAGCCCCGCCGCTTCGGCCACGGTGTGAAGGTCATCCACCATGTCGTCAAACCGGTACTCAGGCACATGACGGTCCGACAGCCCGTTGCCCCGTTGGTCGAAACGTATGAGCGTTCGTTTTTCCGAAAGGGCATGCAGCATGTGCCCCCAAACGGGACTTTCCCAATCGTATTCGAGATGATGCAGCCAATTGGGCGCCTTCAGCAGGGGCGGTCCCTGGCCGGAAATGGCATAGGCAATGCGCAGTCCATCGTGGGCCGTGCAAAAGCGAATCGTCTGACGGCCAGGTCGGTCGCTTGCATCGGCCGCGTCCGCGAGAGGCGCCGCGCCGGTTTTACCTTTAAGTTCGGCAATGAAACGAAAACCGCGGCGCGGCACGGTGCGGATGATGTCTTGCCGCTTGCCGTCGTCGCCGAGGATTTTCCGAACGCCATTGATGCGGGTGCTGAGCGTGGCGTCGGAGACAATGCGGCCGTTCCAGACGTGTTCGATCAGATCGTCCTTGCTGACCACACGGTCGCAGTTTTCGATGAGATAGACTAGGAGCTGAAAGACCTGGGGCTCGACAGAAAGCTCTTCCTTGCCGCGCCATAGCTCTTGGCGCTGAACATCGATCCGAAAGCTCGCGAACTCATGAATCAAAGGGTTAAACCTCAAGGTTTCAGCCGAAAATAAAGCGTTTCTAAAGGGAAAATCAAACCCTTCTTTATGCGGCAGGGCGCCCGCCTCCCTACCTTCCAGCCATCGCAGCGGCGCATGGCGGGGCGGAACAGCCTGTCGCCAGCGAAGCAAGGATAAGAAGACTATCACAAGGAAGGCCAAGGCCATGAACATGCACCATACTCAAATTGATATGTCCCGTTACGGGCGTTGCATCGAGATTTCAAAGCGCATTCGCTGGGACATTGATGACGATGTGATTCGGGGTCGCGCATTCGATAGCGCGGATACATTTTTGCCCGCCGGCCTTTCCAAGGTCGGTGAGTTCGAGTTTCTCGACGCGGACGACAAACGCCTCTTGAGCCAGATTCAAGGGCGTACCTACGCCAATATCTTCGGGCTGGTCGAACGGTTCATCAACGCAAAGATCCTGGAGCTTAGCCAGGACCATTGGCTCGGCGATCAAACAGCGCTCGAAGCCCTCGTCCGTTTCAGCGATGAGGAAATCAAGCACCAGGAACTTTTTCGCCGCATCGAGTTGCTGGCCGCGAATTGCCTGCCTGCGGGATATGTATTTGACGTCAATCCCAATGACGTTGCGGGCGTGGTGCTGGGCAAGAGCACCTGGGCGGTTCTGGCGCTTACGCTGCACATTGAGCTCTTTACGCAGCAGCACTATCGCGAGAGCATCGAAACCGAAGAGGACATATCGCCCCTCTTCAAGGATGTGTTCCTCTATCACTGGAAGGAAGAAAGCCAGCACGCGGTGCTCGACGAGCTTGAGTTCCTGCGAACCGATGCGGGTATGACGGACGCGGAGCGTGACACGGCCGTCGACGAGTTTATCGAGCTGGTGGTGGCGGTCGACGGCATTCTGCAGGCCCAGGCGGTCAATGATGCCACCTACTTCGCAACCGCATGCAAGAACCCGCTATCGAGCGAGGAACAGGCAGTTCTGGAGGCTGGTGTATTGAGGGCATACCGCTGGCAGTACATTCTGTCGGGGGCTGAGCACCCGCACTTCATCGGCGTGCTTTCGAGCGTGATCAACAACGATCAGGCGGGGCGGATCATGGCCGCGCTTGAGACGCTTCGCTGATCCAGCACTGGGTTAAGTGCAAGGCGGCCCGCTGGCAAACTGCTGGCGGGCCGCACACCGTTTGACGCGCCGCTCCATTCGAGGGAACTATTGCGCAGCCAAAGTCAACGGAGCTGCTCAAATGACCCAATCCTATGCCAAAGGACCAGAAACGCCCGCTGTCCGCGACATCACCATCGGCGATGCCCTGCGCGAAGCGGTGGCGGATGAACCAGACCGCATCGCGCTGATTGCGGGCGATGCCGACCCCGCGGCGCGGCGCGAGTGGACGTATACGGAGCTTTTGGACGAGGCCGAGTGCCTGGCCCGCGCGCTGCTGGGCCGCTTCAAGCCGGGCGAGCGCGTCGCCATCTGGGCGCCCAACATTCCTGAATGGGTAATCACCGAATACGGCACGGCGCTCGCCGGCGTGGTGCTGGTGACCGTCAACCCGTCCTACCAGCCGGACGAGGTCAAATATGTGCTGAACCAGTCCCGCGCGGCGGGGGTTTTGGTCATGCGCGAGTTTCGCGGCAACCGCATGGCGGCGCATGTGGAAAGCGTTCGCGGTGAATGCCCTGATCTGCGCGAGGTGATCCTGTTCGACGAATGGGACAATCTGATTGCCGAAGGCCGCGAGAGCGATGCGGCGCTGCCCGACCTCAAGCCCACCGACCCGGTGATGATCCAGTACACATCCGGCACCACGGGCTTTCCCAAGGGTGCGCTTCTCCATCACCGGGGGCTTGTCAACAATGCCGCCCACACCGCCGCCATTCAGGGGCAACAGCCCGGCGATGTGGCGGTCTCGATCATGCCGCTTTTTCACACCTCGGGGTGCGTGCTTGCGGTTCTCGGGTGCCTTGCCATGCGTGGCACGCAAGTGCTGCCGGTCATGTTCGACCCCGGCCTTACCCTTGAACTTATTGAAACTTATAAAAGCTGCGGTCTTTTCGGCGTGCCCACCATGCTCATCGCCATCATGGAGCACCCGGATTTTACCTCGCGCGATCTATCCTCCTTGCGCCTTGCGGCGTCGGGGGGCTCGACGGTTCCCGCGGCGCTGGTGCAGCGGCTTGAGGAACAGCTTGACGTGCAGTTTGTCATTCTCTTTGGACAAACCGAATGCTCGCCGGTTGCCTCCATGACGCATACGGACGATAGCCTCGAAGATAAGGCCAACACGCTGGGCCTGCCAATGCCCAATACGGAGGTGAAGATCATCGACCCGGAAACGGGCGAGACGGTTCCCTTTGGTGAGAAGGGCGAATACTGCACGCGCGGCTATCATGTGATGCTTGAGTACTTCGACAATCCTGAGGCCACCGGCGAGACCATCGACAAGGACGGCTGGCTCCACACCGGCGATCTTTGCTCTATGGATGCGCGCGGCTACACCAAAATCGAAGGCCGCCCCAAGGACATGATTATCCGCGGCGGCGAGAACATCTATCCGCGCGAGATCGAGGAGCTTTTGTTCAAGCACGAGACGGTCGCCGAGGTTGCGGTGGTCGGGCTGCCGGACGAAAAATACGGCGAGATTGTCAGCGCGTTCCTGCGCCCCGCGCCCGGTGGCGCCATCGACCGCGAGGCACTTTTTGCCTATTTGCGCGAGCACCTTTCACCGCAAAAGACGCCGACGAAATGGTTCGAAGTGGGCGAGTTTCCGCTCACCGGCTCGGGTAAGATCCAGAAGTTCGTGCTGCGCGATCAATGGCAGGCCGGCACCTTCACGGAAATCTAGCGCGCGCCGATAGGGTTTGTCACAATCAAGAAGCACGCTCTTACTGGGCAAACGCGAAGGAAAAGGCTCCCCTCGTGAAAAACGTAACGCGCAGACATTTCTTGAGCCAAGCCGCTGCGGCCAGTGTGGCCATGGGCGGCGCGCTCAAATGGTCCGGCATCATGGCGCAAGAGGCGGTGAGGGCAACCACCGCCAATGCGGGACGGTTCGGTCCGTTGCAGCCCGACCCGCGCGATTTTCTGGATCTTCCCGCAGGCTTTACCTACCGCATCATTTCGGAAACCGGCCACCGCATGTCCGACGGGCTGCTCACGCCGGGGCGTCCCGATGGCATGGCGACATTCCCCGGTGAAACGCCGGGCACGTGCATTGTCGTGCGAAATCACGAAATCGGTGGCGATGCGGGGGGGCTCTCACCGTTTGAAGAAACCGGCGGCGCGGCCCCCGGTTACAGCCCGGATCAATTCTATGACCTGGATCAGGACGGCAATCCGCATCCCGGCGGCACCACAACATTTGTTTATGATCTTGGTACGGAACAGATTGTCAGCTCACATCTTTCGCTTTGCGGCACGATCATCAATTGCGCCGGCGGGACGACGCCATGGGGGTCCTGGCTTTCGTGCGAGGAAACCGTGGCCGGGCCTGACGATCCGCGGTTTCAAAAGGCCCATGGCTTCGTCTTTGAAGTGCCCAGCACAGGAAGAGGCCTTGCCGACCCCAAACCCCTGACCGGGATGGGGCGCTTCGTCCACGAAGCCGCCGCCGTCGATCCTTCGACCGGTGCGGTCTATATGACGGACGATGACTACGAAGGGCCGCTTTTCCGCTTCCTGCCGGATCAGCCGGGCAAACTTGCGCAGGGCGGGCGGCTGCAAGTGCTGACCTTCATGGAAGACCTGCCCGCGGATGCGCGGAATTTCCAAACCGAATGGGGTGGCGCGGGTCCCGGTACCATGCCCCGCGGCCGGCCGGTGCCAGTGCGCTGGATCGACGTCCAAGACCCTCTGGCGCGGGAGGCCGATATCCGGGTGGTGGAAGCAGCCAACGGCGCGGTGAAGTTTGCGCGCGGGGAAGGTATTATTTTCACCATGATGAACGGCGTGCGCGAGGTTTATTTCGCCTGTACGGCAGGCGGGCCCGTTGCCGCCGGGCAAATCTTCAAGTACCGGCCCAGCCGTTTCGAAGGCACGCCTGCGGAGGCGGGCGAGCCGCCCACGGTGGAGCTTTCTTATGAAAGCCCCGGTCGCGAGGTGTTCGATCTTGTCGACAACATTCAAGCGGCGCCGTGGGGCGAGCTCCTTCTCTGCGAGGACGGCACTGAGGGTAATTTCCTTCGTGTACTGACTAAAAATGGCGGGATTGCGGACTTTGCCCGGAACGTACATCCACGCAATGGTGAGTTTGCCGGCGCCTGTTTCTCGCCGGACGGTAGTACCTTGTTTGTTAACATTCAGGACCCGGGCTTTACCTTGGCGATCTCGGGGCCTTGGCCTTCATCTTAGGCGCAAAGACGGAGTAGAGTTGTGGGAACCGCCGGTGATTTGATCGCCTTCATTTGATTAGGCCGTAACCGGCGCTGCATGCTAGACCCCGGGGTTAGGGCATTTGGGGCGTTTTGACCGATCGAGGAATATACATGCCGCGTATTGGCGCCATTTGGGCGGCCTGCCTGCTCGCAGCCATGGTGGTGGGGCAGACCGCCGCGGCTTTGGCCGAAAACGCCGTCGAGCCCGCACCCTGGATGGTGGCGGAGAGCGTTGAGGTCATGGGTCACTCCCCCCACAACGCGGTGCGTCTTTATGAAGAAGGCGGGATCGACGCGCTCGGGTTTCGGCCCCAAGGAGGTGCTGTCTTTTGCCATTCCATCGAGATCTGGATGGCCGACGGGCGCAAGGCCTACATCGAACGGCGCAGCTTTGCGCAAGGCGAAGTGGGCGAGTTTGAAATGGCGGGTGTGGACCGGCGCGTCAATCGCGTCGAGTTTAGCTGCCATCCCCGCTTCGGCGTGACCAGTCTTACGCTCGAAATCCTGGTGCGGTAGGCGCGCGCGTTTGAAGCTCTTTAGGCGCCTGCAAATCCGCGCGTCTCAAGCAGCGCGTCGATGGTGGGCTCTTGCCCGCGATAGCGCTTGTAAAGCTCCATGGGGTGTTCCGAGCCGCCGCGCGACAGAACGTTTTCTCTCAGCGATTTTGCGTGACCGGCGTCGTAGATGCCGTCTTCCTTGAAGGGCACAAAACCGTCCGCATCCAGCACCGCCGCCCAGTCGTAAACATAGTACCCGGCCGAATAAAAGACGTTCGAGAAAATGTGCAAGAAGAACGTGCTGCGATAGCGCGGCGCGATCTCGGTCATCAGGCCCATGCGTTCGAGCGAAGCCTTTTCGAATTCATCCGCATCCTGAAGATCATCGCTTTCCAGCATGTGCCAGTCCATGTCCAGAAGCGCGGCGGCGCTGTATTCAGTTGAGCGGAAACCCTGATTAAACACTGTGGCCGCGTTCAGCCGTTCGATCAGCTCGTCCGGCATGGGCTCGCCGGTCTCGAAGTGGATGGCATAGGACTTCAATACTTCCGGATGGAACGCCCACTTTTCCATGATTTGCGAAGGGAATTCGACGAAGTCCCGC